>JBJMVU010000467.1:0-3212 GCA_045810485.1 Massilia sp. | reverse complement strand
GTCGGACGCGTCGTGGCGCAGGAAATAGGCCATGTCGAGCTGCTTCCACAAGGCTTCGTGCGCATCCGGTGCGAGACCGAACAGGCGCAGGGTCGCCAGCGCTTCCTGCTGGCGCGTGCGCAGTTCGCGGTCGGCCGACGGCGGCTCGCCGCCCAGCACGCGCAGGGTCATCTTGTACAGGTCTTCCAGCAGCTTGGCCTTCCACGCGTTCCACACTTTCGGGCTCGTGCCGCGGATGTCGGCCACCGTCAGCAGGTACAGCGCGGTCAGGTGGCGCTCGTCGCGCACGAGGCGGGCGAAGGACTGGATCACGTCCGGGTCGGACAGGTCCTGCTTTTGCGCGACCACCGACATCGTCAGGTGGTGCTCGACGAGGAACACGACCAGTTCCGTGTCTTCCTCGGACAGGGCGTGGTCGCGGCAGAATTCGCGCGCGTCCGTCTTGCCCAGTTCCGAGTGGTCGCCGCCGCGGCCCTTGGCGATGTCGTGGAAGAGGGCGGCCACGTACAGCAGCCAGCGGTCGCGGAAATTGGCGATCAGCTGGCTGCAGAACGGGTATTCGTGCGCATGCTCCGTCATCGTGAAGCGCCGCATGTTCCGCACGACCATCATGATGTGCTGGTCGACCGTGTACACGTGGAACAGGTCGTGCTGCATCTGGCCGATGATGCGGCGGAAGTTCGGCAGGTAGCGGCCGAGGATCCCCATGTCGTTCATGCGGCGCAGCGCATGCACGAGGCCCACGGGCGCCTGCAGCACGCGCAGGAACAGCGCGCGGTGCTGCGGATTCGTGCGGAACGCGTCGTCGATGAGGGTGCGCGCATGCCACAGGGCGCGCATCGTGCGCGCGGTCATGCCCTTGATGTCCGGGCGCTCCGTCATCAGCACGAAGATTTCCAGCACGGCGGACGGTATCGTCTCGAACGTGTCGTCCGCGGCGATGTCGATGAAGCCGCCCACTTCGTTGAAGCGCGGGTTGATCGGCACCGGTTGCGACGGCGTGGGGAACAGGTGCGCCTCGATGTTCTGCAGCAGGATCGTGTTCAGCTGGGTCACCGTCTTCGCGGCCCAGTAATATCTCTGCATCAGGAATTCGCTGGCGCGGCGCGCCTCCAGGCCTGCGCCCGTGGACGTGAGGCCGAACGTTTCCGCGATGGCCGTCTGGACGTCGAAGACGAGGCGGTCTTCGCGCCGGTTGGTCTGCAGGTGCAGGCGGATGCGGATGTCCTTGAAGGCGCGCTCCTTTTCCATCAGCTGGCGCGCTTCCTCGCGCGTGATCAGGCCGCGGATCGCGAGCTGGCTCCAGGAATTCGCGAGGCCCGCCGCCTTGGCGACCCACAGGATCACCTGCAGGTCGCGCAGCGCGCCCGGGCTTTCCTTGACGTTCGGCTCCAGCGAGAACGGGGTGAATTCGTACTTGGCGTGGCGCAGGCGCATCTCGGCCGTCTTGGCCTGGAAGAAGGCCTGCGCGTCCATCGCCTCGTCGTAGCGGCGCAGCAGGTCGTTGAAGACGGCTTCGCTGCCCGTCACGAGGCGGGCTTCGAGCAGGCTCGTCTGCACGGTGATGTCGGCCGCCGACTCCGTCATGCACTCGTCCACCGTGCGGATGCTGTGGCCGATCTCGAGGCCCAGGTCCCACAGGAGCTGCACGAAGTTTTCCAGCTTCGCCCGCGCGATCGCGTCGGGCGGATTGCCCAGCAGGATCAACAGGTCGACGTCGGAATGCGGGAACAGCTCGCCGCGGCCGTAGCCGCCCACGCCCACGAGGGCCGCGTCGGGCGGCAGGCCCGCCGCGTGCCACGCGTCCGCCAGCACGCCGTCCACGCTGTGGCGCAGGCCGCGCAACAGTTTTTCCGGCTTGCCGTTCTCGCGGAACTCGGCGATGACGAGCTGGCGCTCGGCTTTCAGGCGCTGTTTCAGCTGCAGCGGCTGCAGGGGTTGCGGGGCGATGGTGGCGGTGGACATGAGCTGAACAGGTGTGGAATCAGGCGGCGATGGTGTCTTTCGGCTGGACGATCGCCGGCGGCGGCGGGGTGCCGGCCGACGTCGTCAGCACCTCATAGCCCGTTTCCGTCACGAGGATCATGTGTTCCCACTGCGCCGACAGGCTGCGGTCCTTCGTCTTGATCGTCCAGCCGTCCGGCATTTCGCGGATCTCGCGGCGGCCCGCGTTGATCATCGGCTCGATCGTGAAGATCATGCCGGCCTTCAACTCCTCGCCCGTGCCCGGGCGGCCGTAGTGCAGCACTTGCGGTTCTTCGTGGAATACCTTGCCGATGCCGTGGCCGCAGAACTCGCGCACGACGGAATAGCCGGCGTTTTCCGCGTGCTGCTGGATCACGTGGCCGATGTCGCCCAGGTGCGCGCCCGGTTTCACCTTGCTGATGCCCAGCCACATGCATTCGTAGGTGATGTCGGCCAGGCGGCGCGCCAGCTTCGACGGTTCGCCGATGAAGAACATGCGGCTGTTGTCGCCGTGGTAACCATCCTTCGTGATGACGGTGACGTCGATGTTGACGACGTCGCCATTCTTGAGGACCTTGTCGCCCGGAATGCCGTGGCAGATCACGTCGTTGACGGAGGTGCAGACGGCTTTCGGAAAGGGCGGGTAGCCCGGCGGCGCATAGTTCAGCGGCGCGGGGACGGTGCCTTGCACATTGACCATGTATTCATGGCACAGACGGTCCAGTTCGCCGGTGGTCACGCCCGGTTTGACGTAGGGCGTGATGTAGTCGAGGACCTCGGCGCCGAGGCGGCCGGCGATGCGCATGCCTTCGATGTCTTCCGGGGTCTTGATGGAAATTGCCATATTAATCCGTTCTGCGATAAGTTCTGTGCCGGTCATTATATGTGATTCATCTCCCGGTCGGGCCGCCGGCGGGAGGCGGGCCGGGAAGGGACATGCATGCGCAAGCTTGAAATTCGCGTCAAATCCCGCTAGAATCTCGGGTTGCTCGTGTTCGTATCGGGCAAGCTCGTGAAATCGGGCTTTTTTTAAATCGCGAACGCGGCCGACAAGGGTGCCCGAAAGGGTGTACCGGCCGTTGTTCAAGAAACCAACCCTGGAGAATTACAATGTCTGTCACTATGCGCGAAATGCTGGAAGCCGGTGTTCACTTCGGCCACCAGACCCGTTTCTGGAACCCGAAAATGGCCCCGTTCATCTTCGGTCATCGCAACAAGATCCACATCATCAACCTGGAAAAGACCAT
>JBJMVU010000466.1:0-67528 GCA_045810485.1 Massilia sp. | reverse complement strand
GACCGTCGCCGCGCTGCGCACGGCGTTGCGGGTCGAAGTCACGCGCGCGCTGGCGCAGGGACATCCTGAAACGCTGGCGACGCTGGCGGAGCAGAACCCGATCCGCCTGCTGACCCGTCCGCCGGCCGATTATCTTGGCGAATTTGCACTGCCCGGAACGGGCCGTGTGGCACAAAACGGGTGGGTGTTTAACCTACGCGACAAAACCCTTGTCTATCTCACCTCGGAACGAGAAAGATTTGCTTCAGGCAAATCCGAATTGCCCAGGTTCAAGGTAGAATTCACTCGAACTCCTGCTGACGCAGGGAAACAAACGATGAGCCTTGCATTGAATGAAATCGATGTGCAAGGCGGTCGGTAAATCTAACCCATGCGGCCGGGAACGCCGCACCTAAATCGGAGAGAGCATGAAAGTAAGTATCAAGAATAATGCACAGGGCGGCTTCACCTTGATCGAGTTGATCGTCGTGATCGTTATTCTGGGCATTCTGGCTGCGACGGCGTTGCCGAAGTTTGCAAGCCTCGGCGGCGATGCTCGCCTGGCCAGCTTGAATGCGGCGAAAGGTTCGCTGGCTGCAACGGCGGCGATGGCTCACGGCAAGTATCTGGTCAATACCGGTGCCGCGCTGACGACGCTGTCGATGGAAGGCAAAACGATCACCTACCAGACGACCTTCGCTTCCGGCTACCCGAAGGCGGACACCGGTCTGGCCGATGCTGCCGGTGTGTCGGATGACTACACTGTCTATGGCCCGAACCATGCAAACGATGCCAATTCGGTTTCGACCGGCGCCGACGAGATCATGATCATTCCGCGCAGCGCCGCGAGTTCCCCGACCGGTCTCAAGTGCTTTGTCAAGTACAAGGAGCCGGCGTCGGCAACCGCCGCGCCGACGATCAAGCTGGGCACGACGGGTACGTTGACGGCAGCCGACTGCGAATAAATGCACGAGCATTGACAAAAACGGCGCTTCGGCGCCGTTTTTGTTTCCGGAACTGGCAGTGCGAAGCTGGGAATGCAGCGTATTGACCACACCCATTAGTAGTTCCACACGGAAAACCAAATATATTCTCCCAGAGTAAAAATTTGGTATCGGATTTTCCTACCGCTTGAATATAATCAAGCCTCTATTGCCGCTATCTCGACCAAGTCACGGATAACCATCGCCACGCATGGGTTTTTTCAGTAAAGCACAGAACAACGCAGCCTGGCTGGCCATGGTGCCGCAGCGCGACGGGATCGCGGCGGCCAGCGTGCGCCGTGGCGCGGGCGATGGCGCCAAGCCTTCCGTGACGCACGCCACCTTCTTCCCCGGCGCCCCGTCCGCGGACGCGCTGGAAAAGGCCGCGAAGGACATGCACAGCGCAAGCTACCGCTGCACGACAGTGCTGGCGGGCGGCGACTACCAGTTCATGTCGGTCGAGTCGCCGAACGTCCCGCGCGAAGAATTGAAAAGCGCCATGCGCTGGCGCCTCAAGGACATCCTCGATTTTCCCATCGACGACGCCACGTTCGACGTCCTCGACGTCCCGCTCGACCCGAACGCCGTCGTGCGTCCGCAGCAGAGCGTGTTCGCCATCGCGGCGCGCAACAGCGTGGTGAGCGCGCGCCAGAAGATGTTCAACGCGGCCAAGGTCAAGCTGCGCGCGATCGACGTCCCCGAGATGGCCCAGCGTAACGTGTCCGCGCTGCTGGAGCAGGACGGCCGCGGCATCGCGCTGCTGTCGTTCGGCGAGGACGGCGGCCTGTTGACCGTGTCGTGGCGCGGCGAACTGTACCTGTCGCGCCGCATCGACGTGACCCTGGCGCTGCTCCTCGACGACGATCACGACCGCAAGCACCAGGCCTTCGACAAGATCACGCTGGAGCTGCAGCGCTCCCTCGACAATTTCGACCGTCAGTTCTCGTTCATCAGCGTGGCCAAGCTCGTGCTGGCGCCCACAGGCGCCACGGGCCTCGACGAATACCTGTCGAGCAACCTGTACACGCGCGTCGAGACGCTCGACCTGGCCAATGTGCTCGACCTCGAACGCGTGCCAGAGCTGTCCGACCCGACCCGCCAGCAACGGTTCTTCGTGCCCATCGGGGCCGCGCTGCGCCTGGAGGAGGGCGCGGCATGAGCCAGCAGATCAACCTCTTCAATCCTGCTTTCCAGCCGCAGAAGAAGATCTTCTCGGCCAATGCGATGGCCGCCGCCTTCGCCACGCTGGTGCTGGTCCTCGTCGGGACGGGCGTCTATGCCAAGGTGCGCGTGATGGGCCTGGAAAAGCAGGTCGCGCAAGGCGAGCAGAAGGTGCAGGCCGCGCAGAAGCGCCTGGAAGCCGCCGCCGCCGAATTCGCGCCGCGCACGAAGGACAGCCGCCTCGAAGCCGAGCTGGCCGAGGCCCAGCTTGAACACGACGCGCTGCAGCGCGTGGCCGATGTGATCCGGCGCGGTGACCTGGGCAATACCGAAGGCTATGCCGAATACTTCCGCGCGCTCGCGCGCCAGAGCGTCGACGGCCTGTGGCTGACCGGCGTGACCATCACCGGCGCCGGCACGGAGATCGGCGTGCGCGGACGCGCGCTCGATCCCGCACTCGTGCCGGGCTACCTGGCGCGCCTGCGCAATGAACGCGTCCTGCAGGGCAAGCCGGTGGGCAGCATGCAGATCGGCCAGGCGACCACCGTCAAGGTGCGCGGCGCCGACGGCAAAGAGACCGATGCGCCCGCGCCGTACGTCGAATTCAGCCTGCAGTCGTCCGCCACGGCGGCGCCGACGCCGGCCACCGGAGGCCAGCCATGAAGCGCCGCTGGCTCCAGTTCACGGCGCGCGTGGAAGCGCTGCAGCCGCGCGAACGCATCATGGCGTTCGGCGCCGCGGTCGTCGTGGTCGTGTACCTCGCGAACGCCCTCGTGTTGTCGCCGCTGGCGCGCAAGACGGACGCGCTGCGTTCGACCCTGCAGCAGCAGGCCATCACCGTCGACGGTGTCGCCGCCGACATCGCGGGCAAGGCGCGCGCCTACGGCAACGATCCGAACGAGGCGCTGCGCAAGCGCCTGGGCGGGCTGCGGGCCGAGACGGCGCGCACGAGCGACGAATTGCGCACGATGCAGAAAGGCCTCGTGCCGCCGGAACGCATCGCGCCGCTGCTGGAAACGATTTTGCGCGCGAACGGGCGCCTGAAGCTCGTGTCGCTGAGGACGCTCCCGGTGACGATGCTGGCCGACGGCTCGACGCAGGCGCAGGCGCCCGCGGCATCGCCGGCGCCTGCGCCCGCGAACGGCGCCCCGGCCGCTGCGACCCCGCCGCCGCCCGTCGTGAAATCGCCCGACCTGCTGTACCGCCACGGCGTCGAACTGACGGTGCGCGGCAGCTATCTCGACATGGTCGACTACATGCACGCGCTGGAAACGCTGCCCACCCAGCTGTTCTGGGGCAAGGCGCAGCTGGATGCGGAAGCGTATCCGAACGTGCGCCTGACCCTGACGCTGTACACCCTGAGCCTGGACCCGAAATGGATGAAGCTGTGATTCCGACGACGATGAAGCCGGCCCTCGGCGCCGCATGCCTTGCGATCTTGCTGGCGACCGGCGCGCATGCGCAGGGTCTGCAGGACCCGACCAGGCCGCCCGCCGCCGCCACGCCGGTCGCTACCGGTCCGCTGGCCGCGAGCAGCGGTCCGCAGCTGCAGTCGATCCTGATCGGGCGCGCCGCCGGTGGACGCCACGTGGCCGTCATCGACGGCGAGACCGTGCGCCAGGGCGAAAGCTTCCGCGGCGCGAAGGTCGTGCGCATCGGCGAGAACGAGGTGGAACTGCTGCGCGGCCGCGAACGCCAGGTGCTGCGCCTGTTCGCCGAGGCGACGGAAAGCATCAAGGGCGACCACGCCGCAACGGTCACCGTGCGGCGCTGACAAAGGATGAGGATGAACGACAAGCGTACCCCGATGCGTTCCATGGCGGCGTTGACCGCCGCGGTCCTGGCGCTCATTGCGCTGACCGGCTGCCAGACGACGCCCAGCTCGACCACCTACGACAAGATCAAGGGCGAGATGGCGAGCGGCGCGAGCAAGCGTCCGGCGGCCGCGCCGACCGTCGACGCGGCCGTGGCCGACGCGCTGCTGCCGCCGGCCGCCGCGCTGGCCACGCAATTGCCGAAGGCGCGGCCCGCGCTGGAAGAGCGTTTCAACGTCTCCTTCAACAACGTGCCGGCGCAGCAGTTCTTCCGCTCGATCGTGGCGGGCACGCGCTACAACATCCTCGTGCATCCGGACGTCGCCGGCGCCATCACGGCGAACCTGAAGGACGTGACCCTGCCGGAGACGCTCGATGCAATCCGCGAGATGTACGGCTACGACTACAAGATCGACGGCACGCGCATCTCGATCAAGCCGCTGACGATGCAGACCAAGATGTTCCACGTGAACTACCTGGTCGGCAAACGCGCGGGCTCGTCGAGCACGCGCGTGACGTCGACGTCGGTCTCGAACGCGGTCAACAACCAGAACGGCAACGGGAACGGCAACAACCAGGGCCAGAACAACAACGGCAACAACCAGAACAACAACGGCAACAACCCGAACAACCCCAACGGCCAGAACAACTCGCAGCAGGAGAGCACGGACGTTTCGACCACGTCCGCGAACGATTTCTGGGGCGACCTGAAACTGGCCATCGAAGCCATCGTGGGACCGAAGGAGGGCGGCCGCAGCGTCGTCGTCAGCCCGCAGTCGGGCGTGCTCGTGATCCGCGCGATGCCGGACGAACTGCGCAACGTGGACGCCTACCTGAAGGCCACGCAGCTCGCCGTCGACCGCCAGGTGATCCTGGAAGCGAAGATCCTCGAAGTGGAGTTGAACGACAGCTACCAGAGCGGCGTCAACTGGGCCTCGTTCGCGTCGATCAGGAGCGGCCACGACAACCGCGTCTCCGGCGGCCTGATCGCGCCGGGCGCCACGCTCACGCCGCTGCCGTTCGGCGGCGGCCAGCCGGCCGTGATCAACGACCCGAGCACGGGCCTGTCGGCCAGCACCGGCTTCTCGCTGTCGAATGCGGCGGGGGCGGCCGGCTCGATGTTCGGCCTCGCCGTGCAGACGGCGAACTTCGCGGCGCTGATCTCGTTCCTCGAGACGCAGGGCACCGTGCACGTGCTGTCGAGCCCCCGCGTGGCGGCCGTCAACAACCAGAAGGCCGTGCTGAAGATCGGTACCGACGAGTTCTACGTCACCGGCGTGCAGACGACCACGAACTCCACGACGACCGGCAACGTCACGTCGCCGAGCGTCACCCTGCAGCCGTTCTTCTCCGGCGTCGTCCTCGACGTCACGCCGCAGATCGACGAGAAGGGCAACATCCTGCTGCACGTGCACCCGTCCGTGAGCCAGGTCTCGACGATCAACAAGTCCGTCAACCTGGGCACCGCCGGCAGCCTGAACCTGCCGCTCGCGGCGTCGGCCACGTCGGAACTGGACAGCATCGTGCGCGGCCAGAACGGCCAGGTCGTCGCCATCGGCGGCTTGATGCGCCAGTCGTCGACGGCCGACGATTCGCAGCTTCCGGGGACCGGCGGTGTGCCCGTGCTGTCGTCGCTGTTCGGCGCCAAAAAGCGCGTGAACCAGAAGCGCGAACTGGTCGTGCTGATCAAGCCGACCATCGTCGAAGGCATCAACAACTGGAACGACGACCTGCTCGACACGAACCGCCGCATCGAGCAGCTCGACCCGCGTACACGGGGGAGCCGTTAAATGTACACGGCCCACTTCGGCCTGCGCGAGCTGCCGTTCGGGATCACGCCCGACACCAGCTTCTTCTTCGGCGCCCCGCATTCGCAGGAAGCCCTGAACACGCTGCTCGTCGCGGCGCGCGGCGGCGAGGGCTTCATCAAGATCACGGGCGAAGTCGGCACCGGCAAGACCCTGTTGTGCCGCAAGTTCATGGCGACCCTGGGCCCGGAATTCGTTACCGCGTACATCCCGAACCCGTACCTCGAACCGCGCACGCTGATGCTGGCGCTCGCGGACGAGCTGGAAGTCGGCTACGACAAGGACGCCGACCAGCACCAGGTTCTGAAAGCCATCACGCACCGGCTGCTGCAACTGGCGGGAGAAGACAAGCGCGTCCTGCTGTGCCTCGACGAGGCGCAGGCGATGCCCGTCGAGACGCTGGAGGCGCTGCGCCTGCTGACGAACCTGGAGACGGAAAAGCGCAAGCTGCTGCAGATCGTCCTGTTCGGCCAGCCGGAGCTGAACCGCAAACTGGAACTGCAATCGATCCGCCAGCTCGCCCAGCGCATCACCTTCCACTACCACCTCGGCCCCTTGAGCCGCGACGACCTCGATTACTACGTGGCGCACCGCCTGCGCGTGGCGGGATATGATGGCGCGCGCCTGTTCTCGCGCGGCGCCGTGGCGCGCCTGTACGGGGCCAGCGGCGGCGTGCCGCGCCTCGTCAACATCCTCGCGCACAAGGCGCTGATGCTGTGCTACGGCCAGGGACGCCAGCAGGTCGCGCGCGCGCACGTGAGCCTGGCCGCGCGCGACACGCTCGCGACGAGCAGGCGCCGCCTGTGGCCGTGGGCCGCGTCCGCACTCGCGCTGGCCGGCGCCGCCGCGGGCCTGGCGTGGGCGCTGAGCCATTGACGGGGAGCCGGAATGAGCCTGATTAACAAGATGCTGCAGGACCTGGACGCGCGCGGCACGCCGAAGAACGGCGACTTGCCCGGCCAGGTGAAGCCCGTCGAGCGCGCCCCGGCCCGGCCGGGCCGGCGCCTGATCGCGGCCGCGGCCGGCGCTGCCGTCGTCGCGATCGCGCTGGGCTGGCTGGGCTGGACCCGGTTGCACCGCGTCCCGCAGCCGGTGGTTGCCGCGCCGGCGCCCATCGCCGCCGCCAGCGTGGCGCCGGTCGTCACGGGCCCCGTCCAGGCGCTGCCGGTGGTGAGCGGGCCGGTGCAGGCGCCCGTCGCCGCACCGGTGGCAGCGCCACGCGCGGCGCCCGTCACGCCGCCGGCCGCTGCCGAGGCGCCGGAAACGAAGGACATGACGCGCGCCGAACGCCGCGCGGAACGCAAGCGTCTGGCGGCAGAGAAAGCCGCTGCGCGCAAGGCCGACAAGGCGGCGAACGTGGCGGCCGTGCGCGCCCAGGACGTGGCGCCGATGGAACCGGACAGCGCGGAAGCCCGCGACGCGCGCCGCGCCATGGCGCAGGCCCTGGCCGCGCGCGGCAAGTCCCCGAAGAAGACGTCCGCCGCCATGCTGGCCGCCGCGCGCGCGGCCGCGCACGACGACGCCGCGCCCAAGGGCAGGCGGAGCGCCCCGGGCCGCCAGGAGACCGGCGCCCAGCGCGCCGAAGGCGAGTACCGGCGCGCGCTGGCGAGCCTGCAGGAAGGCCGCATGATCGAGACCGTCGCCGCACTCGAGCAGGCGCTGAAGTATGAACCGAAGCACGAGGCGGCGCGCCAGACGCTGGTCGGCCTGCTGATCGAGGCGAACCGCCCGGACGAGGCGATGCGCCAGCTGCAGCTGGGCCTCACGCTGGACGCGCGCCAGCCCGCGATGGCGATGCTGCTGGCCCGCCTGCAGATCGAGCGGGGCGGCAACGGCATCGACACCCTGACGCGCACGCTGCCCTACGCGGGCAACGATGCCGACTACCGCGCCTTCCTGGCGGCCGCGCTGGCCCGCCAGCAGCGCCACCGCGAAGCGGCCGAGCAGTACCAGCAGGCCTTGCGCGCCATGCCGTCGAACGGCGTGTGGTGGATGGGCCTCGGCATCTCGCTGCAGGCCGAGAAGCGCAACGGCGAAGCGCTGGAGGCGTTCCAGCGCGCCCGCGCGAGCGGCGGCCTGTCGCAGGAATTGCTGGGGTTCGTGGAGCGGCGTATCCAGCAGCTTTCACATTGAATTGACCGTACCGCCAACGTAGGGTGGGCACGCCGTGCCCACGCGGCGATACACGACAGCGCAAAATGCCGCGGTCGTGCCGGCGTAGGTCGAACGCGTGGGCACGTGGTGCCCACCCTACACATGCGCGAGGCGTTCGAGCGCAACGTTCAACGTTTCATCCTTCTTGGCAAAGCAGAACCGCACGATCCCGGACTCCGTCGGCCTGCTGTAAAAGGCCGACACCGGAATCGCGGCCACCTTGATCTCGCGCGTGAGCCACTGCGCGAATTCCGACTCCGACAGATCCGAGATCCCGTCGTAGCGCACGCACTGGAAATAGGTGCCGTCCGCCGGCAGCAGGGTAAAACGCGTGTGCGCCAGTCCGGCGCGGAACAGGTCGCGCTTGCGCTGGTAGAACGCGGGCAGGTCGCGCCACGGCGCCGGGTCGCGCATGAAGCCGGCCAGGCCCGCCTGCATCGGCGTGTTCACGCTGAAGACGTTGTACTGGTGGACCTTGCGGAATTCCGCCATCAACGGCGCCGGCGCCGCCACATAGCCGACCTTCCAGCCCGTCACGTGGTACGTCTTGCCGAAGCTCGACACGACGAACGCGCGCTCCGCCAGCACCGGGTGGCGGCTCACCGAGGCGTGCGGCTGGCCGTCGTACACCATGTGCTCGTAGACTTCGTCGGACAGCACCAGGATATCGGTGCCGCCGACGATGCCGGCCAGCGCGTCGAGGTCGGCCTGGCGCAGGATCGTGCCCGTGGGGTTGTGCGGCGTGTTCACGACGATCATGCGCGTGCGCGGCGTGACGGCGGCGGCCACCGCGTCCCACGGCACGCTGTAGCCGTTCTCGTCGACGCGCATCGCGACGGGCACCGGCACGCCGCCGGCCATCACGATCGACGGCTGGTAGCTGTCGTAGCACGGTTCGATGACGATCACCTCGTCGCCCGGATGCACCGCGCACAGGATCGCCGTGATGATGCCCTGCGTGGCGCCGGCCGTGACCGTGATCTCGGCGTTGGCGTCGTACGCGTGGCCGTACAGCGCGGCGAGCTTCGCGGCGATGGTCTCGCGCAGCACCGGGAGGCCGGTCATCGGCGCGTACTGGTTGTGGCCCGCGCGCATGGCGGCATCGACGGCGTCCAGCAGGCGCGGGTCGCAATCGAAGTCGGGGAAGCCCTGGCCCAGGTTGACGGCGCCGTGCTCGTTGGCGAGGGCGGACATCAGGGTAAACACGGTGGTGCCGACGGCCGGCAGGCGCGATTGCAGGACGGGTGTGGTCATGGTGCGAACGGGTTGGAGGGGGTTGGACTCATTCTACCGTGGCCGGGGCCTCGGTCTTGACCCAGGCGTCGGGCGTCATGATGCGGAACAGGTTCTCGCGCGCGGCGCGGCGCGCCAGTTTGAGCAGGGCCTTGTCCTTGGTGACGAGGACGGCGGCGTCGGCATCGCGCGCGATCTCGAGGAATTTCTGGTCGTCGCGGTCGGTGCAGACGGGCAGGCGCAACGCGCGCGACGTCGGCGCCACGACCTCGATCAGGGCGTCGAAGGCGGCCGCCGCGTGCGGCCGCGTCGAATCGTCGAGCGGCAGGTGCGAGTAATGCAGCACGATCCGGTATTCGTCGCGGCAGTCGGCGCGGGTCACGGCGCGCACCCGGCCGGACTCCAGAGCGGCGAGCAGGGGCGCCCAGCGCGGGTCGCGGAAAACGAACAGGTCGAGGCAGACGTTGGTGTCGATGACGATGAGTTTGGCTGAAGCAGGTATCATGTCAGCAATTTTACCCGTTGTACGTGTTTCATAAGATGCTGATCGTTCTTTCGCCCGCCAAATCCCTCGACCTCGAATCGCCACCCACCACCCAGGAACGCTCGACGCCGCGCTTCATCGACGATGCGGCCGACCTCATCCGGGTCCTGAAACCCAAGTCGCCGGCCGAGATCGGCGCGCTGATGGACATCTCGGACCAGCTGTCCGTGCTGAACGTGACCCGTTACGCCGACTGGCATCCCGACCATGCCGATGCCCGCCAGGCCATCATGTCGTTCGACGGCGACGTCTACACGGGCCTCGCCGCGCGCACGCTCGACGCGCGCGCGCTCGGGTATGTGCGCGACCGCGTGCGCATCCTCTCGGGCCTGTACGGCGTGCTGCGCCCGCTGGACGCGATGCATCCGTACCGCCTGGAGATGGGCACGCGCCTCGCCAACCCGCGCGGCAAGGACCTGTATGCCTTCTGGGGCGAACGCGTGACGGCCGCGCTGAACGCGGACCTGAAGGATGCGGGATCGCCGGTCCTCGTGAACCTGGCGTCGGAAGAGTATTTCAAGTCCGTCAAGCCGAAGCTGCTGGACGTCCCGGTGGTCACGCCCGTGTTCGAGGACTGGAAGAACGGCAGGTACAAGATCATTTCGTTCTTCGCCAAACGGGCGCGCGGGATGATGGCGCGCTACGCGGCCGAGCAGGGCATCACGGACGCCGAGCGACTGAAGGCGTTCGACGTGGACGGCTACGCGTACGACGGGAGCGTGTCGACGGACAGGGCGTGGGTGTTCCGGCGGCGGGTTGAAAACTGACGGGTCAAATTCGGGGTCAGGGCACATTTTCCCGCAATTGTTCTGAGGGAAGCTTTACGCGTGGCGAGGAAGGTCAGGGTGTCGGGGCGCAGGGGACCGCTGTTGCGCTGCCTGTCGTTAGGCGTAGCGACGTACTCCCGGACATTGACCTGGAATGTGCTCTGACCTGAATTTACTTGTCGGGCAAAGAAAAATGCCCGCTTGGCGCGGGCATTGTCGTGATTACTGCACGGCGTCTTTCGGCGCCGGTTTCGGGCCGGCCTTCGCCCAGAACTTCCACCACGGCGCGTCGCCGGTACCCTTGCCGCCCGTGAAGCGGCTGTCCGGATAGTTCTTCGTGAAGACGCGCTGCGTGTCGTCGCGCAGGTCGAACATGCCCAGCTTGTCGTAGCAGCGGATCATGATGAACAGCGCTTCTTCGCGCGCGGTGGCTTCGCTGAACTGCGTGACGGCGCCCTGGGCGCGGTTCAGCGCCGCCAGGTAGGCGCCGCGGCGGTAGTAATAGTTCGCCACGTGCACTTCGTACTCGGCCATCGCATTGATCAGGTAGTTCATGCGGGCGACCGAGTCCGGCGCGTATTTGCTGTTCGGGAACTTGTCGACCAGTTCCTTGAAGGCGGCGAACGCCTCGCGGGTCGCCTTCGGGTCACGCTCGGTCGGATCCTGGGCGTAGATGAAGCTGAGGAAGCCGATCTGGTCGTTGAAGTTGATCAGGCCGCGCAGGTAGTACATATAGTCGACCTGCGGGTGGTTCGGGTGCAGCTTGATGAAGCGTTCCACGGCTGCCAGCGCCTCGCCCTGGTCCTGCGCTTTGTAGTGCGCATAGGCAATTTCCATCTGCGCCTGGGCGGCGTAGGTGCCGAACGGATAGTTGGATTCGAGGCGTTCGAACAGCTTGATCGCGGCTTCGTAGTGACCGCCCGTCATTTCCTCCTGCGCGTCAGCGTATAATTTCGATGCTGACACGTTCTTGTTTTCGTCGGATTTATCCGGTAACAAACCGCAAGCTGACAAACTTAGCAGAACGCTAGTCACGACCAATACAGACAATTTTTTTTGCATAAGCTCTATTGCAAGAAAGTTTTACCGAGATTCAACGAACGGCTGATTATAGCCGATGGGACTGATGTGATATTAACTGCTGCGCCGAATTCGGCGGAAAACCTTTTTGACCCCGACCTGGACGAGGACCTCGACGCCGAGCTCGACGTCGGTTCCGGTGGTCCCGACTACTCTCCGATCACCCTGGAACTGGTCCCCGAACACTGCGGGCAGCGCCTGGACAAGGTCGTGGCCGGGCTGGTGCCCCAGTTTTCCCGCAGCCGCCTGCAGCAATGGTTCGACGAAGGCCACATCACCGTCGACGGCAAGGCGGCGAAGGGCAAGAGCACGGCCTACGGCGACGAGAAGGTCACCGTCCTGCCGCAGCCGGCGCCCGAGGACACCGCGTACACGCCCGAAGCGATGGAACTCGACATCGTGCACGAGGACGACGCCATCATCGTCGTCAACAAGCCGGCCGGCCTCGTCGTGCATCCGGGCTCGGGCAACTGGTCGGGCACCCTGCTGAACGGTCTGCTGCACCATTGCCCGCAGCTGGTGTCCGTGCCGCGCGCCGGCATCGTGCACCGGCTCGACAAGGACACGAGTGGCCTGATGGTCGTCGGCAAGACGCTGGAAGCGCAGACCGACCTCGTGCGCCAGCTGCAGGCGCGCACCGTCAAGCGCGAATATTTCGCGCTCGTGTGGGGCACGCCGCGCCCGTACGGCACCATCGACTCGGCGATCAGCCGCGACGCCAAGGACCGCGTCAAGATGGCCGTGTCGAACAGCCCGTCGGCCAAGCCCGCCATCACGCACTACGAAGTGATCGAGACGGGCGAGCTGGACCGCCGTCCCGTCACCCTCGTGCAATGCCGCCTGGAGACGGGCCGCACGCACCAGATCCGCGTGCACATGCAGTCGCTGGGCTACAGCCTCGTCGGCGACACGGTATACGGCAAGCAGCACCTGCGTTCGTTCTTCCACCGCCAGGCCCTGCAGGCGCGCCGCCTGGGTCTATCGCATCCGGCCACCGGCGAGCACATGGAGTGGGTCGTGCCGCTGGCCGCCGACTTCGCGGAACTTCTGGAACAGGCCGGGATCGAAGAACCGGAAGCGATCTGATGCCGGAATCCGATCTGCAGGACGCCGATCTGATTCATCCGGCGCGCAACCAGTGGCCCGACCTGCCTGACGCGTTCGGTGCACTGGCCACGACGCGCCGTGGGGGCGTCAGCACGGGCCCGTACGATGATGCGCAGGGGGCCGGAGGCCTGAACCTGGGCCTGCACGTGAACGACGACCCGGAGGCCGTGCAGGCCAACCGGGCGCGTTTGCGCGCGCGCCTGCCGGGACCGCCCGCGTGGATCGCGCAGGTGCACGGCGCCGACGTCGTCGATGCGGCGAGCGTCCAGCCGGGCGGCCCCGTGCGCACAGGCGACGCGAGCATCGCGACGGCGCCGGGCGTCGTCTGCGCCATCCTGACGGCCGACTGCCTGCCCGTGCTGTTCGCGGACCTGGGCGGCAAGGTCGCGGGCGCCGCGCACGCGGGCTGGCGTGGGCTTGCAAGTGGGGTGCTCGGCCGGACCGCCGCCGCCATGCGCGCGGCCGGCGCGGGCGAGATCACGGCATGGCTCGGGCCGGCGATCGGGCGGGACGCGTTCGAAGTCGGTCCCGACGTGGTGGCCGCATTCGACGCCGCGTTGCCGGGTCAGGTGGAGGATGCGTTCCGGCCGTATCCTGGCCGGCCGGGCAAGTATCTGGCGGACATGGTTTTGTTGGCGCGTCGCATGCTGGCCCGCGACGGGATCACGCGCGTCCATGGCGGCGACCGCTGCACGGCCACCGAGGCCGACTGGTTTTATTCGTATCGCCGCGACGGCGTAACGGGCCGCCAGGCCAGCCTCATCTGGTTGAAATAAGGGCCGTTCAGTGCCCCGCGCAGCCGCCGTGTGCGCTGCCGCCATCGCAGCCGTGTCCGGCAGCGCCACCGTCGGCGCCGGGCACATAGCCCGCAACGGGCACGACCGGTGAGCCGTCAGCCGTCTGCAAGGCAGCCTGGGCCGCACGGGCGCGCCGCCGTCTCGATCCCGCAAGGTAAAAAACGATTGAGAATGGCAACACGCCATAGCCGAAAAAAGTCATAATGCCGCCAACCACAGTCGGCTCCGTCGCCGCCATCAGGGTCACGACGTACATCCATCCTATGGCTACGATCCACATGCGATGCTCCGGTTGCTGTCGATAAAACGATTCTACACAATGGACGCCTTATGAATACGCCTGATGCTACCCCGCAGATGCTTGCCGCACCCTGGATGGCGCCGTTCGCGCAATTCACCGATCCCTCGGCCTGGCAGTCCTTGATGAAACTCCCTGACGGGGCCGACGGCACGGCGGCGTTCGCGCCGGTGGCAAAGATGCTGGGGGACATCGGCGCCGGGCTGTCGAAGGGCAAGCTGGAAGCGCTGCGCGACGATTACCTGCGGAAGGCGACGACCCTGTGGCAGAACTTTGTCACCGGCAAGCTGCCGTCGTTCAGCGACCGCCGCTTTTCCGCGCCGGAGTGGGCGGCGAATGCGATGTCCGCGTACGGCGTCGCGTCTTACCTGTTGAATTCGGAATTCCTCATGGCGCTGGCCGAGGCCGTCGAGGCGCCGCCGCGCGACAAGCAGAAGATCCGGTTCGCCGTGCAGCAGATCGTCGACGCGATGTCACCGGCAAACTTTCTCGCGACGAATCCGGAAGCCCAGCAGAAAATCATCGAGACCAAGGGCGAGAGTCTCACGAAGGGCCTGCAAAACATGCTGGCCGACATGCAGAAGGGCCGTATCTCGCAATCGGACGAGTCCGCGTTCGAAGTGGGCCGCAACGTCGGCGTCACGCCGGGCACGGTCGTGTTCGAGAATCATTTGTTCCAGTTGATCCAGTACACGCCGACGACGCCGACCGTGCACGAGGTGCCGCTGCTGATGGTGCCGCCGTGCATCAACAAATACTACATCCTCGACCTGCAGCCGGAGAATTCCCTCGTCCGCTACATGGTGGAGCAGGGCAACACCGTGTTCATGCTCTCGTGGCGCAACCCGGACCAGAGCCTGGCCGCCACGACGTGGGACGATTACGTCGAGCAGGGTGCGATCCGCGCGCTGGACGTCACCCGCGCCATCGCGGGCAAGGACAAGGTCAACGTGTTCGGGTTCTGCGTGGGCGGGACGATCGCCGCGACGGCGCTGGCCGTACTGGCCGCGCGTGGCGAGAAGGCGGCCGCCAGCCTCTCCCTGTTCACGACCCTGCTCGACTTTTCCGACACGGGCGTGCTCGACGTGTTCGTCGACGACACCCAGGTGAAGCTGCGCGAACAGCAACTGTCGCGCGGCGGGCTGATGCCGGGCCGCGACCTGGCGACGACGTTCTCGGCGCTGCGCCCGAACGATCTCGTGTGGAACTATGTCCAGCAAAACTACCTGAAAGGCAAGACGCCGGCCGCGTTCGACCTGCTGTACTGGAATGCCGACAGCACCAACCTGCCGGGCCCGATGTATTGCTGGTACCTGCGCAACACCTATCTCGAAGACAAGCTGAAGGTGCCGGGTGCGCTGACGGTGGCGGGCAGCAAGGTCGACCTGGGCGCGATCGATTGCCCGACCTTCCTGTACGGCTCGAAGGAAGACCACATCGTGCCGTGGGAAGCGGCGTTCGCGTCGATGGGCCTGCTGAATCCGAAGAAGCCGAAGAACAACCGCTTCGTACTGGGCGCGTCGGGTCATATCGCGGGGGTGATCAACCCGGCGTCGAAGAACAAGCGCAGCTACTGGGTGTACGAGGGCGGCCGTACCCGGCCGAAGACGGCGGCCGAGTGGAACGCCGGCGCCGTCGAGAAGAAGGGCAGCTGGTGGCCGGAATGGGCGAACTTCCTCGTCGAGCACGGCGGCAAGGAAGTCGCCCCGCCCGCGCAGCCGGGCAATGCGCAATTCCCGGCGATCGAGCCGGCGCCCGGCCGTTACGTCAAGGCCAGGGCCGAATGAAGAGGCTGCGGCCACGTTGCGAAAGAAATCATTCAGTTGCTCAGTGAATAATTGCTGCACCTGCGTTCGCAACGTGGTATTTTTAGCGGATATCCTCTTGGAATCGGAGACGCCGCGGGAGATCCCCGCGGTCGCCGCATAATAAATGCGCTACGGCGCTGTACATGGAAATGAGATGAGTAGTGTCAAAAAAAGCACTGAACGCCTGATCAAGAAGTATCCGAACCGCCGGCTGTACGACACCCAGACCAGTTCTTACATCACCTTGTCCGACGTGAAGCAACTCGTGCTCGATGCCGACGAGTTCACGGTCGTGGATGCCAAGACGAACGACGACCTGACCCGCAGCATCCTCCTGCAGATCATTCTCGAAGAGGAAGCGCACGGCGTGCCGATGTTCTCCAGCGGCGTGCTGTCCCAGATCATCCGCTACTACGGCCATGCGATGCAGGGCATGATGGGTTCCTACCTGGAAAAGAACGTGCAGGCGTTCACCGACATCCAGAACAAGTTCGTCGGCTCGGCCGCGGGCGCGATGGAAGGCAAGCCGTTCAGCAACGAGATGTGGACCCAGTTCATGAACATTCAGGGCCCGATGATGCAGGGCATGATGAACAACTACATCGACCAGAGCAAGAACCTGTTCCTGCAGATGCAGGAGCAGATGCAGAGCCAGAGCAAGGCGATGTTCGGCGCGTTCCCGTTCGTGGCGCCGCCGGAGAAAAAATAATAAGCCAGGAACCCTAAAACCGTCATCCCCGCGCAGGCGGGGATCCAGGTTTGCATGCGCTCCCGCAGCGCCAAGAAAATTGGGCCCCTGCCTTCGCAGGGGCGACGTTCGAATGCGGGCGATTTCCCTCCGCCCCCGCTTCCTGTACAATCGCGGATTGCCCCGAATTATTGCCGCAATCCGACAATGCAAGAACTCCGCCGTAACCCTCTCCCTGCCACCCATGATGCCGCCGGCAATGCCGTGCCGCCGAAGGTTGGTTTCGTCTCGCTCGGCTGCCCGAAGGCGCTCGTCGACTCCGAACAGATTCTCACGCAGCTGCGCGCGGAGGGTTACGAGACCGCCAAGTCGTACGCCGGCGCGGACCTCGTGATCGTCAACACCTGCGGCTTCATCGACGCGGCCGTGCAGGAATCGCTGGATGCGATCGGCGAGGCGCTGGCCGAAAACGGCAAAGTGATCGTCACCGGCTGCCTCGGCGCGAAGAAGGATGCATCGGGCAGCGACATCATCACCAAGGTGCACCCGAAGGTGCTCGCGGTGACCGGTCCGCACGCCGTCGCCGAAGTGATGGAGTCCGTGCACCTGCACCTGCCCAAGCCGCACGACCCGTTCATCGACCTCGTGCCGGACCACGGCGTCAAGCTCACGCCCAAGCACTACGCCTACCTGAAGATTTCGGAAGGCTGCAACCACCGCTGCAGCTTCTGCATCATCCCGTCGATGCGCGGCGACCTCGTGTCGCGTCCCATCCACGACGTGCTGCAGGAAGCGGAAAACCTGTTCAAGGCGGGCGTGAAAGAACTGCTCGTGATCTCGCAGGACACGAGCGCGTACGGCGTCGACGTCAAGTTCCGCACCGGCTTCTGGAACGGGCGCCCCGTCAAGACGCACATGACGCAGCTGACGGAAGCGCTGGGCCAGATGGCGAAGCAGTACGGCGCGTGGGTGCGCCTGCACTACGTGTACCCGTATCCGCACGTCGACCAGGTGATTCCATTCATGGGCGAGAACGTCGTGCCTTACCTCGACATCCCGCTGCAGCACGCGCACCCGGACGTCCTGAAACGCATGAAACGCCCCGCGAGCGGCGAAAAGAACCTCGACCGCATCCAGGCCTGGCGCAAGATGAACCCGGACCTCACGATCCGCTCGACGTTCATCGCCGGCTTCCCGGGCGAGACGGACGCCGAATTCGAATACCTGCTGGACTTCCTGAAGGAAGCGCAGATCGACCGCCTGGGCTGCTTCTCCTACTCGCCGGTCGAAGGCGCGACGGCGAACGAGATCGCCAACCCGGTACCGGACGAGGTCAAGGAAGAACGCCGCGCGCGCGTGATGCTGCTGCAGGAAGAGATCTCCGCGAAGCGCCTGCAGGCGAAGATCGGCAAGACGATCCGCGTGCTGGTCGACGACGTCGGCCCGCGCGAAGCGGTCGGCCGCTCGGCCGCGGATGCGCCGGAAATCGACGGCGTCGTCCACATCAAGCGCGCCCTCACGCCAGGCAAGGCCAAGCCGGTAGTCGGCGAGTTCATCGACGTGGTCGTGACGAAGGCGGATGCGCACGACCTGTGGGCGACGGTAGCGTAACCAAACCGACGTCGTCCCCGCGAAGGCGGGGACCCAAGTGTGCGTGCGTTGCGGCAGCGCCAAATTGGGTTCCCGCGGGCGCGGGAACGACGGATACCTTTGTGGAGTATCCGACGTGACCGACAAGAAGTCCATCCAGACCACGCTCACCCACAGCGACTACCGCCCCCCGGCCGGCTTCGCCGCCTACCCCACACCGATCCACCACGCGTCCACGGTCCTGTTCAAGGACGTGGCGAGCCTGCGCGCCGGCGACTGGCGCACCAAACAGGCTTATACCTACGGCCTGCACGGCACGCCCACGACGTTCACGCTGGAAGCGCGGCTGGCCGCCATCGAAGGCGGCACGCATTGCCTGCTGGCGCCGTCCGGCCTCGCCGCGATCTCGATGATCCTGCTGGCGCTGTTGAAGGCGGGCGACGACGTCCTGCTGCCCGATAACGTCTACAATCCCACGCGCGAACTGGGCCGGTGGCTGGCAAGCGATTTCGGCGTGTCCGCGCGCTTCTACGATCCGCTCGTGGGCGCCGGCATCGCGGACCTGATCCAGCCGAACACGAAGCTGCTCTGGACCGAGGCGCCGGGCTCCGTGTCGATGGAAGTGCCGGACCTGCGCGCGATCAGCGCGGTGGCGAAGGCGAACGGGATCCTGGTCGCGCTGGACAACACGTGGGCCGCGGGTCTCGCGTTGCGCGGCTTCGATGTCGGCGCCGACATCGTCATGCAGGCGCTGACGAAATACCAGTCGGGCGGATCGGACGTGCTGATGGGCGCCGTGATCACGCGCGATACCGCCATCAACGACCGCATCGCCATGTCGCACATGCGACTCGGCCTGGGCGTGGGCGCGGACGATGCGTACCTCGTGCTGCGCGGCCTGGAAACGATGAAGTTGCGCTTCGACGCGCACGATGCGTCCGCGCGCAAGGTGGCGCAATGGCTCAAGGGCCGTCCCGAAATCGCGAAGGTGCTGCACCCGGCATTCGAGGATTGTCCCGGCCACGACGTGTGGAAGCGCGACTTCACGGGGGCGGGCGGCCTGTTCTCCGTGGTCTTCGACGCGCGTTATTCGGGCGGGCAGGTCGACCGCTTCGTCGATGCGCTGGCACTCTTCGGCATCGGGTACAGCTGGGGCGGGACGCACAGCCTCGCGGTGCCGTACCGGATGCAGGGGATGCGGCGCGACTGGCCAGCCACGGGCCCGCTCGTGCGCTTCAACATCGGCCTCGAAGGCACCGACGACCTGATTGCGGACATCGACCAGGCTTTGAGTAAACTCTGAGCCGGCGGTGCATGGTGGGCTCGGGGAGCCCACCCTACGCATCCCACCTTGCCGTAGCGTGGGCACCCCGTGTCCACCGGCCGTGTTTACACCGGCATCGCGCGATTGTTGTTCAGGTCGATGAAGCCGCGGATGATCCGGTACGCCATCCACACCCACGCACCGGCACCGACGAGCCACGCGATCGGAATCCCGATGATCGTAATGGCAAGCACGATTGCGACCACCATCCAGATCAGGTAGAACCAGAACGACCGGATCATCCACGTGTGGTGGCTATAGACCATCGTCCCGGCCGTGTCCGGCCGCCGGATGTAATTGACGATCAGCACCAGGATCGACAGCATGCCGAGCGAAAAGAAAAAGGTGAGGGCGTGTGCGACGTACAGGATGCGGGCGAACTGCCTGGCATCCTCGAGGCCGCGTTCGTGGACGAGTTCCTGGGCCATGGTCTCTCCGGGGTTTAGATTGCCATTACGATAACCGATCGGCCGCTCACGCGGCGCGCGTCGCCTGCTGCACCCAGGCGACGAGCCGGTTCGCATCCATCGCCCCGGCCTGGCGCGCAATTTCCCGGCCAGCCTGGAACAGGGCGATGGTCGGGATGCTGCGGATGTTGTAGCGCGCGGCGAGATCCTGCGACGCTTCCGTGTCGACCTTCAGCAGCCGCGCGCGCGGCTCCAGCCGGCCGGCGGCCTGTGCATATGCGGGCGCCATCATGCGGCAGGGACCGCACCACGCGGCCCAGAAATCGACGACGACGGGGATGTCGTTGCGTCCGACGTGCTTGTCGAAGCGGACGGACGACACGTCCGTCGGCTGGCCGGTGAACAGCGCCTGCGCGCATTTGCCGCAGACGGGCTGGTCGGCGACGCGCTCGTTGGCGACGCGGTTGACGGCGTCGCAGTGCGGACAGACGATGTGCAGGGACTCGGCCATGGTGTTCCTCCTGTTGGTGATCGATATTGTAGCCCCGGTGGCGCGTGCGCCGTCCATCATGCCGTTCGACATAGAATCGGATGCCGGGCGGATGCCCTCCAACATGGGTCCAGATGAGCGAATTGCAATCCACGGCAGTCGACACGGCAGTCAACCACAGTCGGCCCCTGATCGGCTGCGCCGGCTGGGGCCTCAACAAGGAAGTCGCGGCCGCGTTCCCCGTCGAAGGCAGCCACCTCGAGCGCTACGCGGCCGTGTTCCCGGCCGTCGAGATCAATTCGTCGTTTTATCGTCCCCACCAGCCGCAGACTTACGCCCGCTGGGCCGCCAGCGTCCCGGACGGGTTCCGCTTCTCCGTCAAGCTGCCGAAGACGATCACGCACGAGGCGAAGCTGCAGGGCGCCGACGAGCTGCTCGACCGCTTCGTGCGCGAGGCCGGCGAGCTGGGGCCAAAGCTGGGCTGCGTGCTGGTCCAGCTGCCGCCCAGCGGCGCGTTCGATGAAGCGGTCGTCGCGGATTTTTTTCCGCGCCTGCGCGCCCGCTTCCCATGCATGCTCGCGCTGGAAGGCCGCCACCCGACGTGGTTTGGCGACACGGCGACGGCGCTGCTGCGCGAGCAGGGCGTCACGCGCGTCATGGCCGATCCGCCGGCCGGCCAGCCCGGCCCGCACGAGCCGACGACGGCGTCGACGTACATCCGCCTGCACGGCGCGCCGCGCATCTACTACTCGGCGTATCCGCCGGCATTCCTGCGCGACGTCGAGCAGCGGATCGCGGCGATGGCGCAGCCCGGCGCTGACCTCTGGTGCATCTTCGATAACACGGCCGAAGGCCATTCGGTGCCGAACGCGCTGGACGTGCTGCGCGGCGTCGACGAATCATGGTCAGCGCGACCTTCCGCTTCTACGGCGAACTGAACGACTTCCTCGCGCGCGAGCGGCGCGGGCACGCGTTCGCGACGCCATGCGCGCGCGCCGCCACGACCAAGCACATGATCGAGGCGCTGGGCGTGCCGCACACGGAAGTCGAGCTGGTGCTGCTGAACGGCGAACCGCGGGGCCTGGACGACATCCTGGAAGAGGGCGACCGCATCGCCGTCTACCCGCGCTTCACAACGCTCGACGTGGCCGACGTGGCGCGACTGGCCCAGCGTCCGCCGGGCCGCGTGCGCTTCGTCGCGGACGCGCACCTCGGCGGCCTGGCGCGGCTGTTGAGAATGGCGGGGTTCGACACCATCTACCGCAATACGTTGAACGACGCCGAGGTCGAAGCGATCGCACTCGATGACGGCCGGGCCGTGCTGACGCGCGACCGCGACCTGCTCAAGCGCCGCGGCGTCGACTATGGCTGCTACGTGCGGGCGCTGAAGGCGGAGGAGCAGCTGCGCGACGTGGTCGAGCGCTTCGGCCTGGCCGAACGCATGCGCCCGTTCACGCTGTGCCTGTCGTGCAACGCGCCGCTGCGGTCCGTCGCGAAGGCGGACGTGATCGACCGGCTGCCGCCGCGGGTGGCCGCCACGCAGGACGAGTTCAGCACGTGCGACTGCTGCCACCGCGTGTTCTGGAAGGGCTCGCACTGGCAGCGCATGGCGGGCGTGCTGGATGATATACACTACGCTCCCGGACGCGCAATCCGTTGACAGCGTGAACCCATGTTGCAACAAGCATCGATACCCATCCGCACCGAATGCCCCCCTGGCGCCTGCGTCTGCGAGCGCGAGATCCTGCTGGCCGATCCGGACGCGGACCTGCGCCCGCTGCGCCTCACGCGCACGGAGGAGCAAAAACTGCTCGACCGCATCGACGCCGTCGCCAGCTACGACGACCTCAAACGCCTGCAGGACCGCATCCGCGCCAACCTCGGCGTCGAACTGAAGATCACGCCCGGCCCGAACGAGGTGCGCACCCTGCGCGGCATCCTCATCGTGCTGGAAGACCGGCCCGGCCTGTGCAAGAAGGTACGGCAATCCGTGCCGGCGGCCGTGCGCAGGGTGCTCGACCGCCATCCCGAGATCACCTACGCGATCCTCGATGCGCACGACCTGTTCGGGGCGCCGGGCGGCTAGCGCTGCGCGAACGATGCCGAGCTGACCACGACCTCGGCCAGGCCCGCGGCCGGCACGTAGCGCAAGGTCATGTCGTTGTCGTCGTTGCCGCGGCTGAACTCCATCGTCACGTTACCGTCGCCCGACACGAACTTGCGGGGCGAAATCGCCAGCAGGCGCAGCGGTCTGTTCCGGTCGATGACGACGTCCACGTGGCGCATGTCGGGGCGCACGTCGATGGACCAGCCGTTCGACATCTCGTACATGCCTGCGATCTGGCGGGCTTGCTCGTTCCTGAGACGATAGGGTCCGTCCATGGGTTTGACCTGGACGACGGCGACGGGTTCGCGTGGCTGCAGGGTTTGCGCCTGCGTGCCGGATGCGAGCACGAGCAGGGTGGGGAACAGCAGGAGGGATGAGGGGCGCATGATCGTTCCTTCACGAAGTGCACAGCGACTTCGGTCAGGCATCGCGCCGCAACGGCACGATGTCGGCCGCCGGTATGGTCATCCCAGTCTAGGGCGGGGCACGCCAACCACAAGGCGGCTGGCGCGGGTATCACGAAACAGTCTCACTTTGCCGCGAAGCAGATCGGCAGGCTATGACACGTTACTCGTCGAAATCCTCGGCGAGGTTCTTCCACCCCTTGCTCTTTGCAAACGGCGCGAATTCCTCGGGCGCTTCGAGCACGATGAGTCGGCTCTCCTGCAGGCCCGGATCGCTGTGGCCGAAGTCGGGCCCCTTGTAGCCGACGGCGCGCAGCCGGTCGATGAGGGCGCGCACGAGGACGGGGTCCTTGTAGGCGCCCGGTTCGAGACGCTCCTTGAAGCTCACGTACACGTCGATGATCCCGTAGCCTTCGTCGAAAATGCGGATCGCTTTCACGTCGAGGGTACGGCCGTTGCCGTCCTTGGCCTGGAATGGGCCGGACAGCTCGATGTCGGAATCGGTAGTCATGGCGACAAGGATACCACTTCGGCGCGCGCGGACGGCCGCGCCAGCGTGTAGGCGATCTCGGTCGCGCCCACGGGCTCGCGGCGCCAGCCGCGGGCCGCATAGAAACGGTCGGCGCGGGTGTCGGCGCCGGTCGTCAGGCGGACGCGCTCGTGGCCGCGTTCGAACAGCCAGTCCGTCGCCTGGTCGAGCAATGCCTTGCCGAGTCCCCGTCCTTCCCGGCCCGGCTGGATGAACAGTGCCCAGATCGAAGCGTTCACGTGGTCCGCGTAGCTGAATCCGACGATCTCGCCATCGAGTTCCGCCACCCAGCCGCGGCCCGACCGTTCCAGGAAATCCTCGTACATGGCGACGGTGATCCGCACGGGGTCGGACAAGGTGTTTTCGGTGACGGCCAGGCGGATGCGCGACATGGCGGGGATGTCGGCGCGGGTGGCGCGCCTCAGCAGCAGGTTATTCGAAAGTGGCATAAGGTCTCATCAGCGCTACTACACGGGTACCCGGATAGTCGGCGCGATCCGGATACGCGTGGCGATGATAGCAGTTCCAATAGCTCGTCACGCGCCGCGACAGCGTCGCCAGGTAGGCGGGGTTGGCGCGTGCGAAGGCCGCGAGCGGGGCCGACGCCCGCGTCGCGCCCCAGCGTGCGACGTCGTCGACGATCTCGATCACATACTCGCCGGCCAACTGCACGATGTAGGGCATGAGCCACGCATCGTCGCAGTCGAGAATCTGCGCGAGGCATGCCTGGCGCACGTGACCGTCGTGATGCCGCGTTCCCAGACAAGCGAGAATGCGCCGGTCGGCGCCATGCGCATTGTCCAGCGCGCGGCGCAGACGGTCGGGATCGTAGTAGAGCCGGTAGGGAATGTGTAGTGTTTCGCCGTCCACGCCGACGTGGAAAGTGCCATGCGGGGGCGCGATCTCGTCCCGCGCGGCGACGGCAACCGCCGCGCGTGCGGCAGCGCGCAACGCGGATGGGAATCCGAGGGATTCGTCATGGCTGGTCTGGCGCCAGGAGGGCGGGAGCGGTGTGTGGATGGCTGTGGCGCGATAAGAACGTGCGCCACAAAATAAAAAAGTTAGCCACAAACTAAAAAAGCTTGCCACAAGGCGGCGGGCGCGTAGAGCGCCGCCCCCGCTTGTCCGGAGAGCAACAACGCCGTACACTGAGCCATTCCGATCGTCCGCTATCGGCCAAGAGCAGACGGTCACCTCAGCCCGAAATTTTGACGCCAACCCATGAATCTCCGACCTTCGAAAATTCCACTTCAGCTACACCCTTTGATTGGCCTTGCTGAGAAATTTTGGCTTGCTGATGACAAGGTCAGGGAACATGTCGTCGCCAACTCCTCTATGGAAGAAAGGCGTTCAATGAAAGAAGCGGTCGAAAAGTATGACGATGATTTTGACCTTTGGCTTGCTGGGCCGGAAGCGGCTGGACCCGAGTATTCAGACGAATACATCGCCTTCAGCTCACTTCGAATGGCTGCTGACTTCGCTTGAACACTGGCTTGGCTATGTCTGCAATGGGTCGGTTGCGGCCGGTCGTGACACTGCGTGATTTTTCCGTCGTAGCAACCTGTTATGCTGAGCCGAACGGCCAAGATCGGCCAGGAGTGGACATCCAGATGGTCTCAACCTCATCCACGTTTCCATGAACCTTTGCGATCTTGAAGAATCCGAAGTCCTGTCGATCACTCTTGATCAACAACATCTCTACTTCGAGATGGTGGTCCGTGCTGAGGACGGAGCCAGGTACAAGCTTTCGGTGTGGAATACGGCCGGCGCTTCTCTAGACGTCACGTTCGGCGCGCTTAATTTGCTAGGGTCGTGTGCGGACTTAAGCAACCGTCATACCTTTGGCGAGCTTGAAGGCGTATCTATGGTGGAAAACGTCTTGACTCTCGAAGGTGACTTTGGTGACCTCGTTATCCGCAACGCCGCGACGTCGATTGAACAGTTGAGATAGCCGGTCGGCGAATGTCCGCAACGGGTCGATTTCGGCCGGTCGTGACGGTCTGTGATTTTTCCAGCCTGGCAAGATGCTATGCTCGGTCGAATGCCGGGTTCGGCCAGAAGCGGACGTCGAAATCCTTTGACACCATGGAGATATTTTGAAGAACTTTGGTACAGAACAAAGCGAACCGATAGGACGAATGATCAATCGCGTCCGAGCGGCTGTCAAAAGTATCCCACTGGGTACCACGACCGATACCGTACTAGACCTCCTCGGGCCACCAGACGACAGGAGTCCAGGTCTCTCAGGGTACTTGACCCCCACGACCGTGGAGAGCGTTAACGAACTTCAATCGCTAACAACTTTTGAAACGCCGATAGCAGATGAGACGTGGATGTACGTGAATCCGTACAGAACAACTGTTGAGCATTATCTTGCATTCTCAAATGGCAAACTTCAAAAAATTTGGGAGTTTCGAGGGCCTGCAGAACGCAATACATAATTAATCCGGGTTCTGTAAATGTCCGCAATGGGTCGATATCAGCCGGTCGTGACAGTCCGTGAATTTTCCAGCGTGGCAACCTGCTATGCTGGATTAGACGGCCGGGTTCGGCCAGAAGCGGACCTCTTTACTTTATGACGAATTATGACGATTGAAAACGCCTTGGCAGTGGATGCTATTGGCATCAACAAGGAAACCGGGGACGTTCACTTGACAATCAGTGACCATTTGCCGTGGGGGAGAAGCCACTACGCATTGTTGGAGGCGAAGGTAAATGCTTATCTTAACTTTGCGGACAGCGGGGAAATCTACACCACGTACCCGGACGCGCGCGGACGAAATTTAATAGTTCACCTAATTGCGAAGTATCGACCGACGCCAGATGCCGAGATGGTCTTCTCTCAAATTAGCGAATATCTCGAGGCGCGCGGACTCACCTTTATCCATACCGGTTTGCCGGCCGGATATGAGGATGATCCCACATAATCAATGACCGCTATGGGTCGAGTGCGGTCCTTCGTGACAGTTGGCGAACTTTCCGGCTGGACAAAATGCTAAGCTGGCGCGACCGGCCGGGTTCGGCCAATAGCGGACTTAGTTGGCGTGCACAATTCGACAATAGGATATCGATATGTTCTGGACCCCAAGAGCCGTCCGAGGCGCGATATTTCTAGCAGTGGGCGCATTCGCTTTCAAGCTTGAGCCGTTATTGACCCAAGCCCTAAGCCAATCATTGTTTTGGACCGGTCTCTCACAAGCCGGCCTGAGCTTAGTGGGCTTAATTTGCGTTTGTATGGGCCTGTATCTTTTGGCGACAAGGTACAAGAACAGTTGAAAGCGGGCGCCGCGACGCACTTGCGGCTTAGGTCCGCTTAAGGTCGGTTCCGGCCGTTGGTGACCGTTCGTGAATTTCCCGCTTCGGCAACCTGCTATGCTGAGTTGAACGGCCGATTTCGGCCAGAACCGGACTGTCGTGGGACCGCCGGATAACTTCGTCTTCTTCGTACACTACCCAATGCTTCTAAAAGACGCCGCTAAAATGGAGAACGAGTTTCGAACTTTCCTCCGCTCCAAGACACTCAAGCTCTCGGCCCTGACTTTGCCGACCGCGTTCGATTCCATGGCAGAGTTTTGGACCACCGCTACGTTTTCTGGTGTACTTGCTGACCATGGAGATGGGATCGCGTGCTATGAGGACGTAACTGACCACGGGCGTGGAACTCGCCTTGAGATCGGATTAGTTCGGCTTCTTCGGCTTCGGTCCCTCGATTGTGAGACGAGGTCGCCCGTTCATAGGCTACGGCTGCGGGTTTGCTACAAGTGGGACATGGACGTTATAAAACATGTGCTCCCTGCTGGCACTTGGTCCTTTGCCTGTTGGGATTTCCAAGAGTACGAGTCTTTCAAGCAAACGGTTCTTGATACCACCGGCTTTTCGACGATGCGAGACAAGAAACCTGCCGAGGTAAACGCATCGTTTGACATAGTGTCAGCGGTTCCGGACAAGCTCAGGCCATCAGCGCAGGCTCGGCAAATGTGGTGGGGAGTCGCCTAGTTCCTGTCGTGTGAACGGCAGCTTCGGGTCGACAGCGGAAGTTCGTGACACTCCGTGAGATTTTTCAGCTTGGCAACCTGTCATGCTGAGCCGAACGGCCGGGTTCGGCCAGGAGCGGACGAAACAACGAAGAAGGCAGTTAGATGCGCTACCTCATTGTCGATGGAATGTTGTCTGGAACAGGTGTTCGTGACGCTCTGGGCGGCGGTTACGTTGTCCTTGCTGAATTAGGACTTTCGCCAAATGTCGTGGAGACAATCTCTAGCTGGTTAGCCCGTTACGAGACCGCGCACTATCGGCAGTTCAACGATCCGCATGAGGTGGAGGCACTTGACCACATTGGGCTAGAGTTATGCGACCGTCTCGTTCAGGAACTTCCGGGGAGCAAGATTGGGTACTTTTCTGCTGCTCGGATGGAGACGCTGAAGTCCGCTTAGGGTCGATTGTTGCCGTCCAGGCAGGTCAACAACCCGGCCAGAAGACAACATGCCAAATGCAAGACTTTAACCCTCTCGGAGCTTTATGAAAATGACGGTCCATCTGAATCGCGACAGCGTTCATCCCGGTGACGATATCGAGTCTCATGCCTCCAACGTCGAGGTGGATCCAGAAGCGGAACTAGGATCGTTACTTATGCAACTTATGCGAACCTACTTGCCCGGCATTGCCGGGGGGGAAGCCACGTGGATCGTTTCGTGCTCAGGGAATGGTCCTAGCCCGCTAGGTGTCCTCGCTCAACAATGGCAGGGTCCGCGTTTGCGCATTCCGGCGGAAACGTCAGTTGCGCAAGCACTCGGCACGGAGCGTCCCAGTATCAGCTTTGAATATTGGTGCCAGAAGGATCCCGCATTGGTATTCAGCGTGATCTCCTTTGGTAAAGAGCCGCCCTCGAGATGGTAAATCGGTCCACACGATCGCCCTCCGTCGCTCACCGAAGATAATCCGAAAATTTCTTTCTGGAATAAAGTTGACAGCTAGGGTACGGCGCTGTTGTGTCCGCTTTGGGTCGAGAACTGCCGTACACTAAACGGCCGGGTTCGGCCACAAGCGGACCTATCACACACCCGACGCACGATACCTAAAACACCTTGTGGAACGATGCAATGGATGAGCCACGCTTCAAGCCTGAGCAGTTTGTACGCCGGTCAGGTACTGCCCAAGTTGATACCGAGCTTCGCCGGTGGTTACGTTCCATACCTGTGCCACAACGGATCGACTTCATCAAAGACCTGTACAGCCATAACTACCGCTATGCTGTCGCGCTAGTGCGGTCCTCTCAGCTTCCAACCGACGAAGTCACCCGACTGCTACAACACTGGCTGCTCTCATCAAGCCACAACGCAAGTCGCGGATTGATCGAGGGGTTTGTGCCTATGCTCGGTGAAGCACGGTTTTGGACGATTGCTGCAGAATCCGACGTGACCCCTACTATTGCTGAGTTCTTGAACTATTACGGCCAAGGAAAGCTGAATCAATATCGAGGTGTGCTGATCGCAAAGGATTAGCGTCCCAGCAAAGAGTTAACTCGTACTAAACGTCCGCAACGGGTCGGGTGCTGCCAGTCGTGACAGTCTGTGATTTTTCGAGCTTGGCAACCTGCTATGCTGGGCTGGACGGCCGTGTTCGGCCAACAGCGGAACTAGCCAACGGGTCACAAGATATGGAAATACTCTCGACTTCAACAACTGGACGCTTTGAGGTACGGGCTGACGTGTGGGAGGCTAGAAACTCGCTCTGGGTATATAGCCCAAGCATTTGGGATAACGAGCGGAGTCTGCACATACTGTCGTTCGAAGACGAATCTTGGTCAGTGGACAAGAGCACTTGGCTTAGCGAGACAAAGGTTCTGCTGGTCCTTAGGAAGTTCCCCGGAAATCACCGACCAGAACAACTGAATGTGGAGATCGACTGCATAGTCCGTACTGCAACGGTCCCTCCCGCAGTACCGATACCGCTTGTAGACCTTGAGTCTGTCCTTAACCACGCTCTCACTTGGATTTGACGAGGGATCGACCGCTTGCTCAATCGAAGGTCCGGTATGGGTCGGTACCGGCCGATCGTTACGGTCGGTGACCTTTTCGCTTTAGCAACCTGATATCCTGAGGTGAGCGGCCTAGATCGGCCAACAGCGGACGGTCGCTGCGACTAAACGGTATGAAATTTTCAAGGAGAGCCACGTGGTTGGGGTATTCAAGAAGAGAAGGCCGCTTCCCGAGTCCGAAGTCGCACAGTTCTTGACCCAAATTGAGCGGCTTGTCTCCCTTCTCGATGAAGAGGGAGAAACATTTTGGAAGGCGCGGATCGTCAGTGCGGCTTCGAAGGTCCGGGACTCAGATTGGCAGGGCTTCGACGACTTCTTATCAGGTTATGGTACTTGTGGCTCCTTTAACGAATGCTCGATTCGGGTCGGCGAATGGCAAGGAGAGAACCACCTCTGGACGCCCGCTGACAAGTTGAGGTATCAGGAATTCGAAGCTTTAAAAGGTATTACGTACAGCCTCGCACGTAGCCTTTCTGATTTGGCCGCCCCGTCTGTCTATGAGGAATTTACGGGAGCATATTGCTCTGCGTCCCTTCGGACGAAAGTGCTTTTATCGTTGATGTTGCTGCTTCTCGTAGGCGCATTTGTCGTCGAACCACCATGACCACGCCCGCGACACGGTTCGAGTAACGAACTTCTGGTTCGGGGCGACTGCGGCCTGTCGGGGCAACAGCCGACCATAGCGCAGCCGCGGACGCCGTGCTGTCGGGTTAGACCTCTGTTTGTTCGGCGATTTCGAGGGCGTCGTCTACCTCGATCCCGAGATACCGTACGGTGCTTTCGAGCTTGGTATGCCCAAGCAATAGCTGTACAGCTCGAAGATTTTTCGTTCGGCGGTATATGAGCGTCGCTTTTGTCCGTCGCATGGAATGTGTTCCATACGCCGTTGCGTCCAGCCCAACAGACTCGACCCACGTTGTCACAATGCGAGCGTACTGGCGGGTTGACAGGTGTGGGGAATCGCTAACCCGGCTTGGGAACAAGTACTGGTTTCCGGAGAGCTTTCTTCGATCGATCCATGCGAGCAAGGACTGCCTGGTTTGTTCCGTAATTTCGAACTGAACAGGTCTACTTGTTTTACGTTGCATTACGATCGCTCGGTGGAAGATGCTGCGTCCCTGAGAGATATCTTTCACGCGAAGGCTGACCAGGTCACAGCCGCGAAGCTTACTATCGATTGCAAGGTTGAACAGAGCAAGATCTCGCCAGTGTTCGGCGAGCTGTAAGCGTATGCGGATTGCCCATATTTCTCGTAACTTTAACGGAAGCTTCTGTCCGACAAGTCGTCCCTTATTCCAAGGTTGTGCGGCCTTAGTTTTACTAGTATTTGGATCCATGAGACCTCCTGGGTTGAAGAGTCCCATTGTGGTCAATCGTCGGTTGGGCAGATCCATGTTCGGGCGCCACTGGAGCAACAATTTACGCGGAATTCCAGCGGTGTACTGGACGGCGCATAGTACAATCGGCCAAGAAGGAAGCGTTTATTAATTTTATCAAAAGGGCCATAACATGACTGCTACTGATCTGTCGAAATATAACCTGAGCGAGCTCAAAGGGCTGCACCATGATATCGAGCGAGAGATCAAAATCCGCCAACAGGATGAAGTGAAGAAAGCGCGGGAGCAAATCCTCTCGATCGCGCAAAGTGTCGGCCTGCCAATCGAACAGCTGCTTGCCAATGCTGCGAAGAAATCGAAAGCTGAAAAAGGCTCGACTGTCCGTGCTCAGTACCGTAATCCTGCTGATAGCGAACAAACGTGGACGGGGCGTGGTCGTCAGCCACGGTGGGTAGTGGAAGCACTTGCGACAGGCAAGACGCTCGACGAGTTCCGTATTCAGTGAGTCGAGCGATGGCCGAGCACTGCGGATAGGTGAAGTCTGCACTCGGCCAAAAGCAGCCGTTCGTCTTCGCGAGACTGCTTTTCTAAATCGCCTCTTTATGTTCAGGTACATGTTTAAAACTGGAATCAGAGAGCTAGTTCAGACTGGCCGCGAACTTGCCATCGAGCTTGACGATCTCGCTGCGACCATGCACACCAAGTCGGACGAGCACAATGTACTTCTGTGGGAAGCGGATATTCTGCGGGCAAAGGCTGATGACATCGAACGTAAATGTGGCGTCAGTCCTAATCTTAGAACATCAGTGCTCCTCCCGAACTCAGGTAGTGGAGTGCTCAGAACCTATTCCAAACTTGTTGATAAAGTCAGGGCATTCCACGCCGCGTACGATGAGCAAACTCAGCTTAAGTAGCATCGGCTGAAGGTCCGCTGTGGGTCGAGAACCGCCGTACACTGAACGGCCGAGATCGGCCAAAAGCAATGGGATGGACTCCTCCTCCCCCTGAGGGCACGTAAGTGCCAAACTGGAGTTTCCACACAACCGGTTTGGAAAGAAGGAGTCCACCATGAAGCTTATTCGCGTTGGGGTCGATTTGGCAAAGAACGTGTTTCAAGTGCACGGCGTGGACCGGTCGGAGAAGGCGGTCTGGCGGAGCAAGCTCGTCCGAGCTGACTGGGTGAAGGCATTGCTGGCCCAGATTGAACCGGGCTGTGAAATCGGCATGGAAGCGTGCAGCGGTGCACATCACTGGGCTCGATTGCTGCAGGCACACGGTTACAGGGTTAAGCTGATTGCCCCTCAATTCGTTAAGCCCTACGTCAAGAGCAACAAGAACGATGCAAACGATGCTGAAGCGATCTGCGAAGCGATGAGCCGGCCCAGCATGCGGTTCGTAACAATCAAGACGGTCGAGCAACAGGATATCCAGGCTGTACACCGGATACGCTCCAGCCTGGTCGATCAACGCAAGGCCACAGCCAACCAGATCCGTGGCCTGACATCGGAATATGGATTGGTCGCACCGAAAGAATTGGTTCATCTGCGGGCAGCAATCCCGCGCTGGCTAGAAGACTTCGATAACGGGCTGAGCGAGCGGTTTCGCCGCCTCTTGCGTGGACTTTGGGAAGACATGCTGGCACTGGATCGACGTGTTACCGAGCTCGAACGAGAAATCGAACAGATTGCGCGGAACGATCCGGTAGCGGTTCGTCTGCAGCAGTTGCGCGGCATTGGTCCTATCACTGCCACAGCTTTGGTAGCGACAGTAGGCGACGCCAGCCAGTTTGCAAGCGGTCGACAAATGGCGGCTTCTCTCGGGCTGACGCCCAAGCAGAACAGTTCAGGAGGAAAGGAGCGTTTGCTGGGCATTAGCAAAAGAGGTGACGCCTACCTGCGCCGTTTGCTGGTCCACGGAGCGCGAGCGGTTCTTCGGACGGCTCAGGCCAAGATGGACCGATTAAGCACTTGGGTTACGCGCATTGCTATTACGCGTCATCCAAACATTGCCGCGGTAGCGTTGGCGAACAAAACGGCACGTATCGCGTGGGCAATGATGAGCAGAGGGACCGATTATCATCCTGAGCCGGCGTGAGCTCAGGAACAATGCTTTTTTTGCACGACGTAGGAGTATCCGAACCACGATTGCATGACAAGCCGCATGATGGCCAACAGGTCGAACCGGCGCTGGCAGAACCCGAGAATGTCCGAGGCTTTCAAGCCCGTAAAAGCGATAGGGAGCCAGCGCGCGAATAGCCCATCAGGGTCCCGCACCTGGTAAAGGTGCAGCAGTACGAGACCGGATATACGTGAGCAGTCGAACCTCACGGCCTGAAGACGGATTGTTTGCAAACTAGGAGGAGTCCATATACGGTCACTAAAAGGGTCTTATGTTTAAACCAGAAGATGTGCATCAGGCATTTCCGGATGGCGTTTTTCGAAGGCCAGCTACAGCAGCAGTGATTGCCCAGGTAGAGCAAGCTCTCGGTCACGCGTTACCGGACCAGCTGCGTAGTCTTTACCTTGAGTTCGACGGATTTCAAGGACCGACTGGTGCGAACTTCCTCTTTCCGGTTCTTGAACGGGCAGCCCCAGGAAGCGAGTCACTGCTCACCTACACGCAATTTTTCCGTAGCGAAGATTACTTTCCCGAATGGTTGCAGCGCGCAATTGCGGTAGGCGACAACGGCACTGGAACGACGTGGTTCATGCTTCTGGAGGAGGAAGAACGGTTAGTGCGATGGGACGCTGAATGGGAAGAATACGAAGAAGTGAAGGGCAATCTTCTCGACGCGTGGATAGCCGAAAGAAAACTTTACGAGTCTGTCTCCCCGCGTATTTAAGCGCGCAATGTCCGGAATGGGTCGGTTCCGGCCTGTCGTGAGCGTTTGTGATTTTTCTACTTCGGCAACATGCTATGCTGGCTCGACCGGCCGAGATCGGCCAGTAGCGGACGTTCACTCGTGCGTGCAAACGCCGTCGACTAAAGCCACTCCTACAATAATCGGTCAAACATTTACATGAGTCGTTGCGAAAGGCGTTGCATGCATTGAAAATGCAGTAGTGTAATCGCAACATTCACAACTCAAGCATAGTCGATCATCAATGCGTTACCGCTCAATCCTGGCTGGAACCTTGGCCGCCTGGTGTTCTCCTGCACTTGCAAGAGGTAACGACGGCAGTAATACGCTCGTCGGTATTGTCATCATTTTGGGCGGTGTTTACTTCGGCCTCACTACCTTCGTGAAAACACGTGTGGAACGCGAGCTTAACCGTCGGGCTGGCGAAATCGAAGCGAAAGAACAGAAGGAACGAGAGTACACAAAACGGCTCGCTATTGCAGAACGCGCGCATACCGAAGACATGTTCGCTCGCCGGCAAGCAGAGATACTGGCCGAACTCAAGGCGGCGCTGAATACTGGTTTTCTCCAAGGTCGCGTCTGGGTGGAAGAATTCATCGCAGAGGCGTTTTACGCCCCCGACCAGGCCGCCGCGCGAGCACTCGAGTCAAAAAAGCATCCAGCGCTGAAGGCCGCGAGCGAGGTAAAGCGGATCGCGTTCGAAAAGAAGCAGCTTCTTCAAAAGTTGAAGCGGCTGGAATACGCGTTGAAGACCTACCACGAGTATTACCCCGTCCTCGAGCAGTACCACGAAGACATCCTCAACGAAGATGCCACTTTGATCTTGGAGGATGATGACGAAAGTATGGACCGCGTGTCCATGTTCATCAGCAAAGAGGAATACGACGCGCTCGGTTCGGCCGAGCGCAACCAGAGGGCGCTGGACAACTGGAAGAGGCGCCGCAAATCGAACGTAGAGGTTGGCAGGTCGTTCGAGCGCTATCTCGGCTATCGATACGAGATAGACGGATGGAAAGTGACCTTCGTTGGCGCAACGGAGGGGCTTGCAGATATGGGACGGGACCTCCTGTGCACGAAGGGGTCGATCGTTCACGTGGTCCAGGCCAAATACTGGGCTCAACACAAGACGCTGCACGAAAAGCACATCTTCCAGCTATACGGCACAACGGTTCTCTTGCCGCTCACTCATCCGGAGCTGAAGGACAAGAGCATCATCGCCATCTTCGCCGCAACGACCAAACTGTCTGACACGGCGCTCTGGGCCGCGAAACGACTTCGGGTTATCGTCAAGAACATGAGGATGGATCACGATTACCCACTCATCAAGTGCAACGTGAACGGGACAAATAAAATCTATCATCTCCCCTTCGATCAACAGTACGACCGTGTCCGGATTGATCCCTCGCTCGGCGAAACCTACGTCAGAACCACTGCCGAGGCAGAGAGGCTTGGATTTCGGCGGGCGATGAGGCACTTCGCTGTTTGAGCCCAGCTGAGCCAGTTGCGCTGGCCCGAGACTGACCTTGAGCTCGACATGGACCACACGGCCGGTCAACACTTCCGGCTGATGTGCACGTGATGCGGAAAGACCTGCTGGACGCCGAAGGGCTTGACCCTGACGCACTATTGAGCACTTGGCGGATCAACTTGTCGGACGACCGCTCTGGGTCGGAACCTACATGTCGTGGTGGGGAAAACATAGGACCAGCGCAATTAAAAGGAAAATCTATGGATCAACCCTCACAATCCATTACGTTCAACATCCCTTACGACCTTTTGCCGGCTAACTGGCAAACACTCATCGAGGTATATAAAGCTATGCCTGGCTGGGTTAACGGCACGGACCGTGACGGATGTCCAATGTGGTGGCCCGATGGGAATGCAGCGGGCATGATTGGCGCTTCCGTGGAGCCTTCAGGACTGCTGATCACCGGTAACGTATCGCCTACTACGTGGCAGCGGTGGATTGCCGAATTTGAGCGACGCGCTACAGATGCACTTGGGTTTCGTGTGCATGATGCCGAAGAATGATTTCACGGCGCTCTTGCACACTCCACAGCATGTAAAACTGAACCATGCGATGACGTCGAAAAGTATGCTTGGGAACGTCTTCTCTGGGTCGAAACCGGAAGTTCATGACACTTCGTGAGGTTTTTCGAATTAGCAACATGCTATGCTGGCCCGACCGGCCGAAATCGCCAAGAGCGGACCTAGCGTTCGGCAACGACATAGAAAACGAGGGTCACAACATGATGAAGATTTACGGTGAAGTGGCTGAGGTGCAGAAGCACGAGGGCTTCGTGGAAATGTCTAGTATCGCTATCTCGCTATCGCCGGACGCGATGGAAAAATTTGCGAGCTTTGTGATGCATGCGGCTTCGGAGATGAAACGCATGGGTACCAGCTACGACCACGTCCATCTCATGGACTTTTGTAAAGACTGGGACGATGCGTGGCCAGATGTCCAGTTAACCCGGGTGTATGGGGATGCACATGATTTGTAGCGTTGTCGTCATTAAGTCAAGGAGCGAACGGCCGCTTCGGGTCGGATGCGGACGATCGGAATGGCTTAGTGACAGTGTTACGGCCGTTGCTCTGAGTGCCAGCAGCAACATCTGACACGTTTTGTGGCAAACATTTTTATTGCGATGATTGCCTATTACGAACAATCAAACACTCTTGTGGCGAACGTTCTTGTTAGGCAACCGCGGTCCAGTAGGCCCTAACTCGTTGATTTCTTTCGAGCGGTTGTGGCCAACATTTTTATGTGTAGACAATGGCGGTCTCCTTGGTCGGATTGCAGGATTATCGATCACTTTTTGTCGGTAAAGCAATACTTTGCCGCGCGGGACCGGCCTCGTATATCCTTGCGGGCATCGCCATCAAGGACAACTCATGAAGATCGTCATCGCCCCCGATTCGTTCAAGGAAAGCCTCACGGCGCTGCAGGTGGCCGACGCCATCGAGGCGGGCATGCGCGAGATCTGGCCCGACGCCAGGTACGTGAAGGTGCCCGTGGCCGACGGCGGCGAGGGCACCGTGCAGGCCTTGATCGATGCGACCGGCGGCCGGCGCGTGGACGTGCGCGTGACCGGACCGCTGGGCCAGACGGTGGACGCGTTCTACGGCGTGAGCGGTGACCTTGCCGTGATCGAGATGGCGGCGGCCAGCGGCCTCGAAGGCGTGCCGCCCGACCTGCGCGATCCGCGCACGGCCACGAGCCGCGGCACCGGTGAACTGATCCGCGCGGCGCTCGATGCCGGTGCGCGGCGTTTCATACTGGGCGTGGGCGGCAGCGCGACGAACGACGGCGGCGCCGGCATGCTGCAGGGGCTGGGCGTGCGCCTGCTCGACGCGGACGGGAGGGACCTCGGTCCGGGCGGCGCGGAACTGGCGCGGCTCGCCCGCATCGACCTGGCCGGGTTTGAGCCGCGCGTGCGCGAGGCGGAGTTCCGGATCGCCTGCGACGTCGACAATCCGCTCGTCGGACCGCGCGGCGCGTCCGCCGTGTTCGGGCCGCAGAAGGGCGCGACGCCCGCGATGGTCGATCAACTCGACGCCGCGCTCGCCCACTATGCGGACGTCATCCGGCGCGACCTGGGCCAGGACATCGCGCAACGCCCGGGCGCGGGCGCGGGCGGCGGCATCGCGGCGGCCATGGTCGTGTTCCTGAATGGTGACCTCAAGCCCGGCGTCGAGATCGTGCTCGACGCCGTCGGGCTCGATGCGGTGGTGCGCGACGCCGACCTCGTGGTGACGGGCGAGGGCCGCATCGACGGCCAGACGGTGCACGGCAAGACGCCGATGGGCGTGGCGAAGGTCGCGCGGCGCCACGGCAAGCCCGTCGTCGCCATCGGCGGCAGTCTCGCCGTCGACGCGGATGCCGTGCACGCACAGGGCATCGAGGTCGTCGTCGCGGCGGTCGCGCGGCCGTGTGCCGTCGCGGAAGCGCTGGCCGCCGCCGAACACAATGTGCGGCGCGCCGCGCGCAATCTCGCGGCGGCGCTGGCGCTGGGTGGGCGCCTGCAGCAATGAACGGGGCGGGCTATGATGTGGCTTGCCCCACAGCCGACAGGAGCCCGCCTTGCCCGACATCCTTCCCGACGACGAATCGTATTGGTCCGGCATTCGTGCGCAGTACACGCGCTCGCCCGACTTCATCAACCTGGAGAACGGCTACTTCGGCATGCCGGCCGATCCCGTGCGCGCGGCGCTGCGGCGCTACCAGGACGAGGTCGACCGTGAGAACGCGTTCTTCCTGCGCACGCGCTGGCCCGCCCGGCTCGCGCGCGTAAAGGCGCTGCTCGCCGAATTCACAGGTGTCGCGCCCGACGAACTCCTGATCACGCGCAGCGCCGTCGAGTCGATGAACATCCTGCTGCAGGGTTATCCGTTCGAAGCGGGCGACGCGATCCTGATGGCGCGCCACGATTACGACAGCAGCCACGACATCGTCCGGATGCTGGCCGGGCGCAACGGGCTCACGGTCGTGCAGGTCGACGTGCCCTGCGACCTGGAGGACGAGGATGCCGTCGTCGCCCTGTACGCGGACGCGATCACGCCGCGCACGCGGGTGCTGCTCGTCACGCACATGGTGCACCGGACCGGCCGCATCATGCCGGTCGCGCGCCTGGCCGCGCTGGCGCGCGAGCATGGCGTCGATGCCGTCGTGGACGGCGCCCACGCGCTCGCGCACATCGACTCGGCGATCCCGCAGCTGGGCACGCAGTTCGCCGCGTTCAACCTGCACAAATGGGTCGGTGCGCCGCTCGGCACGGGCCTGCTGTACATCGCCCGCGAACGCATCGCGGACATCGCGCCGTTGTATGGCGACGTGACGTTTGCCCGCACCGACATCGACAAGCTGGGCCATGTGGGCACCGTGCCGCCCGCGCCGATCATGGCGGTCGAGGATGCGCTCGCGTTCCACGCCATGATGGGCGGCAAGGCCAAGGAAGCCCGCCTGCGCTGGCTCGCGCGGCGCTGGATGGACCAGGTCCGCGACCTGCCCGGCGTGCGCGTGTTCACGCCGCGCGATCCGCGGCTGCATTGCGCGCTGGGCGCGTTCGGCATCGACGGCATGCCCGCTTCCGAGGTCGTGCGGCGCTTGATGGATGAGCACCGCATCTTCACCGTCGTGCGAAAGATCGGCGACGGTGAAGGCGTGCGCGTGACGCCGCACCTGTACAACGGCCCCGAGGACCTCGATGCGCTGGCGGCCGCGATCCGTCAGTGGGCGCCGCCGAGGTAGGCCGCGACGACCTTCGGATCATTCCTGAGGCTCGCGGCCGGGCCGTGCACGGCGATGCTGCCGTTTTCCAGCACATAGCCGTAGTCGGCCACGTTCAGCGCGGCCTGGGCGAACTGCTCGACGAGCAGCATGGTCACGCCTTCCCCCTTGAGCCGCCCGATGATCCGGAAGACTTCGTCGACGAGGATGGGCGCGAGGCCCATCGACGGTTCGTCCAGCAGCACGACGTCGGGGTTCAGCATGACGGCGCGCGCCATCGCCAGCATCTGCTGCTCGCCGCCGGACAGCGTGCCGGCCAGCTGCGTGCGGCGTTCCTTCAACCTCGGAAAGAGTTCGAGCGCCCGTTCCAGGTCGCGCTGAATGTCGCCTTTCGGCCGGGCGCGCGTGAAGCGCGGAAAGGCGCCCAGCAGCAGGTTGTCGGTGACGGTCATCGTCGCGAACACGCGCCGGCCTTCCGGCGAATGGGCGAGGCCCGCGCGCGCGATGCGGTGCGAATCCATGCCGGTGATGTCGCGGCCGGCCAGCGTGACGGTGCCGCCGCGCGGCTTGATCATGCCGGAGATGGCGCGCATGGTCGTCGTCTTGCCGGCGCCGTTGGAGCCGATCAGCGTGACGAGCTTGCCCTTGGGGACTTCCAGCGAGATCCCGTGCAGCACTTCGACCTTGCCATAGGCCGCGTGGAGGTTGTCGATGATGAGCATGGGTCTCCTCAGACGGCGGCTGTGGTGGGTGCGGCGGGTTCTCCGGCGCCGCCCAGGTAGGCTTCGATCACGCGCGGGTCGGACTGCACGCGCGCCGGCGTGCCTTCGGCGATCTTCTGGCCGAAATCGAGCACGGTGACCGTGTCCGAGATCGCCATCACGACATCCATATGGTGTTCGATGAGGACGATGGTGATGCCGTGGTCGCGGATCTTGCGGATGATGGCCATCAGCTCGCGGATGTCCGGCGCCGTCAGGCCCGCGGCCGGTTCGTCCAGCAGCAGCAGGCGCGGGTCGAGCGCCAGCGCGCGGCCGATCTCCAGCAGGCGCTGCTTGCCGTAGGGGAGGTTGCGCGCCTCTTCGTCGGCGAGGTCGGCCAGGCCGACGAAATTCAGGATCGCGGCCGCCCGCGCGCGCGCGGCCAGCTCTTCGCGGCGACGGCGCGGCGTGTGCAGCATGGCGTCGAACGCGTTCGAGCGGAAGCTGTGGTGCAGGCCGACGAGGATGTTTTCCGTCGCCGTCATCTCGCCGAACAGCTGCACGTTCTGGAAGGTGCGGGCGATGCCGCCCAGCGCGATCTGCGCCGGCGTGCGGCCCGTGATGCCTGCACCCGCAAAGACCACCCGGCCGGCCGTCGGTTTATAGATGCCGGTGAGGACGTTCATCATCGTGCTCTTGCCGGAGCCGTTCGGCCCGATCAGGCCGTGCACGGTGCCGCGCGCGACGGTCAGGTCGACCTGGTTCAACGCCTTCAGGCCGCCGAACTGCATCAGCACCTGTTCCACGCGCAGCAGGTCGCCGCCGGCGCCTTCCGCGGCCGGGACGCCGGCAAATGGATCACCGCCACGGCCCGCCAGCGCGCGCGCATGCTGGCGGCCGCGTCCCAGCAGGTCGCGCAGGAAGCCCACGATGCCTTCCTGCAGGTAGTAGACGACGAACAGGGTCATGAGGCCGAAGATCGTCAGGCGCCAGTCGACCATGCTTTGCAGCTTGTACGACACGACGGCCAGCGCCAGCGTGGCCACGACGGGGACGGCCACGCGGCGCGCGGTCGTCTTGCGGCGCGCCAGCAACAGGCCGGCGACGACGACGGCGAGGATCGCGGCGCCGACGGCGATGCGGCGGAACAGGTCGATGTCGGACAGGAGGCTGGGCAGCATCACGACGATGACGGCGCCGATCAGCGCGCCGCTGCGCGTCTTGCGGCCGCCCATGATCACGGCGAGCAGGAACAGGATCGTCAGTTCGAAGTTGTACGTGTTGGGCGAGATGTACTGCTCGGAATAGGCATACAGGCTGCCCGCCAGGCCCGCGAAGCCCGCGCTGATCACGAAGGCGTAAACCTTGTAGCGGTACACCGAGACACCCATGCAGTCCGACGCGATGGGGCTGTCGCGCAGCGCCTCGAACGCGCGGCCGATGTGCGATTTCAGCAGCCGGTGCACGAGCAGCAGCGACACGATCATCGACGCGGCCACGGCATAGTAGTACTCGACTTCCGTCAGCTCGTGGCCGGCCACGCTGGGCTTCGTCAGCATGATGCCCATCGGGCCTTCGGTGAGGAAGGTCATTTCGTTGATGAGGATCTGCACGATGGTGCCGAAGGCCAGCGTCACCATCGCGAGATAGGGGCCGGTCACGCGCAGCGCGGGCAGGGCGAGGACGGCGCCGAACAGCGCCGCGCCCGCGATGCTGGCGGGGAGCGTGAGCCACCACGCAGCGCCCAGCTTCATCACGAGCACGCCCGTCACGTACGAGCCCACGCCGAACAGGCCCGCGTGGCCGAGCGACACCTGGCCCGTGTAGCCGACGACGATGTCGAGGCCGAACAGCAGGATCGCGTAGATCAGGATCGTCTCGACGAGGTGGATGTAGTACGGGTTCGCGACCAGCACGGGAAACGCGGCCAGCAGCGCGACGCCGGCGACGGCGCCGCCCAGGATCAGCTTGTTCATCGTTACACCTTTTTGATCGCGGCCTTGCCGAACAGGCCGGAAGGCTTCACCGCCAGCACGAGCAGCAGCAGCACGAGGCCCGGCACTTCCTTGTAGCCGGTCGACAGGTAGAAGCCCGTCGCCGTTTCCGCGATGCCGAGGATGATGCCGCCGACGATGGCGCCCATGCCCGACGTCAGCCCGCCGATGATCGCGACGGCGAACGCCTTCAGGCCCAGCGACGCGCCCATCGTGGCGCTCGTGAGCGTAAGCGGCGCGATGAGGGCGCCCGCGAACGCGGCCGTCGCGGACGACAGCGCGTACGAGAACGTGATCACCACGCGGGTGTTGATGCCCATGAGGCCCGCCGCGTCGCGGTCGTTCGCGGTGGCGACGACGGCCTTGCCGTAGATGGACTTGCGGTTGAAGATCTCGACGGCGAACATGATCGCGAGCGCGCCGACGATGACGGCCACCTGCATCGGCTGCACGTTCGCGCCGAGCACGGTGAACGGTTCCGACGACAGCGGCGAGGGGAACGGCAGCACGTCCTTGCCCCAGATGTTCTCGGCCACGTTCTTGAAGATGATGGCGAGCGCGATGGTCGACATGATCCAGCCGAATTCCGACTTGATGCGGATCGCGGGCCGCACGGCGATCCATTCGACGAACATGCCCTGCAGCGCGCCGAACACGACGACGACGGGGATCATCAGCCAGTAGCCGAGGTAAGGTCCGCCGTGGATGGTGCCGACGAGCGACAGACCGACCAGCGCGCCGAGCATCAGCGCCTCGCCCTGGCCGAAGTTGAGGGTGCCGGACGTGGCGAACGTGAGCTGGTAGCCGAACGCGATCACGGCATAGATCATGCCGAGCGAGATGCCGGACACGACGAGTTGGAGCAGGATCTCCATGGTTCCTCCAGAGGCAGACGCGGGAATATTGCTACGTCGTCCCCGCGCAGGCGGGTACCCATGCTGAAGCTCCGGCGTCAGACCTCGGTCATGCCGCGAAGCTTCCGGGATACCGAATCCGGTATCTCAGTATGGGTTCCCGCCTTCGCGGGATGTCGTTTCCGGCAATGCCGGGAACGACGTTACTTGGCCTGCACGACCCGCCCATCCTTCACTTCGCCGAACCTGGTGTTCTCGAAGTTGATGGCCTCGTGGTCCGTATGCGAGTATGGCTTGTTGTACGTGGCGACGACGCCTTCCACCGGCGTCTTGAGGTCTTCCAGCGCGGCGGCGATCTTCGGCCCTTCCGTGCTGCCCGCCTGCTGGATGGCGGCGGCCAGCAGGTACACCGAATCATAGCCCTGCGCGGCCGACACCGCCGACGGCATGCGGCCGGCCGGCGGGTTGTAGGCCTTGATGTAGGCGTCGATGAAGGCCTTGCGCTTGGGCGAGTCCGGGTTCTGGATGAAGGTCTGCGGCATCCGGGTGCCGTCGCCGTTCTTGCCGGCGTTGTCGATGAAGTTGGCCATCGCGAGCGTCCAGCTGCCGACGATGGGCACCTTCCAGCCCAGCTTCTGCATGCCGTTGGCGATCTGCGCCAGCTCGGGGCCGATGCCGTAGGTGAGGACGACGTCGGCGCCGGCCTGCTTGGCGCGCAGCAGCTGCGCCGTCATGTCGACGTCGCCGATGTTGTACTTCTCGACGACGACCGGCTTCACGCCTTTCTTGTCGAGTACCTTCTCGAGGTCTTCGCGGCCCAGCTGGCCGTAGTTGGTGGAGTCGGCGAGGATCGCGGGTTTCTTGAAACCGCGGCGCGCGATGGCTTCCTCGACGATCATCGCGGACTGGATGGTGTCGTTCGCGGAGTTGCGGAAGATGTAGTTTTCCGGCTGGTTCGCGAACTGCTTCGTGACGATGGACCCGGTCGCCACGTTGTTCATCACGGGGATCTTCGCCTGCTGGTAAAAGCGCTGCGAGGCGAGGGCGACGCCCGTGTTGATGTAGCCGACGGTGGCGGCGACGCGCTCCTTGTTGATGAGTTCCTGCGCGACCTGCACGCCGCGTTCGTTCTTCGCTTCGTCGTCGCGTTCGACCAGTTCGATCTTGCGGCCCAGCACGCCGCCCTTGGCGTTGATTTCACCGACGGCGAGACGGACGCCGTCGCGCATCGACACCCCCATCGGCGCCGAGCCGCCCGTGAACGGGCCGGACACGCCGATCTTGATCGGCTCCGCCGCCATGCCGGACATCGAAAAACCCAGAACTACCCCTGCAACCAATGCTTTCATCTTGAAATTCATTGCCGTCTCCGTAGTCATTCATTCTCGTTGTTACGCTGGGACGCCGAGATCGGCGCCGGGCCCATCGTGGCCGATTGTAGAATGGCAATCAGACAACAGCAATCGATTGATGTGACGCGATGCAACATGCGTCATTCATGCAATCCCGTAAGGAAAGCGTCAGGCAGGACGGGTAGGGCGCATAAAAAAGGCCGCGCCGAAGCGCAGCCTTTGTCCGATGAACGGTGGACGGTGTCAGCGATGACCGCGCCACCCGCCGCGTCCACCCCAGCCGCCGCGATGGCCACCGCCGCTCCAGTGGCTCCAGCTGAAGCCGAGGCCGATCGAGATCGGCGGATACCACAGCGGCTCGGCATACACGGGGGCCGGCGCATAGATCGGCGCGGGCGCGTACACGGGCGACCCGACGTACACCGGCTGCGTCACGACGGTGGCCGGGGCCGGGGAATAGGTCACGCGGCCGGTGTCGCCCGACGCGGCGGCGGCGGCGGCGGTGCCTGGCGCCACCGGCGTCACGGACACGACTTGCCAGCCGTTGGGGTCGGGTTGCGAATAGGCGCGCGTGCCGTAGTTGGCCGGCGCCGGATAATACGTGGCGCAGCCGGACAGGGCGGCGGCGCTGATAGCGATGATGGCGAGCTTTTTCATGGCGGTTCTCCTCACCTGCAAACTATAAAGATTTCTTTGGCGCGTGCCTGCTGTTTTACAGCCTGTTACACGTGTTCATGATTCGGAAAAAGAATGTTACCCGGGCCGTCCCAGCATAGCGCCGGCGGGCAGGGCCCGTTTGATGATATCGTTGCAGGTTTCGCTTCACGCCGCTTTCGATGTCCTCTCCCACGCGTTCGTCCGTCGTCCCCTACGCGGCCCTGCTGATCTCCCTCGTCTCGCTGACGACGGGCGCGTCGCTCGCCAAGCATTTGTTCCCCGTCGTCGGCGCGGCCGGCGCCACCGCGATGCGCCTGACCTTCGCCGCCGTGATCCTGGCCATCGTGTTCCGGCCGTGGCGCATCGGCGTGCGGGGCGATGGCCGCGCGCTGCTGCAGTACGGCCTGTCGCTGGGCGCCATGAACCTCAGCTTTTATTCGGCGCTGGCCTACATCCCGCTGGGGATCGCCATCGCCGTCGAGTTCACGGGGCCGCTCGTCGTGGCCGTGGCGACGTCTCGGCGGCGCCTGGACTACGTCTGGATCGCGCTCGCGTGCTGCGGCCTCGCGCTGCTGTTGCCGTTGCGCGGCGACGCGCCCGCCGTCGACTGGCGGGGCATCGCGTTCGCGCTCGTCGCGGGCGCCTGCTGGGCCGTGTACATCCTCGCCGGCAAGCGCGCCAGCGCCGCCTATGGTCCGGCCGCGTCGAGCTGGGGCACGGTGCTGGGCGCGCTGATCGCGGCGCCGGTCGGCATCGCGCACGCGGGCGCGGCGTTGCTGGAGCCGTCCGTGCTGCTGTTCGGCGTGGCGGTCGCCGTGCTGTCCAGCGCGATCCCGTATTCGCTCGAGATGGTCGCGCTGCGCCGCCTGCCGGCCAACACCTTCAGCACCCTGCTCAGCGCGGAACCGGCCATCGGCGCGCTGATGGGCCTCGTGCTGCTGGGCGAGCATCTCGACGTGTCGCAGTGGCTCGCGATCGCCCTGATCGTTGCGTCGTCGATCGGCGCGGCAACGAGTGCGAGCCTGGCCGCGCGGCGGCGTCCGGCCGATGCGGATCCGCCGATGCCGGTGTAGGGTGGGCACGGATTCCGTTGTCGGGGTAGAGTAGCGGTCCCAAACAACAACCAGCGAGGAAGACGATGCAACGACGACAACTGGGCCCGGATGGCCTGACGGTACCGGAGATCGGCCTGGGCTGCTGGCAGCTGGGCGGCGGCTGGAGCAACGACTGGAACGACGACATCGCGCAGCAGACGCTGCGGACGGCCATCGACGCCGGCGTGCGCTTCATCGACACGGCCGACGTGTACGGCGACGGCGCCAGCGAGCGCTCGATCGGCCGCTTCCTCGCGGGCCGCAAGGAAGCGGATATTGTCGTCGCGACGAAGCTGGGCCGCGCGGGCATCTACCCGGACGGCTACACGCGCGAGTCGCTGCGCGAAGCGACGCAGCGTTCGCTGGAGCGTCTGCAGGTCGATGCGCTGGACCTCACGCAGCTGCATTGCGTGCCGACCGACGTGCTGCGCCAGGGCCACGTGTTCGACTGGCTGCGCGAGCTGCAGCAGGACGGACTGATCAAGCGCTGGGGCGCCAGCGTGGAATCCGTCGAGGAAGGCCTGATCTGCCTGGAGCAGGCGGGCCTGGCGTCGCTGCAGGTCATCTTCAACATCTTCCGCCAGAAGCCGGCCGAAGCCCTGTTTCCGCGCGCCGCGGAGAAGAACGTCGGCATCATCGTGCGCCTGCCGCTCGCGAGCGGCCTGCTGGGCGGGAAGATCACGCGGGCGACGACGTTCCGCGACGACGACCACCGCAACTTCAATCGCGACGGCGCGATGTTCAACGTGGGCGAGACGTTCGCGGGTCTGGAACTGGAGCGTGGCATCACGGCCACCGAGCAGGTGGCGGCGCTGGTGCCGGCCGGGATGACGATGGCGCAGATGGCGCTGCGCTGGATCCTCGACCACCGCGAAGTGTCGGTGGTGATTCCGGGCGCGAGCCGTCCGGAGCAGGTGCGGGCGAACGTGGACGCGGCGGCGGTGTCCCCGCTGCCGGCGGAACTGCACGAGAAGCTCGCCGGCGCTTACCGCGCCCACGTGCGCGACTTCATTCGCGGTCCGTACTGATATGCGTGATCTGATCCGCGCCGGCGCGCTGGCCGCGTGCGTCCTCGCTTCGGCAACGGGCGGCGCCTCCGCGCAAGCCGTGTTCAAGGGTGCCTGGGCCGGACCGCCCGCCAATGCGGGCGCCATCGCCGTCACGCCGCCGCCGCCCGGCGCCGCGCCGGCGTCGCCGGTGCCGCCCGGGACGCGCTCACCGTCGCCCAAGCACGTGCTGGTGCTGGGCGGTGCGCGCGGCTGGCATCACGATTCTATCCCGGCCGGCATGGCCGCTGTCTACAACTGGGGCCGCGCGACGCATTTGTGGGACACCGAGATGCGCACGGAATTCAGCCTCGTCAACGGGCGCGGCGGCCAGCCGATGACGGCCGGCTTCCAGCCCGTGGGCCTGCGCGACTTCGACGCCATCGTCGTCGTCAGCGCGACCGGCGACTGGGGGCTGGACGCCGCGCAGAAGGCCGCGCTGCTCGACTTCGTGCGCGCGGGCGGAGGCCTGGTCGCGATCCACGGCGGGGTCGATGCGAACCTCGGGTGGAAGGATTATGTCGACATGGTGGGTGGCGGGTTCGTGTCCCACCCGTTCAACAACCATGCGTGGCCGCTGTTCCCGTTCCCGCTGCGGACCGAGAACCGCGATACGCCGATGACGGCGTTCCTGCCGGCCCGCTGGATCCGGCAGGACGAACTTTATGTCGTGAAGAATTTCTCGCGCGCCGACACCGAGGTCCTGCTCAGCATCGACGGCGAACGGCTGGACATGACGCGCATCCCGGACCAGCTGCCGCCCGACCGCGACATCCCCGTCGCCTGGATCAGGCAGTACGGCCAGGGACGCGTGTTTGCGTCCACCATCGGGCATGCGAAGGAAGCCTTCGACGATCCCGATGTGGCGCGCATGTACACGGAGGCGATCCGCTGGGCGCTGCGCCTGTCCGGAGACGACGCGCGCCCGCATCCCGCGCTTACAGGGCCACGTCCAGGCGCGCCGACCACGAACGGCCGTTGATGCCGAACGGGCAGGTCTCCCAGCAGTAGGTGAAGCCCAGCTGCGGGAATGGCGCGGCCTTGACCGGGTCCCACTTGGTCGGGAACGTGTTGAAGATGTTGTTCGAGCCGATGGTCAGGCTGGTCGACTTGGAGAAGTTGTAGCGCACGGTGGCGTCCACGATCCACTTGCCGTCCCAGGTCTGCACGAACGGGGCGGTGAAGCCCTGGCCCTGCACTTCGCCGTACCAGTTGGCGCGCACGTTGCCGTTCCACTGGCCGTGCGTCAGGTCGGCCGCCAGCACGTGGTGCTGGCGCGGCTGGCCGCGTTCGATCAAGGTCACCTGCGAATCGTCGAACAGCTGGGCGCCCGTCAGCACCGGCGAATCCGAGTGGCGGCCCGTCACGGACGTACGGTTGAAGTCGAGCTGCGCGGACAGCACGAGCGTCGTGGCCGGCCAGCGGGTCGTGTGCTCGGCGACGATGTCGAGGCCCTTCGTTTCGGTGTCGATCGCGTTCGTGAAGAACTGCGCCTGGCCGACCTTGAGCGGATCGAGGATCGCCTTGATCGGGCACGCGGCGGCAGTCGCGCACGCACCCGATTCCGGTGCGATGTTCGACGAGAACACGATGCGGTTGTCGATGTCGATGCGCCACAGGTCGGCCGTCACCGAGAAGTTCGAGGCCGGACGCAGGATGATGCCCACGCTGCCGTTCTTCGACGTCTCTTCCTTCAGGTTCGGGATGCCGAAGGCCTTGGTGACGGCGCTGCCTTCACGCGCCGTCAGCGTCTCGGTCAGGACGCCGGCGCTGTTCAGGTTCGTCGACACGGAGCTGTAGAACTTCTGCTGCACGCTCGGCGCGCGGAAGCCTGTCGACAAGGTGCCGCGGAAGCCCACCTGGCGGCTCGGGTCGTAGCGCAGCGACAGCTTGCCGGTGGTCGTGCTGCCGAAGTCCGAGTATTTTTCCCAGCGCGCGGCGGCGCCGACCAGCAGTTGCGGCGTGATGTTGTATTCGGCGTCGGCGTACAGCGCGATATTGTGGCGGGCGTCGTCGACGGCGGTGCCCGGCGTGTAGCCCGGGAAGCCCTGCGTGCCCGACGCGGCCGCGCCGCCCGTCTGGTCCTTGATCACGATGGCGGGATTGTTCGTGCGGCCGTACTGGTACGACACCGGATCGCCGGCGTCGATCGCGTAGCCGTCGCGGCGCCATTCGAAGCCGGTGGCGAAGTTGATCTTGTGGCCCAGGACGTCCAGCGGGCCGCGCAGGTCGGCGTTGAACGTGGTCTGCTTGAATTTCAGCTTGCCGGTATCCGCTTCGAGCGGCGACTCGGCGTAGATGCCGCCGCCCGGCTTCGGTTCGTACCAGTAGCTGACGTTGATCGTGTTCTTTTCGTGGAAATCCAGCTCGCTGCGGCCGTGGTTCAGCGAGACGTCGACCTTCCAGTCGTTGACCAGGTCGCGGCGGTAGCCGACGGCCAGCGACGCATCCTTGACGGTGGTGCGGATGTTCGGCAGGAAGCCGTTCGGATACACGGCCGTCACGTTGCGGCCGTCGCCGGCGGAGCGGAAGAAGCCCGCCGAATCGCCCGTGCGGTGCGACACACCGCCGAACGTGTAGAACTCGCCCTGGCTCGAGAGAGGCACGGCCGAGTTCCACCAGAAGTACTGGTCCTTCGCGAGGCTGTCGCCGATGCGCTGGGTGACGCGCGGCGGGTCGACGCGCAGCGAGTCCACGCCCGCGCGGTTGGTCTCGCCACGGTGGCGGGCTTCGGCCGTCAGGTTGACGTAGCCGCCGTCGCCGATCGTCCAGCCCTTGTTGACGCTGCCCTGGCGCAGTTCGCCGCCGCCTTCGGTGGCGCCGCCGACGGTGCCGGACAGCTGCGTCTCGTTCGTCTGGTTCTTCAGCACGATGTTGATCACGCCCGCGATGGCGTCCGAGCCGTATTGCGCGGCGGCGCCGTCGCGCAGCACCTCGATGCGCTGGATCGCCGACATCGGGATCGCATTGATGTCCGTGCCGGCCGAGCCGCGGCCGATGGTCTGCTGCACGTTGACGAGCGCCTGCTGGTGGCGGCGCTTGCCGTTCACGAGCACGAGCAGCTGGTCGGGGCCCAGCGAGCGCAGGGTGGCCGGACGGATGATGTCGGTGCCGTCGCTGATGAACGTGGTCGAGAAGTTGAAGGACGGGTCGAGCGTCTGCAGCAGCTTGCCCAGTTCCACCGGGCCGGCCATCGCCATGTCCTTGGCGCCGATCAGGCCGACCGGAGCGGCGGAGTCCAGCGCCGTGCGCGCCGTCGAGCGCGAGCCGAGCACGACGACGGACGACATGCCCGTGTCGGCCGCCGGCTGGGCCTGCGGCGCGGCGACAGGTGCGGCTGCGGCTGCGGCTGCGGGGGGATCGGCGGGGGTGTCCTGTGACCAGGCGGGCGAGAAGGCAAGGAACAGCGAGGAAGCGAGCAAAGTGCGGGTGAAGACGGGTACGGCGCGGAGTTGGGTCATCCTTATTCTCTCGTCGATGGTTGTTGTTGTGAGAACGCCCGACCGCACCGGGTGGATGCCGGCCAGGCGTGGCCCAGTGTAACGAGCGCCCAGCCGTATTCACAATCGTCACCTGTCTATACTGTTGTGAAATTGATGCAAGCTATGCAATCTTGCTTGTTCGATTGGACTAAATACGACTATCCTGTGCAGGATGTCATCATTGTCGGCCATCAAAAGGCCGTGGGCGAACATGCGGATTCCGAATATGTATATACGCGGAATGTCACAATGTTGCCGATTTGATTGGTCAGCGACCCGGCGCGCGGCCGGGTCGTTTGTGCACGGTCAGACGTAGACGTTGATCGTGTTCACGAAGCCTTGCGCGACCGCGTCATCGACCGCGACGCTCGTCAGCGCGGGAATCGATTTCAGGAACGCGCCCCAGTCGCCGGGCACGGCGGCTGCCACGGAGGTGCTGGACCCTGCGGACGTGTCCGTCGACGCGGCCGGATCCGTGGACGTCGGCGTCGCCGTACCCGCCTGGGCCATGCCGGCCTCGGCGACGGCGTTCAGCAGGCCCGTCGCATCGTAGGTCTTGAATCCGCTGTCGCTGTTACCGAGCGTGGAGACGATACCGGCCTGTTCGGACAGGTTGGACAGCGTGACGCGCGTCGCGGCGTCCTGCGTGGACGTTTCCTGGGTCGTTGCCGGCGAAGGCGTCTTCGTCGCGGACGTGGTTGCCGTCGTCGGGGTGGGCGTCGATGTGATGGAAGGGATGGCCATGATGTTCACCTGAATTGTTGCCACAAGCAAACTATACACCGAACCAGCCCAGCGGTATCGCTTTCGCCATGGCTTCGTAACCTGCGTCATTCGGATGCAGGTGATCGCCGCCGTCGTAGGCCGGCAGCAGCCGGGTGGGGCGGGCCGGATCGCGCAGCACGACGTCGAAGTCGGCCACCGCGTCCCAGGCGCCGGACGTCCGGATCCACGCGTTGGCGCGTTGGCGCACGGCGTCGCGCGCGGCCGTGTAATATGCCTGGCCTTCGAACGGCGTCAGGGTCGCGCCGATGACCTGCAGGCCGCGCGTGCGCGCCCGCGCGATCAGTTGCAGCCAGCCGGCCTGCAGGGTGTCCGGCGCGATCGGGCTGGACGCCGAACTGTAGACGATGTCGTTGATGCCGATGAGGACGAACAGCCAGCGCGCGCCGGCGGTGGCCCCCACGTCGCGGTCGAAGCGTTCCAGCGCGTCGCGGCCGGCCAGCAGGGCCGTCGGGTAGTCCGTCAGCAGCGAATTGGCGCTGATGCCCCGGTTGGCGACGGCGATGGGCGGGCTGCCTGGCGCGGCTTCCGTGCGCAGGCGCCGCGCCAGGCAGTCGGTCCAGCGGCGGTTGGCGTTGCTCGTGCTGCCGATGCCATCCGTCAGCGAGTCGCCGAGGACGACGATGGCGGACGGCGTGCCGGCGGACCCCGTCACGTCGACTTCGGTGAGAAAAGGCCAGGAGGACAATGTGCGCTGCACGGGCAGGGCGTTCGCGCCCGCATGGTTGCCGGCGACGGACACGTAGTTCGTCTGCTGTGCGAGGTCGTGGATGGTCGTCGCCTGCGTGCTGCCCGGCAGCCAGAGGCTGATCGCCACGTCGGCCAGCGCTGGAACGGCGAAGTCGACGGGGTCGGACAGCAGCGGGTCGCCCGGTGCGGCCGTGGCGCCGGATTGGCCGCCGAACGTCAGGTCGCGCCCGCTGCCGGCGACGAGGTTCGCGCCGCTCGACCGCAGGCCGACGTGCGCGGCGCCGATGCGCAGCGGCGCGGCGCCCATTTCGTTGGACAGGCGCACGCGCACGCGGCTGCCGGGGATGCTCGTGTGGACGATCAGGCGCAGCGTCTGGTTGCTGAACGACGGCGTGCTGGCCGATGGCGGCGGACCGGCGGGCGCCGTGCCCCAGGTGGCGCACCACGCTTCGGCCGCCAGCGTGCGCGTGGCCGGCAGTGTCAGGCAGCCGGCCAGGGCCGGCAGGGTGTGGAGAAACGTGCGGCGAGACGGCATCGCGGACTCCGGGATCGACGAGTGGACCTCATCAATCTACGCATGCACACCGCATGGCGTTTGCGCCAGATCAGGAGGAGCGTCGAGCGTCAGGCGAGAACGGCGAGCAGGCCGTCGAGGCCCGTGAAATTAAGCGCGACATCGGCCTGCGCGCGCACGACCGGCTTGGCGCGGAACGCGACGGACAGGCCGGACACGCCCATCATCTTGAGGTCGTTGGCGCCGTCGCCCATGACGATCGCCTGTTTCGTGGCGATGCCCAGCTCGGCGCACACGCGCTCCACGGTGCGCTGCTTTTCCTCGGCGTCGACGATGCCGCCGACGACCTTGCCGGTCAACACGCCGCCGGCCGCTTCCAGCACGTTGGCATGGGTGTAGTCGAGGCCCAGGCGGGTCTTGAGGCGCTCGGTGAAGAACGTGAAGCCGCCCGAGACGAGCAGCGTCCTGATGCCGGCGGCCCGCACGGCCTGCAGCATCGCTTCGCCGCCCAGCGAGATGCGCAGGCGCTCTTCGTACACGCGCTCCAGCGCGCTCGTGGTCAGGCCTTCCAGCAGCGCCACGCGGCGCGTGAGGCTTTCCGAGAAATCCAGCTCGCCGCGCATGGCGGCTTCCGTGATCGCCGACACCTGCGGCTTGAGGCCCTGCATGTCCGCGATCTCGTCGATGCACTCGATCGTGATCAGGGTCGAGTCCATGTCCATCGCGACGAGCTTGAAGTCGGCCAGGGTCAGGTCCGCGGCGACGAACGTCGCGTCGATGCCGGCGGCGTGGGCGGCCGTCTCGACCTGCGCCTTCAGGTCCGGCGTGAAGTCGAACCCGTCGCAGCGCAGCGCGTGCGCGTGGATTTCGGCGGTGCGTGCGGGCCGGGCGAGGGCGGCGATCTGCGCGAGTGCGGCCTGGTCGGCCGACGGGCCCTGGAGGACGAGCTTCTTGGACATGATTTCGTTTGCTGTTATCTGTTTAAGCGAGGAGTTGTTTGATGGTCTGCTTGACCTGATTCACGCGCGCCGCCAGGTCCGGCATGTTGGACGTGATGCGCAGCTTGTCCTGGCCGGCCAGCTTGATGTGGCGGTTCTTCTGGATCAAGGTGATGATCCTGATCGGGTCGATCGGCGGCTTTTCCATGAACTGCAGGCTCGCGCTTTCCGCGTGCGCGTCGATCTTGACGATGCCGACCGACTTGGCCGCGATGCGCAGGCGGTGCGTCTCGATCAGCGCCTTCACGGCATCGGGCAGCTTGCCGAAGCGGTCGATGAGTTCTTCCTGCATGTCGTCGATGCGGCCCTGTTCCTCACAGTTCGCGAGGCGTTTGTAGATCGACAGGCGCTCGTGCACGTCGCCGCAGAAGTCCGCCGGGAGCAGGGCGGGCACGTGCAGGTTGATCTCCGTCGTCGACGACAGCGGCGCGCTCATGTCCGGCTCGCGGCCCGCCTTCAGCGCCTTCACGGCTTCGTTGAGCATGTCGGAATACAGCTGGAAGCCGATTTCCAGCATCTCGCCCGACTGGTTCTCGCCCAGCACCTCGCCGGCGCCGCGGATTTCCAGGTCGTGCATCGCGAGGTAGAAGCCGCTGCCCAGTTCTTCCATCTGCTGGATCGCGTCGAGGCGGCGCTGCGCCTGCTTCGACAGCGCGAGCGCGTCGTTCACGAGCAGGTAGGCATAGGCCTGGTGGTGCGAGCGGCCGACGCGTCCGCGCAGCTGGTGCAGCTGGGCGAGGCCGAACTTGTCGGCGCGGTGCATGATGATCGTGTTCGCGGTCGGCACGTCGATGCCGGTCTCGATGATCGTCGTGCACAGCAGGATGTTGTAGCGCTGGGCGACGAAATCGCGCATCACCTTTTCCAGGTCGCGCTCGTGCATCTGGCCGTGCGCGACGGCGATGCGCGCTTCGGGCAGCAGCTCGCGCAGCATCGCGAGGCGGTTCTCGATCGTTTCGACTTCGTTGTGCAGGAAGTAGATCTGGCCGCCCCGTTTCAGTTCGCGCAGGCAGGCTTCGCGGATGACGGAGCCGTCTTCGCTGCGCACGAACGTCTTGATCGCGAGGCGCTTCTGCGGCGCCGTCGCGATGACGGAAAAGTCGCGCAGGCCCTCCAGCGCCATGCCCAGGGTGCGCGGGATCGGCGTCGCGGTCAAGGTGAGCACGTCCACTTCCGCGCGCAGGGCCTTCAGCGCTTCCTTCTGGCGCACGCCGAAGCGGTGTTCCTCGTCGATGATGACGAGGCCCAGGCGCGTGAACTTCACGTCCGGCGACAGCAGCTTATGGGTGCCGATCACGATGTCGACGGTGCCGTCGGCCATGCCCTTGATCGCGTTGTTGATCTCCTTGCCGGTGCGGAAGCGCGACAGTTCCGCGATGCGGACGGGCCAGTCGGCAAAGCGGTCGGAGAACGTCTGCGCGTGCTGCTCCGCGAGCAGCGTGGTCGGCGCGAGGATCGCGACCTGCTTGCCGCCCATGACCGCGATGAACGCGGCGCGCAGCGCGACTTCGGTCTTGCCGAAACCGACGTCGCCGCACACGAGGCGGTCCATCGGCCGGCCCGACGTCATGTCCTGGATGACGGCCGTGATGGCGTCGCGCTGGTCCGGCGTCTCGTCGAAGCCGAAGCTTTGCGCGAAGTTCTGGTAGTCGGTGGCGGAGTATTCGAACGAGTGGCCCTGGCGCGCGGCGCGGCGGGCATACAGGTTGAGGAGTTCCGCCGCCGTGTCGCGCACCTGTTCCGCCGCCTTGCGCTTGGCCTTGTCCCACTGGCCGGAACCCAGCGTGTGCAGCGGCGCGTCGTCCGGCGCGGCGCCGGAGTAGCGCGAGATCACGTGCAGCTGCGACACCGGCACATACAGCTTCGATTCCTTGGCGTATTCGAGGTGCAGGAATTCCGTCTCGCCTTCGCCCAGGTCCATGCTGACCAGGCCCAGGTAGCGGCCGATGCCGTGGTTGATGTGCACGACCGGATCGCCGATCTTCAGCTCCGACAGGTCGCGCACCATCGATTCGACCTGCGAGCCGGCTTCCTGCTTCTTCTTGCCCGCGCGGCGGCCGGTGCCCGCGTACAGCTCCGTCTCCGTGATGAACACGAGGTGGCCGGCGCTTTCTTCCATCAGCTCGAAGCCGGCCTGCAGCGGCGCGACGCCGAGGGCGACCTTCGCGTCGGTCGCGCGCAGGCCGTCGAAGCCTTCGACCGGCGCGAGGTCCAGCTTGTACTCGTTGAAGTACTGCTGCAAGGTCTCGCGGCGGCCGGCCGACTCCGCGCAGATCATCACGCGCTTGCCGCCCGCCTGCATCAGGTACGAGCGCAGGTTCGCGAGCGGATCGTCGAGGCGGCGGTTGACGGCGATGTCGGGGATGGCCGCAGACAGCTCCGAAGCGCCCGCGTCGGCGTCGCGCGCGATGGCCCAGCGGCCGTGCGGCTTGGCCTGCACGAAGAAATCCTCGGCGCCGAGGAAGATCTCCTTCGGCTCCAGGATCGGGCGATCGCGGTCGCTCTTGAGGAATTTGTAGCGCGATTCGGTATCGAGCCAGAAGCGCTGGATAGCCGCTTCGATGTCGCCGACGAGGACGAGGCTCGTTTCATCCGGCAGGTAGTCGAACAGCGTGGCCGTCTCGTCGAAGAACAGCGGCAGGTAGTATTCGATGCCGGCCGACGCGATGCCGTTGCCGATGTCGCGGTAGGTCGTCGACCGGGACGGATCGCCTTCGAAGCGCTCGCGCCAGCGGCCGCGGAACGCGGTGCGCGACGCCTCGTCCATCGGGAACTCCCGGCCCGGCAGCAGGCGCACTTCCCTGACGGGGTACAGCGAGCGCTGGGTGTCGGCGTCGAAGGTGCGGATCGTCTCGATCTCGTCGCCGAACAGGTCCAGCCGGTACGGCAGCGCGGAGCCCATCGGGAACAGGTCGATCAGGCCGCCGCGCACGGAGTATTCGCCCGGCGACATCACCTGTGTGACGTGCGTGTAGCCGGCGAGCGTCAGCTGCGCCTTCAGCTTCGCTTCGTCCAGGCTTTCGCCCTGGCGGAAGAAGAACGTGTAGGCGGCCAGGAACGACGGCGGCGCGAGGCGCACGAGGGCCGTCGTCGCGGGTACGACGAGCACGTCGCACTGGCCGTTGCGCACTTCGTGCAGGGTGGCGAGGCGTTCGGACACGAGGTCCTGGTGCGGCGAGAACGCGTCGTACGGGAGCGTTTCCCAGTCGGGCAGCAGGTGGCAGGATACTTTGCCTTCCGCGAACCAGGGAATTTCATCGAGCAGGCGCTGGCCGTCGCTGGCATTCGCGACGATCACGGTCAGCATCTGCTTCCTGGCTTTCAGCGCGAGGGCGGCGACGGCGAGCGCATAGGCATCGGCCGAGCCGTGCAGCTGGGGCAGGGCGAAACGGGTTCCGGGCTTGGGTAGGTGCTTGGTGAGGTCGAAGGGCATTGACGCGGTGCGGTTCGGGTTCGTCAGGACGAGCGTCCATTATAGTCGAACAACGTCGCGCTTGCCCTTGCGCGGGACGCTCGTCCGGCCCCGGTCGGCCGGACGGCGGCGATGATCAGCGGTTGCCGGTGGTCTGGGCAGGTGCGGTGTTGGTGCCCTGGCCGGTGGCGTCCGAATTGCCGGTGCCGACGGCGGAGGTGCCGGTCGGCGTCGTGCTCGACGTGCCCGAGGCGCCGTTGCCCGAGGTGCCCGTGGTGCCGGACTCCGAGGTGCCGGTCTGGCTCGAACCCGAGCTGCTGCTTGCGCCGCTGCTGGTGTCGGTGGCGTTGGTGCCGGTCGAGCTGCACGCCGCCAGGGACATGGCCATCAGGCCGCCGATCAGAAGGGCTTGGTACTTTTTCATGTTCACTCCTGTTGTCAAAGTGACGCCATGATGGGGGCACACCCATGCGTCCGAAATAGGATGCGTTCGTACAGACATGTAGGACTGGACGTACGATCTCTTCTATTTGGGGCAATGCAATTGCCGGTCTGCCAATAAAAACGGGCCGCACGCGGCGGCCCGTTCGTCGAGTGAACAGGGGCTTAGAACAGCGTGTTCGACGGCTGCTGCTGTTGCGGCTGCGCGGGCTGGCCCGGCGTGCCTGGCGGCGCCGTCCCGTCCACCGGCTGCACGGCGTTCGGGTCCGGCGGCGCCTGGTCGAGATCGATCCCGCCGAGGGCCGGCGTTTCCGCGAACTCGGCATAGACCCAGTCGTCGTTCTCGCGCACCACGCCTTCCGGCGCCAGGCGTTCTTCCTGCTGCGGCTTCTTCGCCAGCGCCACGCGCATGTAGTCGATCCAGACCGGCAGCGCGACGGTGGCGCCGAATTCGCGTCCGCCCAGCGATTTCGGATCGTCGTAGCCCATCCACGCGACGGCGACGACGTTGCCGCCATAGCCCGAGAACCAGCCGTCGACGGCGTCGCTCGTCGTACCGGTCTTGCCGGCGATGTCCGAGCGGCCCAGCGCCTTCGTCGCCTCGGCGCCGGTGCCGTAGCGGGTCACGTCGCGCAGCATGCTGTCGGTGATGAAGGCGTTGCGTGGATCGAGCACGCGCTGCTCGTCGGTGTGCTCGGCGGAGGCCGTGGTCTGCTGGATGACCTTGCCGTCGGCGTCCTCAATGCGGGCGATCAGGTAGGGCTGCACGCGGTAGCCGCCGTTGGCGAAGACGGCGTACGCGCCGGCCATCTGCAGAGGCGTCGCGGCGCCGGTGCCCAGCGCCAGGGTGTAGTTGGACGGCTGGCGCGCGAGGTCGAAGCCGAACTTGGCGATGAATTCATGCGCATACGGCACCGTGACCGCGCGCAGCAGGCGCACGGACGGCACGTTCTTCGATTCGGCCAGCGCCCGGCGCATCGTGATCGGGCCGTCCCACTTGCCGTCGTCGTTCTGCGGCGACCACGTCTTGCCCGCGTCCTCGCCCGCCATGTCGAGCGGCGCGTCGAGGATGCGCGTGCCCGGCGAATAGCCCTTGTCGACGGCGGCCGCGTAGATGAACGGCTTCATGCCGGATCCCGGCTGGCGGTACGCCTGCGTCACGTGGTTGAACTTCTGGAAGTTGTAGTCGAAGCCGCCGACCAGCGCGTGGTAGGCGCCCGTGTCGGCGTCGATGGCGACGAACGCCGCGGCCACCTGCGGCACCTGCGTGACGCTCCAGTTGCCTTTCGCATCCTTCGCCACGCGGATGATGGCGCCCGGCGTCAGGCGCATTTTTTCCTTTGCGCTGGACGAGAGGCCGGCCTGCGCGAACTTCAGGCCGGCGCCGGTGAGGTCGACCGTGTCGCCGTCGACCGTCTCCACGCGCACCGTCTTGCCCGTCGCCGACAGCACGACGGCCGGGATCAGGCCATCGCTGGCCGGACGCTTGCCCAGCGCGTCGCCGATCGCGTCCTCGCGCTCGACCGGATCGGACGGCAGCTCCATGCGGTCTTCCGGACCGCGCCAGCCGTGGCGCTGGTCGTATGTGAGCACGTTGCGGCGCACGGACGCGTAGGCGGCGTCCTGCTCGGGCTTCAGGATCGTCGTGTAGACCTTGATGCCCTTCGTGTAGGCGTCTTCCTTGAACTGGCCGTACACGGCCTGGCGCGCCAGTTCGGCCACGTATTCCGCGTGCGTGCCGAATTCCTGCACGCCGCGCTGGTTCACGCGCAGCGGTTCCGCCATGGCCTTTTCGTACTGCGCTTCGGTGATGTAGTTCAGCGCGCGCATGCGGCCCAGCACGGCGTGCTGGCGCTCGCGCGCCCGCTTCGGATTCGCGACCGGATTGTGGCGCGCCGGGTTTTGCGGCAGGCCGGCCAGCATGGCCATCTCGGCGACCGACAGCTGGTCGAGCGTCTTGTTGAAATAGATGCGCGCGGCGCTGGAGAAGCCGTAGGCACGCTGGCCCAGGTAGATCTGGTTCATGTACAGCTCGAGGATCTCGTCCTTCGACAGGGCGGTCTCGATCTTGTACGCGAGCGCGATCTCGTTGATCTTGCGCGACAGGCGCTTTTCGCGCGACAGGAAGAAGTTGCGGGCGACCTGCATCGTGATCGTCGACGCGCCGCCCGAACCGAAGCCGCCGCGCAGGTTCGACCCGACGGCGCCCATCGCGCGCTTGAAGTCGATGGCGCCGTGCTCGTAGAAGCGGGCGTCCTCGATCGCGAGCAGCGACTTCTTCATCAGGTCGGGGATTTTATTGATCGGGACGAAGTCGCGGTGCTCTTCGCCAAACTCGCCGATCAGGACGTTGTCCGCCGTATAGACGCGCAGCGGGATCTTGGGCCGGTAGTCCGTGACGGCGTCCAGCGCCGGCACGTTGGGCAGCACGCGGAACACGACGTAGCCGGCGACACCGGCAATGAACAGGACGATGACGGCGGCCGCGATGGCCAGGATCGGGAGCAGGAAACCGCGCTGGCGGCTGGGGATAGTTGCCAAAACTGAACTCTCTTGATGCGGGTCTTGCAACCCGTTTGAGGCCGTAAGTACGGGCGATATGGCAAATTATAATCCGCTTTTCTTAACGTACGGCATGTGAGATAGTCACGCTTTCAAGGGCCATCCGGCGATCCCGGCGGTCCTGTTCGACGCTACCCACGCCTGAAGGAAATCCCTCCCATGCCCTACGATCCCCATCCGCCCGCGGTGAAGCCGTATATTCCGGCATCAAGCGACCTGCCCGAACTGACCTGGCGCGCCCTGATCATGGGCACCGTGCTCGGGATGATCTTCGGTGCCTCGTCGCTGTACCTCGTGCTGAAGGTGGGGCTGACCGTCAGCGCGTCGATCCCCGTCGCCGTCATCGCGATCACCCTGTTCGGCCTCGCGAAAAAAGTGGGCGGGCGCGAATCGACGATCCTCGAGAACAGCATCACGCAGACGGCCGGTTCGGCCGGCGAATCGCTCGCGTTCGGCCTCGGCGTCACCATGCCCGCGATCATGATCCTCGGCTTCGATCTGGAGATCTCGCGCGTGATGCTCGTGGGCGTGCTGGGCGGGCTGCTGGGCATCCTGATGATGATCCCGATGCGCCGCACGATGATCGTCGACCAGCACCGCGAACTGAAATACCCGGAGGGCACCGCCTGCGCGGAAGTGCTGAAGGCCGCGGCGACGCAGACCTCGCGCGAAGCCGCCGGCGAAGTGCGCGACGCGGACTCCGACGAAGCGAAGGAAGCCCGCCGGCGCGCCTTCATCATCTTCGGCGGCTTCGGCCTGGGCCTGCTGTACAAGGTCCTCAACATCTCGCTCAAACTGTGGAAGGACACGGTCAACTTCGTCTTCGACGCGCCGTTGAAGGCCGGTTCGGCGGGCGCCGAGATCTCGCCCGAGTTGCTGGGCGTCGGCTACATCATCGGCCCGCGCATCGCGATGATCATGGCGGGCGGCGGCGTGCTGTCGTACCTGCTCCTGATCCCGATGATCAAATTCTTCGGCGACGCGCTGACGGTGCCGGTGGCGCCGGGCACGATGCTGATCCGCGACATGAGCCCGGACGACGTGCGCAGCGCCTACGTGCTGTACATCGGCGCGGGCGCCGTGGCTGCGGGCGGCCTGATTTCGCTTGTGCGCTCCTTGCCCACGATCTGGAACGGTTTGAAAGGCGGCCTCGCGGGCATCGGAAAATCGTCCAGCGTCGACACGTCGCTGCGCACCGAGCAGGACATGCCGCTGAAATGGGTGGTGATCGGCTGCCTGGGCATCATCGCCGTGATCACGTTCGCCACGCCGCTGCACATGAATCTCCTTGGCGCACTCTTGATCCTCGTGTTCGGATTCCTGTTCTCGACCGTGTCGTCGCGGCTGACCGGCGAGGTGGGTTCGTCGTCGAACCCGATCTCCGGCATGGCCGTCGCGACCCTGCTGTTCACGTGCCTGATCTTCCTCGCGATGGGCTGGACGGGCGGCCGCTACTACGTGACGGCGCTGTCGGTCGGCGCCATCGTCTGCATCGCCGCGAGCAACGCGGGCACGACGTCGCAAGACCTCAAGACGGGCTTCCTCGTCGGCTCGACGCCGAAGCTGCAGCAGTACGCGATTTTGGCGGGCGCGCTGGCGTCCGCGCTGATCCTGGGCCCGATCCTGCTGAAGCTGAACGACGCGGGCACCGTGTACGTGCCGGCCGCGCAGGTGGCGCCGCACGTGACGACGGATGCGGCGAAGCTGGCCGACACCGCGCAGCTGCAGGGGCCGCAGGCCGCGTCGGATCACGCCACGTATAAAGTCTGGCAGAAGACGGATACCGTTGGCGGCCCCGCCGGCAAATACCTCGTGCGGGCCGACGGTTCGCTCGCTTATCTCGTCGACCCCGGCATCAACGGCCAGTACCACACGCGGCCGGACGGCACCGAGGTCAAGAAGTTCGATGCGCCGAAGGCCGTGCTGATGTCGTACATCATCAAGGGCATCCTCGACCACCAGCTGCCGTGGACCCTCGTGCTGTTCGGCGTGATGGTGGCCGTCGTGCTGGAGATGTCCGGCGTCGCGTCGCTCGCGTTCACGGTGGGCGTGTACCTGCCGCTCGTGTCCACGTTGCCGATCGCGATCGGCGGCATCATCCGCTGGATGGTCGACCGCCGCAACAACACCCTGCCGCAGTACCAGGGCATGCACGAGGAAGAATTGCAGGCCGCGGGCGACCGCAGCTCGGGCACCTTGCTGGCGTCCGGCTACATCGCGGGTGGCGCGCTGGCCGGCATCATCATCGCCATCACGGCCGGTGTGATGACGGACTTCGACGATGCGATGAACAAGTGGGCCGGGGCCGCGAATCCGTTCTTCGCGGGCGCCAGTTCGGACCTGCTGTCGATCCTGCCGTATGCGGCGATCTGCGTGCTTCTCTATTTCGTGGGCCGCGAGAAGACCCGGTAGGGTGGGCACGCTGTGCCCACGCGTAACGCATGCGGGGTGCCGGCGTCCGCGTGGGCTCGGGGAGCCCACCCTACGTGTCGACGGTCCGGCTCATTGACTCCATTTCGCCGGTGATCCACTCGCGGAAATGCTGGACCTTCGGCATCGCCTCCTTGTGCGGATTGACGAGCAGCCGATAGCCATACCCGAACGGTGCGCTCTTGCACGCGAGCTGCAGCAGCGTGCCCGCGCGGATGTCCTCGAACGCGATCCCGTACGGCACGAGGCCGATGCCCTGGCCCGCGACGGCCGCCTGCGCCAGCACGCCCCAGTGGCTGTACGTGCGCGAAAAATCATAGTCGCCCTTCAGCGCGCGGTTCTCGTTCAGCAGCTGCAGCCAGGTTTCCGGCGTACGCTCGCACAGCAGCGGAAACCGCGCCAGGTCCGACAGTTGCAGCGCGTCCTGGCCCTCCGCCAGTAAATCCGGGCTGTACACGGGCACGAGCCGTTCGCGGAACAGCAGGGCGGGGTCGTCGTCGCGCACCTGGCCGTAGCGGATCGCCACGTCGACGGCGTCGTCCTCGATGTCGACCGGCGTGTCGTTGGAGTCGATGCGCAGGTCCAGTTCCGGATGCAGCTTCGTGAAGCGCGACATGCGCGGCACCAGCCATTTGATCGCGAACGAGTGCGTCGTCGAGATGCGCAGCATGGCCTCCTCGTCGCCCCGTTGCAGCGCCGCCACCTTGCCGCGCAGGTCGGCCAGCATGCGCGCGACGACGATCGCCAGCTCCTGGCCCTTGGCCGTCAGCGCGATGTGGCGCGGATGCCGCACGAACAGCGGGAAACCGATGGCTTCCTCGAGCTGCTTGACCTGCAGGCTGACGGCGGCGGGCGTCTTGTGCAGCTCGCGCGCGGCCAGCTTGAAGCTGCCCCAGCGCGCCGCGCAATCGAAGTCGATCAGGCCGGACAGGCTGCGCAGCGGTTTCACGCCATCCCCGAGCGTAAGTTTTTCTTATTCATAAGGTTTATTTTTCTCGTTTGAACAATTGCCGTTCTAGTTACAGAATATAACGGATTCACCAAAACAGTGCTACGAGCCTCGCCCACAGACTAAGGAAAACTTCATGCCCAAGAATGTCCTGGTGATCGGCGGTACCCGCTATATCGGCAAGCTGCTCGTGCAGCGCCTGCTGCGCGCCGGCCATCGTGTCACGATCGCGACGCGCGGCTATGCGCCCGACCCGTTCGGCGACCGCATCGCGCGCGTGCGCGTCGACCGCCGCAACGAGACCGCGATGCGCAACGCGTTCGCGCACCTCGGTCCGTTCGACATCGTGTACGACCAGATGTGCTACAACCCGCTGGACGCGGCCATCGCCGTGCGCACGTTCGCGGGCAGGGTGGGGCGCTACGTGATGGCATCGACCATCGACGCCTACCGCACGCTCGGCTACGACCACCCGGATCCGCTGCGCGAAAGCGACCTGGCCGTCGAGGCCCAGCCGATCGACACGGGCTATCCGTGGCACGATCCGTGTCGCGCGACGGAATGCTATGTCGCGGGCAAGGTGCAGGCCGAGGCCTATCTCGTGCGCGACGGCGCGCTGCCCCTCGTCACGCCGCGCCTGGCGCACGTGCTGGGCGGGCCGGAAGATTTTACCGGCCGCCTCGCGCACTACGTGGAACTGGCGCGCATGAACGGGGTGCTGGAATACTCGAATCCGCACGCGCAGCTGTCCTTCATGCCGCTGCAGGGTGCGGCCGATTTCCTCGTCTGGGTCGGGATGCAGGATTTCACGGGGCCGGTCAACGCGGCGTGCGACGGCGCGCTGTCGGCCAGGGGGCTGTACGAGCGGGTCGGCGCCGTGCTGGACACGCCCGTGCGCATGCGCCAGCGCGTGCCGCCGGCGGAGATGGGGCGCCTGTCGCCGTTCGACGTACCCGGGGCCCTGGTCCTCGACACGTCGCGCGCCAGGGCGCTGGGCTACCGGTTCGGGCATTGCGAGGACTGGATCGACGACACGATCCAGCTGCATGACCTGGCGTTCGTATGACGGTAAACAACGACGGCGGCCCGCAGGCCGCCGTCGTGGAAGAGGCGTGGAAGTTTATTTCACGCCGTGCATCAGTTTCTGGATCAGCGGCGCCACCAGGAACAGCAGCACGCCGGCGCCGATCAGCGCCCAGAAGCCGAACGTGTAGCCGGACAGCGCCGATTCCACGGTCATGCCTTTTTCACCCGAGACGACGGAAGCGAAGATGCCCGACAGGTTGTTGCCGATACCGGTGGACAGGAACCAGCCGCCCATGCCCAGGCCCACGAGGCGGGTCGGCGCGAGCTTGGTCACCATCGACAGGCCGATCGGCGACAGGCACAGTTCACCGATGGACTGGACCACGTACACCATGAACAGCGTCCAGAACGGGATCTTGCTGTCCGGGCCGACGAGGTGCTGCAGCGCGAACATCAGCAGCAGGAACGCCAGGCCGTTGAAGATCAGGCCCAGGCCGAACTTGCGCGGGATGGACGGGTTCCTGCGGCCCATCGCGACCCACACCGAGGCGACGATCGGCGCGCAGACGATGATGGCCAGCGTGTTCACGGACTGGAACCAGCCGGTCGGGAAGGTCCAGGTGCCGAAGTCGCGGCGCACGATGTACTCGGCCAGGAACGTGAACGAGCTGCCGGCCTGCTCGAAGAAGCACCAGAACATCACGTTGAAGAAGAAGATGACGAGCATGGCGATCGTCTTGTCGCGCACGACCGCGCCGCCGCGGATGCCTTCCACCATCAGCATGATCGCGAGGATGATGAAGAGGACCGACAGCACGCCCTGCAGCTTCTCGGCGCCGAGCTTCAGCAGGAAGTACACGACCGGGATCACGAGGAACGAACCGATGACGACGCCGACGACGCGCATCGGGTTCCCGAGCGGGCCGGTGGCGGCGCCGATGCCCTTCAGCATGCGGCGGCCGATCTGGAACCAGATCAGCGACAGGATCATGCCGACGCCGGCGGCGAAGAACACGACCTTGTAGGCCGGGACGCCCGTCTGGCCCGACATGCTTTGCGCCAGCGCGCCGGTCAGGATCGGGGCGAGGAAGCCGCCGCCGTTGATGCCCATGTAGAAGATGGTGAAGCCGGAGTCGCGGCGCTGGTCGGCGATGCCGTACAGCTGGCCGACCATGGCGGAGATGTTCGGCTTGAACATGCCGTTGCCGACGATGATGGTGGCGAGGCCCAGCTTGAACACGTCCGGGTTGGGGATCGTGATGGCGAACAGGCCGACCACCATGAACGATGCGCCGACGAGGATCGAGCGCTGGTAGCCGATCACGCGGTCGGCGATGTAGCCGCCGAACACGGCGCCGGCGTACACCAGGGCGAGGTAGGAACCATAGGTCAGGTTGGCGTCGGCCTGGCCCACGCCGCTGCCGCCGTAGAACTGGGCGACGATGTAGAGCACCAGGGCCCAACGGATGCCGTAGAAAGCGAAGCGTTCCCAGAACTCGGTCATGAACAGCATCCACAGCGGCGCCGGGTGCCCCATGATCTGCCTGAATTCCGGTACCGCCTTCGGTTCCGTGGTGGTAGTAGCTGCACCGCTCATGCGGTTCCTCCCCTATCTTTATAAGAATGATTTGCGTATGCGGGGCAAGGCCATCCTGGGTAAGGGTGGCCGCCCAGCGTCGCATTTTAGTGGAAATCGTGCATATGGGGCCAGCTTTTTGCAGCTCAGCCATATGCGGAATCGGCATAAGCGAAAACGGAGACACAAACCCGCGTGACTTGTCGTATATTGGAGCAAAAGCCACACCGATTCACAGAAGAGAAAAGGAACACACCATGAATTACGACGTTGTCGATACGCTGATTTCTCCGGAAGGACGGCTGGAAGTCCTGTCGAAGGCCGAGGTGGCCAAGCTCCTCGATACGAGCCAGGGTGGCCTGTACCAGATCTTCCGCAAATGCGCGCTGGCGGTGCTCAACTCCGGCAGTTCGATCGACGACGGCAAGGAACTGCTCGAGCGGTACAAGGATTTCGACATCAGGATCGTCCAGCGCGAACGCGGCATCAAGCTCGATATCCGCGGCGCGCCCGCCCACGCCTTCGTCGACGGCAAGATGATCAAGGGTATCCACGAGCACCTGTTCTCGGTCCTGCGCGACATCGTCTACGTGAACTTCGAAGTAACGGACAATCCGCGCTTCGACCTCACGCGCCCGGAAGGCATCACGGACGCCGTCTTCCACATCCTGCGCAACGCCAACGCGATCCAGCCGCAGCGCAATCCGAACCTCGTCGTGTGCTGGGGCGGCCACTCGATCAACCGCGTCGAGTACAACTACTCGAAGCACGTCGGCTACCAGCTCGGCCTGCGCGAACTCGATATCTGCACGGGCTGCGGCCCGGGCGCGATGAAGGGCCCGATGAAGGGCGCCACCATCGGCCACGCCAAGCAGCGCCTGCAGGGCGGCCGCTACCTCGGCATCTCGGAACCGGGCATCATCGCGGCGGAGTCGCCGAACCCGATCGTCAACGACCTCGTGATCATGCCGGACATCGAGAAGCGCCTGGAAGCCTTCGTGCGCACGGGCCACGGCATCGTCGTGTTCCCGGGCGGCGCGGGCACGGCGGAAGAGATCCTGTACATCCTCGGCATCCTGCTCCACCCGGACAACGCGGAACAGCCGTTCCCGCTCGTGTTCACGGGCCCGGCGACGGCGCGCGAGTACTTCGAGCAGATCGACCAGTTCATCGGCCTGACCCTGGGCGAGGCGGCCCGGCACCGCTACAAGATCATCATCGACGACCCGGATGCGGTGGCGCGCGAGATGCAGCAGGGGATCCGCCAGGTGCGCGAATTCCGCAAGGCGCGCAGCGATGCGTACTACTTCAACTGGGGCCTGCGCATCGATCCGGAATTCCAGAAGCCGTTCCGTCCGACGCACGAGAACATGCGCAATCTCTCGCTGCACAAGAACCAGGAAACGCACCTGCTGGCCGCGCACCTGCGCCGCGCGTTCTCCGGCGTCGTCGCGGGCAACGTGAAGGAAGAGGGCATCCGCGCGATCGAGCAGTTCGGCAAGTTCGAGATCCACGGCGAGAACGAGATCATGGCGCCGATGGACAAGCTGCTGCAGTCGTTCGTCGAGCAGAGCCGCATGAAATTGCCGGGCAAGGAGTATGTTCCCTGCTATCGGGTGGTTCGATAACGTAGAACACCGTCGTCCCCGCGAAGGCGGGGATCCAATTTTGCGTGCGGTTCGACTGCGCGTGCAACCTGGGTTCCCGCCTGCGCGGGAACGACGTTCAACTGCAAACGACAATAAAAAAGGCGCGGACGATTTTTCGTCCGCGCCTTTTTTTGTGACGCGTGACGCTTAATCTTCCTTGCGCAAATGCGGGAACAGCAGCACGTCGCGGATGTTCGGCGAATCGGTGATGATCATCATCAGGCGGTCGATACCGATACCGCAGCCGCCCGTCGGGGGCATGCCGTATTCCAGCGCGCGGATGTAGTCGGCGTCGTAGTACATCGCCTCCTCGTCGCCCGCCTGCTTCGCTTCGACCTGCGCCAGGAAGCGCGCCGACTGGTCTTCCGGATCGTTCAGCTCCGAGAAGCCGTTGGCGATCTCGCGGCCCACCATGAACAGCTCGAAGCGTTCCGTGATGCCGTCGCGCGAGTCCGACGCGCGCGCCAGCGGCGACACTTCGACCGGGTAGTCGATGATGAAGGTCGGTTCCCACAGCTGCGCTTCCGCCGTCTCTTCGAACAGCGACAGCTGCAGCGCGCCCAGGCCCGAGATTGCGTGCGTCTTGACGCCGAACTTCGCCAGTTCGGCCTACAGGATCGCCATGTCGTGCAGCTGTTCGTCCGTGTAGTGCGGGGCGTACTTGTTGATGGCCTGGTCGATCGTCAGGCGGTGGAACGGCTTGGAGAGGTCCAGCGCGCGGCCGCCGTACGTCAGTTCGGCGGTGCCGTGCGCGTCGATGGCGGCCTGGCGGATGACGGCTT
>JBJMVU010000465.1:0-13152 GCA_045810485.1 Massilia sp. | reverse complement strand
TCGATCGCGGTGGCCGCGTTCTTCTTGCGGGCGATCGACGACTGCTGCGACTTGCGGGTCGAGACGACCACGGTGGCTATGCCGCTCGCGATCTCCTGGTTGCCCTGCGGCGCGGCGGTCGCGCCGGCGCCCTGGGCCTGGGCGTTGGTCGCGTCCTGCGGCGGGGTCGTGTCTTGCGCGAGCGCGGCCTGGCCGGCCATCAGCGAAGCGACCGCCAGCGAGACGGCGTAGGCGAGGCGCGTGGGGCGAATGACCTGTCGGATGTCGTGCATGTTTTCTGTCTCCTAGATGTACCGCTGTGCGGTCTGTTTTTGTCGCGGCGAGGCGGCTTGGAAACAGTGTAGGGTTGCACGCACTCGCCGTGATATATCAGCAAGAAATACTCATCGGCGTGAGCGAAGTGCGTGCGCAAACGCCACACGAACCGATCAATGTCGCGATTGCGATTCCTTTTTGCGGTCATTTCGCGCAATAGCCGCCGCTGTCGTTATCGCAGAACGCTCCGCGCGTACTTACGCCGCCGAATCGCTCAATCCCGTGAGCGATTGACCGACATGCGCTGCGCTATCCTTGGCCGACACACTGAGGAGACAAGATGAAACCACGCATCATCCCCGCCTTGCTGTCCGTCCTTCTGGCTTCGGCCGTCCATGCCCAGACGGACACCGTCGTCGTGAACGGCGCGCGCGGGACCGCCGGCGATCCCCATGCGATCAACGCCGCGAAAAACCGCATCATGAACGGCCGGTCGGCGTCGTCGTGCGCGTTCATGGACTCGCACAATCCCGCCTATGATCCGGTCACGATCGCGTACATGCGCGACTTCGGGCTGGACGACAGCCTGTCGAACGACGTGCCGCGCGCCTCCGACCTGGCGCCGCTGGGCGACGTCTCCAACATGTTCGCCGCAGGCGGTATCCCCTCGCCCATCGGTCGGGCAACAACCGGCTGCGGCGGCGCCGACTGGCGCTTCGCGGCCGGCCGCAACCGCATCGCCCTGAATGACAAAACGCTCGCGCTGGGCTTCGAAGCCTTCGACAACAAGGAGTACGCGCGGGCACTCGACCTCTTTTCCACGGCATGGAAAAAGATCGGCTATGACGAAGCGGCGCTGATGCTGGCGCGCCTTCACCTGTATGGACTCGGGACTGCGAAGGACACCGCGCAGGCCATCGCGTGGCTGCAAAAGGTGGACGAGAAGCCGTACGATCCGGCCCGCCCCGACCTGCTCCCGCCGCGCAGCGAGGCCGCGTTCATGCTGGCGCGGATCTACGACCGCGGCATCGGCATTCCGCCCGACGCCGCCAGGGCGCGCGCCTGGTACGAAAAAGCGGCCGGTTACGGCTCCGCGCCGGCGCAATACCTGTTGGGCCTCGCGTACTACACGGCCGACGGCGGCCCGCGCGACGTGAAACGGGCGGGCGCGTATTTCGAGGCCGCGGCCCGCGCCGGCATCCCCGCCGCCATGTTCGCGGCCGGGCGGATGTTCGACCTCGGCGAAGGCGTGCCGGCCGATTCCGCGAAAGCCATCGTGTTTTACAAGGACGCGGCGCTGAAGGGCGACCGCGACGCCCAGTTCGCGCTCGGCACCTATTTCTACAGTGGCGAAATCGTCGGCAAGAACCTCGCCACCGCGCGCCAGTGGTTCGCCGCCGCGGCGCGCCAGGGCCAGCCGGACGCCATGTTCAACCTGGGCGTGATGGCGGCGCACGGCGAGGGCGGCGCGAAAGACGCGTCGACGGCTTACGTCATGCTCGACCTCGCGCGCCAGGCCGGCCACGACGGCGCGGCTGCCGCGCTGCAGGCGCTGGCGCCCACGCTGACGGCCGCGGAACGCAAGCGCGCGGACGCCCTGCTGCACCCGCAAATCGCGTCGTCGAAGTAGCCGTCAGGCCGGCGCGTAATCCGCCGGCAGCATCATGTCCGGAAAACGCGCGCGCAGCACGTCCAGCGCCTGCAGGGTGCCGGACAAATGCTGGCGCACGGCGCGCTGGGCGCCGGCCGCGTCGCCCTGCCCGATGCAGCGCGCGATCTGGCCGTGCTGCTGCAGGATCGACAGGGCCTTTCCATTCAACGGCAGGTGCAGGCGGCGCAACCGATCGAGGTTGCCGCTGCAGCGACGCATCATGGCCCACAGGTCGGGCAGCTCGGACGCCTCGTACATCCGCATGTGGAAATCCATGTCGATGCGCGTGAAGTTTTCCAGGTCGCCCGCTTCCAGGCACCCGCGCTGGCGGGCGACCAGATCCTGCAGCGCCTTGCCAAGGTCCGGGCGCGGCTGGCGGGCCAGCACCCACGCGATTTCCAGTTCCACCGAGAGGCGGAAGAAATGCGCCTGGCGCGCCGCGGCGAGGTCGATGAGCCGCACCCGCGTCTGGTGCTGCGGGTAGATGTCGACGAGGCGCTCCTCCTCCAGCCGCAGCAGCGCTTCGCGGATGGGACTCTGCGACAACTGGAAATACGCGCACAACTCGGGCCGCGCCAGCACGGCGCCGGGCTTCACCGCGAGACTCACGATCTGCGCGCGCAGGTGCTCGAACACCTGCACGGTCGCGTTGCGTGAGCGGTCCAGGCGGAACGGGACCTCGAGGGCGCTCATCGCTCACGGCCTTTCATAGAATTCCGCCTCGACGATGGACAGCGTAGACGTCGACACGCCCTTCGTCCCCGTCGCCGTATTCGCCTGGTTGGCCACCTCCGTCAGCCCGGTACCGCCGCTGTCGTCGGCCTTGCCGTCCAGGACGATGCGCACCGTGCGGCCCTGCACGGGTTTCAGCGGCAGGGTCACATAACCGAGGCTCTTCGGCGTGACGCCGCTCCACGCTTCCTGGCCATCCACATAGATCTTGAGCGGATAGCTGCGCTCGCGCCAGCCCGTCAGTTTCAGCGCGATTTCCGCCAGCCGCGCCGGCCGCGCCAGCGTGTACGTGATCTGGGGCGTGCCGCCGGCGCTGCTCGTCCACGCCGTCGTCTCGTCGTCGTCAAACGACTTGTTCCCCTCCCGCCCATCGCTGGATGCCACCGGTACGGCCACGCGCGACACGGTGAACGACGGCGTCGCCGGCGTCGGGCCCCGGTCCAGGTGCGCGGGCGGCGCGGGCGGCAGCGCGGCGAGGCCATCGTGCACCGCGACGCTCTTCGATTCGAGCACCACCTCGCCCGGCGCCAGGCCCTGCGCGCGGGCGCGGACGACGATGCGGCCCGCCTGCGGCGTCGAGCGCAGCAGCACGCGGTTCACGCCGCCCTCCACCGGCAACGACCGCGCGAGAATGTAGTTGTCCGGCCCCTGCGCGATCCCGCCGCGCCATTCGGCCGGGCCCTGCACGTCGACATCGACCTTGTCCAGCGCGAGCGGATTGCGGCGGCCGGCGGCGTCCACGACTTCCACCTGCACGAGCGCCATGTCGGCGCCGTCCGCGCGCAGGCCCCGCGGCGATACGATGGGCGTGAGTTTCAGCGCAGCGGGCGCGCCGGCGGTGGCCAGCGTCGTCTCGCAGACCTGCTTGCCGTGCGCGTCGTAGCCGACCGCCTTCAGTTCGCCCGCAACCCACGCCACCTTGTCGAACGTGAACAGGAAGCGCGCGCTCTGCACCGCCGGCCCGACCTCTTTCCCGTTCAGGAACAGCTTCACGCTGTCCGCGCTGGAGACGACCGTGACCGGCTTGACGGTCCCCACCGGGTAGTTCCAGTGGCCGGCGATGTGGGCGCGCGGATGCTCCACGTCGACCCAGCCGTCCCACATGACCTGGTGCGCGTACCACGCATCCTTCTTGATGCGCATGGCGTCGACCTCGCCGCTGCGGCGGTAGTTCTCGGCGCCGCGGTGATGCGTGTTCGAGTCGGAAAACACGATGTTGACGCCGCCGCCCGATACGCGTGTGCCGGTGCCCGGACGCTCGCGCCAGTAGTCGTACCAGCGCTGGACGTCCTCGATCGTGAAGCTGTCCTGGTTGCGGTTGTAGACGCTCGCGTCCTGGCCCTTGTGGAGCGGGCCGTCGCCGTCCCTGTGGAACGGCGGACTGAGTTCGTCCCAGTACTTTCGCAGCGCCTCGTCACGCGAGTATTCCATCGCCCACATCGGCATGCCCGCGCTCTTGTTTATGTACAGCATTTCGCCGCCGTATTCCGCGACATGTTGCAGGTCCTGGCTCAGCATCTCGCGGCTGCCGGATGCGCGGCCGCCGTACGGATCGAACTCGTCGCGCAGCGCCTTCATCGCGCGCATGTGGTCCGCGCTCACGCCCTTGTTGCCGCTCTCGTAGAACACGATGCTGGGGTTGTTGCGGTTGTAGACGATGGCGTCGCGCATCACGTCGAGGCGCTGCTCCCAGCGGCGGTCCTTCACGTCGCCTTCCGAATCGCCGGCCGGCATCGCCTCCATCAGGCCCAGGCGGTCGAGCGATTCCACGTCCTGCTTCCACGGCGTCACGTGCATCCAGCGGATCAGGTTCGCATTGCTTTCCAGCGCGAGGCCGTTGCTGTAGTCCGACAGCCACGCGGGGACGGCGCTGCCCACCGCGGGCCACTCGTTCGTCGTGCGCTGCGCATAGCCGTGCATCTGGATCACGCGGTCGTTCAATTCGATCATCCCGTTGCGGAAGGCCGTCTTGCGAAAGCCCGTGCGGGTGGTGACCGCGTCGAGCGGCTTGCCGTCGACCGTCAAGGTCGTCACCACGTCGTATAGATAGCCGTAGCCCCAGCTCCAGAAATTCAGCCCGGCGACGGGTGCGCCGGCCTTCAGTGTGGCGGTCGCGCCGGGCGCAATCACCTGCGCGGGTGCGCCGAAGCGCGCGACGCGCCTGCCGTCCCTGTCGCGCAGCTCCACCTCGTACGCGACCTTGCGGGCCTTCGCGGAATCGTTGCGCACCTGCGATTCGGCCGTGATGGTGGCCTTGCGGTGCGGGATGTCGAAGTCGCGCGCATACACGTACACGCCCGTCGTGCCAAGGCTCGCGACCAGCGGCAAGGTCTGGTACACGGGTTCCGTCACGTGCAGGCGCACATTCTTCGGCAGGCCGCCGTAGTTCGCAAAGAAGTTCTTGTCGTTCCACTGGTAGCGCTGGCCCGTCGCCTGTTCGCGGTAGTCCCAGCTGTTGTCCGTGCGGACGGCCACGACATTGTCGCCATTGACAAGCGCGCCCGCGATCTCGACGCCGAACGCATTGATGCCGTTCTCGTGCAGCGCGACCTTGCGGCCATTGACGAACACCGTGGCCGCCTGGCGCGCGCCTTCGAATTCGAGGAACACCTTCTGCCCCGGCTTCAGGCCGGGCACCCTGAAGTGCTTGCGATACCAGGCCACACCCGTCGACAGGTCCGCGATGTCCTTGCGGAAGGCATCGTCCTCGTTCCATGCGTGCGGCAGGCTGATGGCCTTCCACGCGCCGTCGTCGAAGCCGGGACGCGCGGCGTCCGCGGGGTCGCCGACGACGAGCTTCCAGCCGGGATTGAAGTCATACAGGGCGCGCGCGGCGTGCGCGGGGACAGCGGCGGCGGCGAGCGCCAGCAGCAAGGCGGGACGTAAATTCATGGAGGTCCGGGTCAAGGTGAAGGGTCACTGAAATATTAGCAGTCCAGTGGCGACCGTTTCGTGGTTGGACCAATTACTCAACATGCTGAGCGTTCGCCGCACCCCGATTGACGCCCCATCCGTTTGGGCAGGTAATGACGGTCCAACAACAACAGCGACAGAGGAGGCGATATGAGAACAAGACAGCAGCACCTCGCACGGGGCGCATTCGCGCTCGCGATCCTGTCCTGCGCGGGCTGGGCGGGAGCGGCGACGTATTACGTGGCGCCCACCGGCAGCGACGCGAATGCAGGCACGCAGGCGGCGCCGTGGGCGACGTTCGCGAAGGCGCAATCGGCCGCGGTGGCCGGCGACACCGTGTACTTCCGCGGCGGGTCGTATATCTTCCACGGTGGCCTGAACCAGTGCGCCAGCATGACGGACACGGTCAATGTGGTCACCCTGAACAAGAGCGGGCAGTCGGGCAAGACGATCCGTTACTGGGCATATCCGGGCGAGACGCCCGTGTTCGACTTTTCGCAGATGAAGGACAACTGCCGCGTGAAGGGCTTCAACGTGACGGGCAGCTGGATCCACCTGAAGGGCCTGGAAGTGACGGGCGCGCCGCAACAGCCGGGCAATCTGTTGAACAACGAATCGTGGGGCGTGTGGAACAGCGGCAGCAACAACACGTTCGAGGCGATCGACACGCACCACCACATGGGGCCCGGCATGTTCATCGCCAAGGGCAGCAACAACCTCGTGCTGAACGTGGATTCGCACCATAACTACGACCCGTACAGCAAGAGCGGCCCGGGCCAGAACGCGGACGGCTTCGGCGTGCACGTCGGCGCCAACCAGCCGGGCAACGTGCTGCGCGGCTGCCGCGCGTGGGCCAACACGGACGACGGCTACGACTTCATCAACGCCGGCTCCGTCGTCACCGTCGAAAATTCGTGGGCCTGGCGCCACGGCTATTATCCGGGCACGACGACGGCTATCCCCGCGGGGAACGGCAACGGCTTCAAGGTCGGCGGGTTCGGCGGCGGCTACCAGGCCAACGCGCCGCAGCACATCGCCCGCTTCAACGTCGCGTTCAACAACAAGGCGTCGGGCTTCTATGCCAACCACCACCCCGCCGCGAGCTACTTCTATAACAACACGGGCGTGAACAACCGGCCGGACTTCAACATGCTGGGGGTCGACGCCTCCGGCGCCGCCGTCGCGCTGGGCATCCTGCGCAACAACCTCGCGTGGCAAGGGACGCTGGTGTCGAACGTAGCCGGCGCGGACGTCGCCAACAACAGCTGGAACCTCGCGAACGTGTCGGTCACGAGCGCCGATTTCCAGGGCGCGTCGCTGGACGGCTGGGACGCGCCGCGCCTGCCGGACGGCAGCCTGCCGCAACTGCCGCACCTGCGGCTCGCCGCCGGCAGCGACCTCCTGGACAAGGGCGTGAACGTGGGCCTGCCCTACGCCGGCGCCGCGCCGGACCTGGGCGCGTTCGAAGGCAGCGCGCCCGTCACGCTGTTCACCGACGCCGGTCCGAACATGAAGGTGACGCAGTCCGGCCTCACGCTGAACCGCACGACGCAGCAGTCGAGCGGCACGCTCGCCTTCACCAACCAGTCGACGACGACCTACGAGGGCGTGCTGATGTTGCGGCTCGACACGCTCTCCGACGGCGTCGCGCTCGCGAACCGCAGCGGCAGCCAGGGCGGCGCGCCGACGCTCACCGTGGGCTCGACGCGTCTCGCGCCGGGCCAGACGGTGACGTTCCCGCTCGTCTTCACGAACCCCAGCCGCGTGGCCATCGCCTACACGCCGCGCCTGTTCGCGGGGCAGCCATGAAAAAACTCATCGGCATGCTGTCCCTGTTGTTCGCGTGCGCCACGGCCGGCGCGGTACCAACGTACCACGTGGTGGTCGACACGCGGGATTACGCGGGACAGTCCGGCTACCTCGACTTCCTGATCCTCGGCCAGGCCGCGGCGAGCCCCATGCACGCGACGCTGGCCGGCTTTTCCGGCATCGCGGACGATGGGGGCGGCGCCCCGATCTTCCTCGGCGACGTGGGCGGCGCGCCGGCGACGGGCGTCGTGCTGGGCAACGCGCAAGGCTGGAACGAGTTCGGGCAGTGGACGCGCTTCGGCGGCCACCTCGTGTTCGATGTGTCGTTCGACATCGATCCGCAGGCAGGTGCGGGCAGCACGCTCGAGGTGGCGCTGCTGGACGCGAACCTGAACTATTTAAATACGGCCGGCGACGCGATCGCGTTCGCCACGCTGCCCGGCCAGGACCCCGTCGCGACGGCGACGGCCGACGTGCGCCTGCCCGAAGCGCCGGCCCCGGCGCTGTGCCTGACGGGCCTCGCGCTGCTCGGGCTGGCGCGGCGGCGGCGCGCGTGATTCGGCGCGCCCACTGGCCAACGGGACGGGAAGGCTGTTAGCATTGCGGCACGCGGGCTTGTCCCCGTGCCGCTTTTCCCTTCCCGTATCAACGACTACAAATGACGAAACCATTCAAACGCATCCTGTTCACCGGCGCCGCCGGTAACCTGGGCCGCCGCCTGCGCGAGCGCCTGCACGAATTCGCCGACATCGTGCGCCTGTCCGACGTGGCCGACTTCGGCCCGGCCGCGCCGCACGAGGAAATCGTCCTGTGCGACCTGGGGGACCGCGACGCCGTCATGCGCATGTGCGAAGGCGTCGACGCCATCCTGCACTTCGGCGGCATCTCCACCGAAGAGGAATGGGCGCCGATCATGCAGGCCAACATCCTCGGCATGGTCAACCTGTACGAGGCCGTGCACAAACTGGGCATCCGCCGCGTTATCTTCGCCAGCACCAACCACACGATGGGCATGTACAAGACGACGGACCTCGTCGACGCCACCATGCCCCCGCGCGCGGACGGCTACTACGGCGTATCGAAAGTGTTCGGCGAGACGCTGTCGCGCTATTACTGGGACCGTTTCGGCGTGGAGACCGTGTGCATCCGCATCGGCTACTGCTGGCCGGAGGCGACGAATTACCGCCAGATGGTGACGTGGCTGTCGCTCGACGACCTCGTGCAGTTGCTGCACCGCTCGCTGACCGCGCCGCGCGTGGGCCACACGATCACGTTCGGCATCTCGGACAACGAGGGCCGCTGGTGGGACGACCGCCATGCGGCCTTCCTGCGCTACAAGCCGCAGGACAGCTCGCAGCAGTTCGCGGACAAGCTGCCAGCCGAAGTGCAGTTTCCGCCGGCGGACGACATCACGACCTTCTACCAGGGCGGCGTGTTCCTGCACAACGGGCCGAAATACCGGCCGTAACATGGTGATTTTACCGGCGTCGGCATACCATATGTCGTCTGACGTCCGACCACGCGTCGCTCCCGCGCAGGCGGGAGCCCAATTCCGGGCTGACCACGGAACTTGGGTCCCCGCCTGCGCGGGGACGACGTGTAGGCGGGGACGACGTGCGGGCGGGGACGCCGTGCGGGCGGGGACGACGTGCAGGCGGGGACGACGTGCAGGCAGGGACGACGTGCAGACTTTTTTTGCAAACTTGTCAGACAAGTGAGTCCGCACGGCTATAATCGTGTCCCGGACCTATTGTTTACCATGCCCGCATGAACTCGCCGACCACCCTGCTGCCCGCCCGCAAGAAATACCGCAACCTCGCCCAGGGCGTCGTGGAAGAACTGAGCGCGCGCATCCGCCGCTCCGAATTCAACCCGGGCGACAAGCTGCCGCCGGAAGCGGCGATCATGGAAGCATACGGCGTGAGCCGCACGGTGGTGCGCGAGGCGATCTCGCAGCTGCAGGCGGGCGGGCTCGTGCAGACGCGCCACGGCATCGGCACCTTCGTGCTGGAACCGCCCGCGACCACGCTCGGCATCGGCACGGACACCGTGGTGACCGTGCGCGACGTGCTCGCGATCCTGGAACTGCGCATCAGCATGGAGACGGAAGCCGCGTGGCTGGCCGCCTCGCGCCGCACCGAGGACCAGGTGGCGCAGATGGGACAAGCGCTGGGCGAGATGCAGCGCGCGCTCGAGAACGGCCGCACGTCCGTCGAGGCCGACGTGCGCTTCCACCAGCTCATCGCGGAAGCGACCGACAACCGGTATTTCGTCGAGCTGCTGGGCCAACTGGGCAGCGCGATCATCCCGCGCGCCCGCCTGAACACCCCCGGTCTCGGCGAGGACAAGCCGGCCGACTACCTCGACCGCGTGAACCGCGAGCACGAGGACATCTATAAAGCGATCCTGCGCCGCGATCCGGAAGCGGCCCGCGCCGCGATGCGCACCCACCTCTCCAACAGCCGCGAACGGCTGCGGGAAGCGCAGCAGCGGCTGCAGGACCAGCCGCGCGCCTGATCAGCGGTACTGCAGCGCCACCACCTGCGCGTTGCGGCGCGGCTTGCCGGCCGGCGCCGGCCGGTTGGTGTCGACCGCCGCCGGCCCGCGCTCCAGCGTGAAGATCCCGACGGCCTGCAGCAGCGCCTGCGCCTGTTCCTTCAGGCTTTCCGCCGCCGCCGCCGCTTCTTCCACGAGCGCCGCGTTCTGCTGCGTGATGCCGTCCATCTGGTGCACCGCGCTGCTCACTTCCGCGATGCCGTGACCCTGCTCGGCGCTGGCGCGGGCGATGTCGCCCAGGATGCCGGACACCTGGCGGATCGCGCCCAGGATGTCGTCCATCGTGCTGCCCGCTTCATCGACGAGGCGGCTGCCCGCCTCCACGTTCTGGACCGAATCGTTGATCAGGTCCTTGATCTCCTTGGCGGCGCCGGCGCTGCGCTGGGCCAGCCCGCGCACTTCCGCCGCCACCACCGCGAAGCCGCGGCCCTGTTCGCCGGCCCTGGCCGCTTCGACGGCCGCGTTCAGCGCGAGGATATTGGTCTGGAAGGCGATGCTGTCGATGACGCCGATGATGTCGGCGATGCGCGCCGAGCCGTCCTTGATTCTCCCCATCGTCGACACCACCTGCGTCATCACGTCGCCGCCCTTGCCGGCCACGGTCGATGCGTGCGCGGCGAGCTGGTTGGCGTTCTGCGCGTTGGCCGCGTTGCGCTGGACCGTGTCGGTCAGCGTCTCCATCGCGCTCGCGCTCTCTTCCAGCGACCCGGCCTGCGCCTCCGTGCGGGCCGACAGGTCGGCATTGCCCGTCGCGATTTCATCCGTCGCCGTCGCCATGTTTTCCGTGCTCGTGCGGATCTTGGCCAGCATGTCGTTCAGGTTGCCGTTGATGGTGGCGATCGCCTTCATCAGCCGGCCCACCTCGTCGTCGAATTCCACGAGGACCTCGCCCGACAGGTCGCCGGCGGCGATGCGGTCGGCGGCGTCGACGGCCTTGTTCAGGCTGCGCATGATGTAGCGGTAGACCAGGTACAGCGCGGCGGTCGTCGACACGAGCGACAACACCATCAGTGCGATCGCGTACGTCATCGCGGTGCCGGTGTCCCGCTCGGCGTCGGCGACGGCGGCGCCGGTGCGCTCGTCCAGCAGGCGCAGGAAGTCGTTCAGCGGCGCCATGATGCGCGCCTTGTTGTGGTGGTACGCGGTGTCGTGCATGATCGAACGGGCGAATTCCGGATTGGGCTCCGCCTTGCGCGTGAACCCGCCGCGGCCATCGTCGAACAGGCCCTTCACGGCGTTCATGGCCGCGACTTCCGTCTTGACGAGGGCGTCGGACACGTCCTGCGCTTCCTTCAGCTTGGCGAATTCCTGTTCGCTGAAGCCGGCCTCGCGCATCAGCTGCTGCAGCGGCACCGCCTTGCCGCTGGACGGCGGCACGGCCACGCCGCCCGCCACGAGGTCCCAATAGATACGCTCGTAGTGCTCGGGCCGCGGCTTGGCGCCGTTGCGGATGGCGAGGATGTCCTGGTATTGCTGCTCGTAGCGGCTCTCGCCCGTGACGACGTACGTGCGCGCGAGGCGCGTGAGGTCGTCCGAACTCTGGCGCAGTTCGTCGGCCAGCAGGTAGGACCGGAAGCGCGCCTCGCTCGCCTCCGTCGCGCGGCTCTGCGCGACCGACACGCGCTGCAGCGCGCCCAGCATGAGGGCGGCCATGAGCAGGGTCAGGGCCAGCAGGGTGATGAATGTTTGTTTGATCGTAAGATGCCGCATCGTTTATCTCCTTCTCGACACTTACAATCTATCCAATTCTCACCTGACAAGACAGCAGAAAAGCATAAAAATCGGAAATATGTTTTTCCGGTACAACATTAATTGCAATTATGAAATCCAACCCGCGTCGCTCCCGCGCGGGCGGGAGCCCATGCTGAGCGACCGAATTCCGAGACTCAGCATGGATTCCCGCTTTCGCGGGAATGACGGCTAATTAGAAGCTCATGCGCACGCCCGCCCGGTACGTCCGGCCGATCACGTCGTACAGCGCCGGATTGACGCCGATGCTGAGGTTCGTCTGCGGCACGAGCACCGGCCCGCGGTCGGCCAGGTTGTCGATCTTGAAGTACAACATCGAGTCCTTCGCGAAGCTGTAGGTCGCGCCGAAGTCGATGTACGTGGCGCCCGCGATGTGGTTGTCGTAGATGGTCGGATGCGCCGCCGTCGGCAGCGGGCAGTTGGTCTGGCACTCGATGAATTCATTGCTGAACACACCGGCGCTGACCCAGCGCTCGGTCAGGCTGAGACCCAGCTTGCCGTTCTCCCACGATTCCGTCACCAGCGCCTTCCACTTCGGCGTGCTGCCCGCCATGTTGCCCGCGCCTTCGCTCGGCGTCGTGCCCGGCACGCCCGGATCGGACACCGAGTGGATCGTCCGCGTGGCCATGCCGCGCAGGGTGAACGTGCCCGGCAGGCCGTAGTCGCGCAGGTTCGTGCGGTACGCGGTCTCGAGGTCGACGCCGCGCGTGTGCAGCGACGCGAAGTTGAAGCTCTGCGCGAGCACGAAGTTCGTGCCGGCCGCACCGTTGATCGACACCGCGTTGCACACGTTCTGGTAGCCCGCGTAGCACAGGTCGACTTCCTGCTGGGGGCCCAGCGAGTTGATCACGTTCTTGACCTTGATGTCGTAGTAGTCGACCGACAGGTTGAAGCCGCGCGCCCAGCTGGGTTGGCTCAGCACGACGCCGAACGAGTTGTTGCGGGCGACTTCCGGCTTCAGGTCGGGGTTGCCGACGTTGCGCTGCTGGATCTGCACCGACGTGCCCTGCGCGTTGTTGACGGCCTGGTTCGTCACCGTCATCGCGGCGTACAGTTCCGACAGGTTCGGCGCGCGCACGTCCTTCGAACTCACGGCGCGCAGGCGCAGGCCGTCGACCGGCGTCTTCCACGTCGCGCCGATCTTCCACGCGTTGGCGCTGCCGGCGGTGCTGTACTTCTCCTGGCGGTCGGCGATGTTCAGGTTCGCCTCGCCCCACGTGGCCGACTTCAGGAACGGGACGTTGAATTCGACGTAGGCTTCCTTCACGTTGAACGCGCCGTGGCCGTTGTGGTAGTTCCCCGCGAACCAGTTGTCGCCGCCGGTCGACAGCGTGGTGTCGAGCGGATAGCTCGGACCGTAGCGCGACTGCAGGTCCACGCCGGCGCCGTACGGGTCGCCGTTCACCGAGTAGTCCTCGCGGCGCCATTCGAAACCGGTCGCCATCGAGATCGGGCCCGCCCAGCCTTCCAACACGTCGCCGTGCACG
>JBJMVU010000464.1:0-6324 GCA_045810485.1 Massilia sp. | reverse complement strand
TACCGCCCGCTCGTGGCCGACCCGAAGGATTCGCGGCGCAAGCGCGCGGCCGAGCGGACCGCGGCCGAGAACAAGGCGACCGAGGACCCGCAGCGCAAGGCCGGCGACGCCGAACAATGCGCGGCGGCACGCCGCAGCGAGGCGGCGCTGACCTCGGGCGTGCGCATCACGGATATGGATGACAAGGGGGAGCGCGTCTACATAACCGACGACGAGAAGGCGCGCCGGCTGGCGCAGGTGCGGCGCGTGCTGGCCGGGTGCCGTTGAAAAATCAGGTCGTTGCCTGCTTCTTGGCCGCGCGCTTGCGCCGCGAATCCTTCGGGTCGGCCACGAGCGGGCGGTAGATCTCGACGCGGTCGCGGTCGCGCAGCGCGGTCTCGAGCGTCTTCTTCTTGCCGTAGATGCCCACCGGCTGCGTGACCAGGTTGATGTCCGGGAAGGTGGCCAGCACGCCGCTCCGCTCGATGGCCTGGCCGACCGTCGTGCCGGGCGCCACGCGCAGCGGACGGATGAACTCGGTCTGCGGCAACGCGTACGTCACGTAGACCTGCAATGCCGTCCCCTCAGCCATAAATCACCTCGGCACGCTTGCAGAACGAATCGACCATCGTATTGGCGATCATGCCGAACACGGGTCCGACGAGCTGCTCGAGGATAATGCTCGAGAACTCGTACTGCATGTCGAAGTCGATCTTGCAGGCGTCGGCGCGCAGGGACTTGAAGTTCCACGTGGCCTCCAGCATCTTGAAAGGACCGTCGACGAGATGCATCTTCATCTGGGCCGGACGCTGGTTGTGGTTGGACGTGGTGAAGCTCTGCTTGACGCCGTGGAAGTTAATTTGCAGGCACGCCACCAGCTTCTCGTCGCCGCGCTCGAGCACTTTCACGCCGCTGCACCAGGGAAGGAATTTCGGATAGTCCTCGACTTTCGCGACCAGATCGAACATCTGTTCCGCGCTATACCCGAGGAAAACTGATTTGTGCACTACTGCCATTGGTCAACCGTTTGTTATGATGTTGGTTAGTTTGCATTTTAACCGACGCGCGGAAATTAGCGATTTCATGAGTATTATTGACAATAAAAAAGCCTTTTTCGACTACTTCATCGAGGACCGCTACGAGGCCGGCCTCGTGCTGGAAGGGTGGGAAGTGAAGGCGATCCGCGACGGCCGCGTGCAGATCAAGGAAGCGTACGTCGTCGTGCGCAACGGCGAGCTGTACCTGTTCGGCGCGCACATCAGCGCCCTCACGACCGCCTCCGCCTGGAGCCATCCGGAAGCCCTGCGCACCCGCAAGCTGCTGCTGCACAAGGCCGAGATCGACAAGCTGGTCGGCAAGGTCGAGCGGTCCGGCTACACCCTCGTTCCCCTCAACCTGCACTTCAAGGGCGGCCGCGTGAAATGCGAAGTCGGCCTCGCCAAGGGCAAGAAACAGCACGACAAGCGCGATACCGAGAGGGACCGCGACGCCAAGCGCGAGGTCGACAAGGCGATGAAGCAGCATCGCCGCTGATCAAGGCTCAGTGCGGCGCCGCCTCCGGCATCGCCGATGAATGGTGGCTCGTGATGAGCCACTGCCCGCCCTCCCACCGATACGTGAACGTGTAGCGCGCGTGCACGACCTGCCCCGTCGTGCCGAAGGTGAATGTGTACAGGCCGGCGTCCAGCGCCGTGTTGCAGGCGATGTCGACGAAGCGCAGGTCGATGACGCCGGACGGCCGGCTCTTCAGGAAATTCTCGAAATACGCGAGCTTGTCCGCCGGCGTGAGACGCGGCGCGTTGGACACGGTCGGCAGCAGGATCGACCGCGCCGCGTAGTTGGCCACCACCTGGTGCGGGTCGCCCGTCTGCAGCGAGGCGTTCCAGCGGTCGAACAGGGCCGCGATGCCCTGCTCGCTGGCCCGCGGACACTGCCCGCCGGGCCCGAGTGTCGCACACCCGACCAGTACAAGACAGACACTGGCCACCAGCAACGACCCGGACGAGTGCATGACGCCTCCTGTCGCCAGAGCCGCCGGCACGCGATGACCGTTGGACCGCGCCGGCGCTGATCCGTTCCGCAAGCGGCGACAATCAGGCCGCCAGTTCGACGCGGTTGCGCCCGCCCTCCTTCGCCGCATACAAGGCCACGTCGGCGCGCCGGCACAGCGCGTCGAGTGTGTCGTCCGGCCCCGTCCACACGGCGACGCCGATGCTGATGCTGGGCCGCACGCCCGCCGGCAGGTCAGCGCCGTCGATCGCCGGCACGGCGGCCCGCAAACGCTCGGCCGCGCCCAGCGCGTCCGGCTCCGATGCGCCGCGCAGCAGCGCGATGAATTCCTCGCCGCCCGTGCGGCCCACGACGTCGCCCGGCCGCAGCGCGACGCGCAGCGCGTGCGCGACCCGCTGCAGCACGAGGTCGCCGGCCGCGTGGCCGTGGCGGTCGTTGATGCGTTTGAAGTGGTCGATGTCGAGCGCGGCCAATGCGAGCGGGCCGCCGCGTTCGCACGCGGCCTCCGCCAGCGCCATGAAGTGCCGGCGGTTCGGCAGCCGCGTCAGCTCGTCCGTCATGGCGAGGTCGCGCATGCGCCGGCTCACGCGGCGCTGGCGCACGGCGACAGCGCTGAGCAGCGCGATCAGCCCCGCGCTCGCGACGAGCGCGACGTATTGCCAGCGCCGCACGTCGCGCGTGGCGTCCAGGTCGCGCCGCTGCAGCATGTTCTGGGTTTGCAGTTCGGCGTTGCGCTGGCGCGCCTGGTCGGCCTGGAACTGCACGCGCAGGCGCGCGGTGCGCTCGTCCAGCGTCTGCCTGTCGATGGCGTGCCGGGCCTCGGCCATCGCGCGCTGGGCGTGATAGGCCGCGCGCCAGTCGCCCACCTGGGCGAACGCGAGGGCCCGCTCCTCGTGGATCCGGACCAGGAAACGCTGGTTCCCCGTCGCGGCGAAGCGGCGGCGCGCCGCCTCCAGGTCGGCCAGCGCATCAAGCGGATGGCCCGCGCGCCGGCGGGCGGCGCCGCGCGACAGCTGCATGGCGGCGATCGCATCGAGGTCGTCGCGCGCGAGCAGCGCCGTCGCCTCGTCCAGCAGCGCGAGCGCCTGCGCGTGCTCGCCCGCCTTGGACAGGATGACGCCGTAGGCACGCTTGTCTTCCGCCAGTTCGTCGGGCGCCGCGCCGCGCGTGTCGTCCAGCTGCAGGGCCATGGAGAAATGGCGGCGCGCGCCGGCCAGGTCGCCCTTGTTTTCCAGCGTGCTGCCGATGTTGAAATGGGTCGTCGCCTGTTCGCGCAGATTGCCCGCCTGTTCGTGCCGGGCCAGGAGCCGCGCGTAGGTGTCGAGCGCGGCGTCGAAGTCGCGCACGTTGTTGTCCGCGTAGAGATTCGCCAGCGCGTTCAGCACATAGCTTTCGTTGCCGCGGTTGCCCAGGCGGTGTTCGATGTCGTAGGCCGATTTGAGGTCGGCGATGGCGTCCGGATAGAGTCCGCGCAGGTGGCGCTGCTCGCCGCGCAGCGCGAGGGCGCGCGCGAGCGCCACGTCGTCGTGCATCGACCTGCCCTGCGCCACGCCGATGTCGTATTCCGCCAGCGCCTCGTCGGTCCGTTTCGATCGTTCATAGGCATAGCCGCGGCAGACGTGCACGTAGGGCGGGTCGCGGTAGACGGGGTCGGCCAGCAGCGTGTCCGCGAGGTCGATGGCGCGCGCGGGATCCGTGTACGCCAGCAGCCAGCAACGGGCCGACGCCACGTCGAGCACGTCGCGCATGGCGTGTCCCCGGGTTTCCATTGCCAGCGCGTCGAGGCGGCGCAGCGCGGCGGCGGGGTCGCTATCGGCCAGCCGCTCGGCATCGGCCACCTGGCGGCGGACGTCGGCCGTCGCCCAGGCGGGACCGGCGGCGAGGGCCGCCGATAGGAACAGGAGTAGACAGGTGCGCATTGCCGGCAATTTTTAGTGACTACCGGAAATATACACGATCAGGCCGCGGCGACCCTTTCCCGCGCCATCGCGTTGCCCAGCTGGCAGGCGAGAAAGCTGGCGACGAGCCCCACCGCCACGCCGCACGCGAGTTTGAAGGCGCTGTCGAACAGCAGCGGCGCAACGAGGCCGGAGACGAGCGCGAACGACATCATCTGGATGAACGCCAGCATCGACGACGCGAGGCCGCGGTTGTCGGGGAACAGGCCGAGCGCGCTCACCTGGATCGCGGGCATGGCGACGGCGAGGCCGAACGTGTAGACCATCAGCGGCAGCACGGCCCACGGCACGACGACGTCATTGCCCGCGACCGCCGTGTAGCCGACGTTCAGCACGCACGCGAGGAGCATCGTGGCAAAGCCGATGGCGCGCATGCGCGGCGCCGGGATGCGCGCGGCGCGCTTGCCGCCCCACGCGGAGCCGATCACCATGCCGCTGATCAGGGGGATGAACATCCACGCGAACGCGGTCTCCGGCAGGTGCAGGATCTCCATCACGAAGTTCGCGGCCGAGCCGATGTACAGCGACAGGCCGCCGAACGCGAGCCCGACCGACAGTGACAGCAGCACGAATTGCGGATGCCCCAGCACCTTCAGGTAGTTGCGCGCGATCGCCACGCCGTGGAACGCGTGGCGTTTGTCGCGCGGCAGGCTTTCCGGCAGCAGCTTCCAGGTCGCGAGCAGCATCACGGCGCCGAACAGCGCGAGGAACACGAACGTCGCGCGCCAGCCGAACGTCACGTGCAGCCAGCCGCCCAGCACCGGCGCGATGGCGGGCGCGAGGCCGAACACCATCATGATGTGCGACATGATGCGCTGGGCGTCGGCGCCCGTGAAGCGGTCCTGCACGATGGCCTGGCCGATCACGGAACCGGCGCCGGCCGACATGCCCTGCAGCGCGCGGAACAGCAGCAGCCAGCCGAACGTGGGCGCCAGCGCGGCGCCGGCGGACGCCAGCGTGTAGACCGTCAGCGCGACCATGATCACGGGGCGGCGGCCGAACGAATCGGACAGCGTCCCGTAGAACAGCATCATGAATGCGAACATGAACAGGAAGACCGACAGCGTCTGCTGCACCGCCACGGGGCCGACGCCGAACGCCCGGCCGATGGCGGGGATCGACGGCAGGTAGGTGTCGATGGCGAGGGCGCCGACCATGCCGAGGCAGGCGAGGATGACGGTGAGGAGTCTTTGCATATGCATGCCCTGAATAAAACATCGGCACTGCACGATGCGAGCGTCCGAAGGACGGGATTGTAGCGGGATTTACCTGAACCGTGCAGGCGCGCCGCCGTTCGCGAGGCGGCGCGCCGGAACACCGAGGGCACGCAGGCGCAGCCAGTGCCGCCTGCGCGCACGCGACCGGAAATTCAATCGGGGCGGTACAGCGACATGCCGAAGCGCTCGGCGCGCGGCATCCAGTTGCCCTGGTAGTCGGCGGAGACGAGCACGCGTTCGGCGCGGCCCACGAGCAGCTTGCGCGGCACGAGGCCGATCACGCGCGAGTCGGCGCTGTTGTCGCGGTTATCGCCCAGCATCAGGTATTCGCCCCGCGGCACGGTGACGGGGCCGAAGGTGCGGGGCGCCATCACGTCCGGCATGATCTGGATGTGGCGCGGTCCGCGCGCGGCCTTGTCGCTCCACGTCTCGGCCAGCTGCAACGCGCGCGTCGCCGCGCCGCCGACGGAGTCGAGCGAGTGTTCGACAACGCGGTAATCGGCGCCCTGCCCGTTGATGTACAAACGCTCGTTGCGCATCTCGACGACGTCGCCCGGCAGCGCGACGACGCGCTTGATCAGCAGGGTCTTGTCGCGCGGCGAGCGGAACGTGACGATGTCGCCGCGCTGCGGCTCGCCCAGATGCGCGAGCACGACGTCGGTCAGCGGCACCTTGAGGTCGAACGCGAGGCGGTTCACGAGCACGACGTCGCCCTCCAGCAGGTTCGGATGCATCGACGCGGACGGAATCGGATTCCAGTCCGCCACCGCCGTGCGGAACACGCCGAACAGGACGAGGAACGCCAGAAAGCCCTTGTTGTTGCGCGCCCAGTTCTTCATTCAGGTCTCCCGCTCGTGGTTGTGTTCTTGTCGCTTTGCCGATGTTATACGCGCACTGACTTAACCGAGAATTAAGGCGCGGGGATCAGGTCGCGCGTATGCATGCGCGCCGCGTCACCTGGTCCTGGTGCGGAAGAAGCGCCAGGCTTCCCCGGCCGTGTCGACGTCGTGGTTCATCGGACCGAGGATCTTCTACAGCAGCCAGGGCAGTTCCTCGTCCTTCGACGCATGCACGTGGCCACCGCCGTCGATGCGCAGGAACTCGACCTGCACGCCGGCGGGGCCCAGGCCCCACACCATGCGCGTGGCCGTCGTCGGATC
>JBJMVU010000463.1:0-13054 GCA_045810485.1 Massilia sp. | reverse complement strand
GGAAGCTAACGCAAAAGGCGGCGGACCGACGCACGCTTGAACCGGGTTTTTGGAGGCGTTCAGACCCGCGGCGGGGCCACGGAATCGCGCGCCACCAGAGGGCATTCCATCTTGATGACGGCTTTGGAAGCATGGTTAGTGCGCACTTCTGCGATGAGGGAATCGGCCGCCCAATGGCCCATTTCGTAGTTTGGTAACAACACTGTGGTCAGCGGCGGGTGGGTGTAGCGCGCGATGTCCTGGTCGTCGTAGCCGACCACGGACAGGTCCTGCGGCACCGCGAGCTTGCGTTCGCGGGCCGCGTCCAGCGCGCCGATCGCCATCAGGTCGTTGGCGCAGAACAACGCGGTCGGGCGCTGCGCCAGGTCCAGCAGGGACAAGGCGTTGTCGTAGCCGGCCGCCACCTGCCAGTCGCCGGAGCGCACGAGGGCCGGGTCGAACGGGATGTCGGCCGTCGACAGCGCCTGGCGATAACCCTTCAGGCGTTCGGCCGCGGCCTCGATCCAGTGCTCGCCGTTGATGAAGCCGATGCGGCTGTGGCCATGTTCGATCAGGTGCATGGTCGCCGCGTAGCCGCCCAGCAGTTCGCTCGGCACGACGGACGCGCGCCCGCGGTCGCGCGTGTGGCAGTTCAGCAGCACGGTCGACGTATTGGCCAGCGCGGCCGGCACCGTTACGGCGCGCGTGAAGATCGTCGAATAGATCACGCCCAGCAGCGCGGGATGGTCCAGCATGCGTGCGAACACGGCCGCTTCCAGGTCGGGATCCCCACGCGTGGCGAACACGGCGACGAGGCAGTCGTGCTCCCAGGCGGCATCCTTGGCGCCGTCGATGGTCTGCATCGCGTGCGGGCTCGTCGTCAGCTCGTCGGTGAGATACACGATCAGGTTGCGGGACTGGCCCGCGGCGTGGTGCGCGTGCCGCTCGACGGGGTAGCCGAGCTCGCGAGCGATCCGCAGCACCGTCTCGCGCGTGCCCTTCGACACCTTCGCCCCGCTCATGTGGTTGATCACCAGCGACACCGTCGACTGCGACACGCCGGCCAGCTTGGCGATGTCGGTCATCGTGGGGCGGCGTGTCCTGGTCATGTCAGGGGTGTTGGCACAGAATCATCGGTTGCACAACATTATCACTAATTATTACCTGTCGCCACACGTCACAGCCGCTGCGGCCCGCTCCCCTGCTCCGACAATTCGTCCAGCGGATTGCGCAGCCGGCACGCCTCGATCGACAGGCAGCCGCAGCCGATGCAATCGTCCAGCTGGTCGCGCAGCTTCGTCAACTGTTCGATGCGTTCGTCCAGCTCGTGCCGCCACAGGCGCGACAGCCGCGTCCAGTCGGCTTTTGTCGGCGTGCGCTCTTCCGGCAGCGAGGCCAGCGCCGCGCTGATCGCCGCCAGCGGGATGCCGATGCGCTGCGCGACCTTGATGACGGCCACCCGCCGCAGCACGTCGCGCCCGTAGCGCCGCTGGCCGCCGCCGCTGCGCACGCTGCGAATCAGCCCCTTCGATTCGTAGAAATGGAGGGCCGATACGGCCACGCCGGCGCGCCGCGCCACCTCCCCCACCGTCAATGGCCGCCCGATGTCGGCCGGATCCACTCTTGCCATCACAATCTCCTTGACCTCAACTTAACTTGAGGTTCTACACTGCCTTGCATCGAAACGCAACCACGAGGAGAAACGCATGAGCGCTGCCGCGAACAAGGCTTTGGTGAAGACCCTGTACGAAGAGTGCATCAACGGGCGCGACCTGGACCGGCTGGAGACGCTGATCGCGCCGGACTTCGTCGGCGCCCGCGGCGAAAAGGGACCGCGCGAGTTCCGCGCGACGATCGAGGCGGTGCTGACCGGGTTTCCCGGCGTGCGCTTCGAACTGCACGACGTGTTCGGCGAGGACGACAAGGTCGCCGTGCGCTGGACGTTCCGGGCCGTGCACGGCGGCCGCTTCGTCGGCATCAAGCCGAGTCTCGCGGACGTGACGCAGGAAGGCAACGTGATCTACCAGGTCCGGGACGGACGGATCGTGCGGGCGTGGCTGCAGGCGGACCGGCTGGGGGTGCTGCAGCAGATCGGGGTCGTGCCGAAATCGTTCGTGGAGGCGGGCGGGTCGCGGCCGATTTAGTACCTGCACGCGTCGTCCCCGCGCAGGCGGGGATCCAATTAGCACGCGTCCCGACTGCTCTCAAAGATTTAGCCCCCGCCTGCGCGGGGGAGACGTGCTTGCGTAGTGGATTCAGGACGCCGCCACCTGCTCCCGCAACGCCGGCAACGCCATCCCCTGCTCGTCGAACAGCCACGCCCGCGCCGGATCGAACCGCAGCCGCACGGCCGTCCCCGGCCCCGGCAGCGGCGCGTCCGGCGGGCACTTCGCCGCGACCATGCCCTCGACGCCGTCGACCTGCACGTACGCGAGCGTCACGTCGCCCAGGTATTCGACGAGCGACAACCGGCCCGGAATGCCCGCGTCGCCCCCGGTCTCCAGTCGCAGATGCTCCGGCCGCACGCCCAGGGTCAGCGCGGCGCCGCCCGGCGCCTGGCTCGCGTCCGCCGCCACCTGGGCCATGCCGCCGCCCGGCACGCGCACGGTCGCGAGGCCGCCCGTGTGGCCGGCCAGCGTGACGGGAAACGCGTTCATGCGCGGCGAGCCGAGGAAGCCCGCCACGAACAGATTCGCCGGCCGCTCGTACAGTTCCAGCGGCGTGCCCACCTGCTCGATGCGGCCGCCGTTGAACACGACGATCTTCTGGCCGAGGGTCATGGCTTCGACCTGGTCGTGCGTCACGTAGATCATCGTCGCGTTCAGGTCCTTGTGGAGGCGCGCCAGTTCCACGCGGGTCTGGGCGCGCAGCGCGGCGTCGAGGTTCGAGAGCGGTTCGTCGAACAGGAACACCTCTGGTTTACGCACGATGGCGCGGCCGATCGCGACCCGTTGCCGCTGGCCGCCGGACAGCGCTTTCGGCTTGCGCTCCAGCAGGTGGGCGATCTGCAGGATGTCCGCCGCATGCCGCACGCGCTGGGCGATCTCCGCCTTCGGCATCTTCGCCAGCTTCAGCGCGAACCCCATGTTCTCCGCCACGGTCATGTGCGGGTACAGCGCATAGCTCTGGAACACCATCGCGATGCCGCGCCGGGACGGTTCCACGGTGTTGCTGACGACGCCGCCCAGTTCCAGCGTGCCGTCCGTGATGTCTTCCAGCCCCGCGATCATGCGCAGCAGGGTCGACTTGCCGCAGCCGGACGGCCCCACGAAGACGACGAACTGGCCGTCGTCGATGTCGAGGTCGACGCCCTTGATGACGGGATTGTCGCCATACGTCTTGTGGATGCCGCGCAGCCTCACCGATGCCATACCATCTCCTGGTCCTTATCCTTTCAACCCGCTCGCCGCCAAGAATCCCTGCGTCACCCGGCGCTGGAACAGCACGTACGCCAATGCCACCGGCAATGCGCCCAGCAACGCGGCCGCCATCAGCTGGGCGTAGCGCACGCCGAACGCGTCGTACGTCTGCGTGAGGCCCAGCGGGATCGTCATCATGTCGTTCGACGTGACGATGATGAACGGCCACAGGAAATTATTCCACGCCGCGATGAACGTCACGATCGCCATCGCCCACACGATATTGCCAGAGATGGGCAGGTACACGCTCCACAGCACGCGCAACGGGCCGGCGCCGTCCATCACGGCGGCCTCGCGGAAGTCGGCGGGGATCGCGTCGAAAAACTGCTTGAACACGTAAATCACGACCGGCGACACCACCTGCGGCAGCACGATGCCCGCATACGAGTTGATGAGCCCCAGCTGGTGCATCGTGCGGAACAGCGGCACGAGCAGCGCCTCGAACGGCAGCAGGAAGCCCAGCATGGCGATGCCGAACACGACGCCGCGGCCCCTGAACCGCAGCTGCGAGAACGCGTACGCGGCCATCAGGCTGAGCGCCATCGTCACAACGGTCACCAGCAGCGCGACGAGGAAGCTGTTGAACAGCCAGCGCACGACGTTGCCGGCGGCTAGCGTCCGGCGGTACGCGTCCAGCGTCCAGTCCTGCGGCAGCCAGTGGAAGTGCGCCGACACGGTCTCCAGTTCCGGCCGCAGCGAGCTGGAGAGCGCCCACAGCAGCGGGAATGCCCACAGCGCGGCCAGCGCGACGGCGCAGGCCGCGCCGGCGGCGGTCCAGAACGAAGCCTTCATGCTTCCATGGTTCACGCGTCCCCCTTGGCCAGGAATTTTACCAGCCACACCTGCAGCAGCGACAGCAGGACGACGATGGCGACGAACGCCATCGCGACCGCCGCCGCATACCCCGCGTCGCTCTGCGTGAACGCCGACTCGTACATATAGTGCAGCGCGACGCGGGTCGTGTTGAACGGTCCGCCGCTCGTCAGGATGTACGTCTGGCCGAAGACTTTCAGCGATGCGATCATCTGCAGGATCAGCGCAGTGGTCGCGACCGGCCGCAGCGCCGGCCACGTGATCGTGCGGAACAGCGTGAAGCCGCGGGCGCCGTCGAGCGCGGCCGCTTCGTACAGCTCGGCCGGGATGTTGCGCAGGCCGGCGAGGAATAGCAGCATGTTGAAGCCGACCGTCCACCAGATCGTGCCGATGGCGACGGCCGGCAGCGCCCAGTGCGGGTCCGCCAGCCAGGCGCGCTGGCCGCCGAGGATGTGGTTGACGACGCCGGACGACGGCTGCAGCATCCAGTCGGCGATCAGCGTCATCACGGAGATCGGCAGCACGAACGGCAGGAAGAACGTGCCCTGCAGCCAGCCCTGCACGCGCGTGAAACGGTCGACGAGCATGGCCATCAGCAGGCCGATGGCGCACAGCGGGATCACCGTCAGCAGAGAAAAGTAGAACGTGTTGCCGACCGAATCCCAGAACGACGGGTCGTTCAGCAGCGTGTGGTAGTTGTCGAGGCCGACGAAGGCGCTGGTGCGCGTGAGGCTGCTCTCCGTGAGGCTGAGCCAGAGCGTCTCCAGCGCGGGCAGGAAGAAGAACAGGCCGAACGCCGCGAGGAACGGCGCCAGCAGCAGCCAGGCCGGGAGCGTGTCGCGCCTTGCCGTCGTCGGGCCGGCTGCGGTGATGGACAGGTCGTCGCGTTGCATGGGCCCCTCAATAGCGCGGCGGACGCTTGCGCACGAGGCGCGCCGCTTCCGTTTCGAACCGGTGCACGGCCGCTTCCGGGCTCAGGTAGCCGTACAGCGCGGCCGGCAGGAATTTCGACGCGATCGCCTCCAGCGGCCCGGCGGCCCCCATGTACCACCCGTCCGGATCGTACACGACGTCGCCGGCGACCTGCGCGTACAGTGCGTTCGGCATCAGGCTCTTCGCCGCCGCGGAGTCGGCGACGGGCTTGTACGCGGGGATGTGGCCACCCTCGGCCCAGCCCAGCGAGTGCTTGCTGACGTAGGCGACGAAGCGCAGCACGGCCCGCACCTTGTCCGGCGACGGTTCATGCCCCGGGTTGGCGGGCAGCGCGAAGCCGTGCGAATCGGCCCACGCCGACGCGTTGGCGTACATTTTCGGCAGCGGCGCGATGCCGTACTCGAAGCCCAGCGTGCCCGCCTGCGTCGCCCGCACCAGTTCCGGCACTTCCCACACGCCGTTGAGCATGAACGCCGCGCCGCCGCCCATGAACTGGCTCGTCGACGCCGGGTAATCGAGCCCGGATTGCGCATAGCCTTTCGTGAACCAGTCGCTGATGCGGGACAGCGTCGCCGCGCCGGCCGGGCCGTACGTGAAGCGGCCGTTTGAAATGATCGTGACGTTCTGCTGCGCGAGCATCGAGAGCCACAGGCGCCAGATCGCATACGAACTCTGGCTGCTCTCCATCGTCAGCCCGCGCTGGCCCGTGCGCTCGGTGGCGGCGCGGAAGGCGTCCGTCATGGCGTCGACGCTTTGGATCGGCTTGAGTTTGCCGTCCGCGTCGAGCAGGCCGGCCTTGCCCGCGAGCGTCTTGTTGTAGTACAGGACGAGCGGGTGCACGTCGAGCGGGACCGCGTACGTCGCGCCCTCGTAGTGCGCCTTGGCCCACTGGCGCGGCAGGTAGTCCTGGCCGCGCAGGCCGGCCGCCTGCAGCTCGGCGGGACCGATCGGCCGCAGCACGCCGCCACCGGCCAGGTTGGCGATGCGCGACAGGTGGATCGTCGCGACATCCGGTCCGGCGCCCACGACGGAGGCCGTGATCAGCTTCGTATAGAAAGGTTCGCCCCACTTGAGGGTCGTGCTGACCACGCGCACGTCGCGCTGGCTGGCGTTGAAGTCGTCGACCAGCGCCCGCATGCGCGCGCCGTCGCCGCCCGAGAGCAGCGTCCACATCCTGACTTCGACCTGCGCCCGCGCGGGGGCGTGTACGCCCGCCAGCCCGAGGAACAGGGTCGCAACCAGCGCGGCGGCGCGCGGGAATCCGCGTCGCGCCACGTCGTCTCCTTGTTAGTGTCTGCTCCGGTAGGGTGGGCACCATGTGCCCACGCGAACGTTAGCGTAATGCCGGCGTCACGCGTGGGCTCGGGGAGCCCACCCTACCTGGACTTTCGCGTGGAGCGCCGGTTCAGGCCACTTTCCGCCTTGCGCGCGCTCCCGGAGCGCCACGCCCGCGGCGTTCGAAGCCCGGCGGCCCCGCTGCCGGTCCTGGCTCTGTCGGCGGCAAGGTCGGCGGCAAGGTCGGCGGAACTTCGGGTCCATCCACCTGCGGCGGCTGGCGCTCTCCCGGATAGGCTAGCACTTCCGCCGTTTCTCCGACGCGCGTCCACTCGACAGGGAAATCGGGCCCCCGCCGCGCGCGCCAGCGCTGGCTGTGGCCGAGGGGATCCAGCGCCCAGTCCTGCAGGTGCGCCTGCGGCCCGCGCGTGGCCTGCGCCAGCGCCTCGATGGGCGCCTTCGGCACGCGGTCCTCGGTCAGCAGGCCGTTCTTTTCGAGGAACGTATCGGTGAGCTGCGTGTAGCAGAAGCCGGACAGCGGCCGGCTCCGGTGCACGGCCGACATCAGCTGCTGGTACCGGAGCAGCAATTCCTTGCCGTCCCTGGCCACCGAATAGCCCCAGCCCGCTTCCTCGCCGGGTTTCGACATGGCAATGCCGCCGAATTCGGACAGGAACAGCGGCCGGCCCAGGCCCGTGAATCCGTCGATGACGAGGCGGCGCCGGTCCGGCTGCACGTGTTCCAGCGTGTAGGCGACGGCCTCCCGGCTGCCGTAGCGTTCCAGCAGCACGGCCGGGTCCTGTTCGTAGTCGTGCACGCACACCAGGTCGCCGCACGGCATCTCCCAGCCGTCGTTGCCGACGACGGGCCGGGTGCCGTCCAGCGCGCGCGTCATGTGGTACAGCGCGCGCACGAAATCGATCTGGCGCCGGTCGTTCATCAGTTCCGGCACGCCCCACGATTCATTGGTCGGCACCCAGGCGACGATGCACGGGTGCGAGATGTCGCGCTCGACCAGTTCCTTCCACTCTTCCATCACGCCGTGGATCGTCGCGCTGGAAAAGCCGTACGCGGACGGCATCTCGCCCCACACGCACAATCCGAGCACGTCGCACCAGTACAGCCAGCGCGGGTCTTCCGACTTCTGGTGCTTGCGCACGCCGTTGAAGCCGAGGCGCTTGATGAGCAGGACGTCGTGGCGCAGCTGGTCGCTCGACGCCACCATCAAACTGTCCGGCCAGTAGCCCTGGTCGAGCACCATGCGCAGGAAGTACGGGCGGCTGTTCAGCACGAAGCGGTCGCCTTCCACGCTCACGGTGCGCAGCGCCGTGTAGCTCTGCACGCTGTCGATCAGGTTGCCGTCGGCCGAGCGGATCTCGACCTCGGCGTCGATCAGCTGCGGGCTCTCCGGGCTCCACATCCACAGGCCGCGCGCGTCGTCGATGCCGGGGTCGGGCAGCTGGAAGATGCGGGACAACCGCGGTCCGGTCAGCAGGCAGCGGTCGTTCACGAGCAGCCGGCCGCCCAGCTTCAGGGTGACGTTCGCCATGCCGCCTTCCGGCACGTGGGCGATGTCGGCGTCGAGGCGGATCTGCCATGCGGCCACGTCGGCCGTCCAGCGCAGCTGCGCCACGTGGGCGCGCGGGACCTTTTCGATCCAGACGGTCCTCCAGATGCCGCTCGTGCGCGGATACCAGATCTTGTGCGGTTCCGGTTCCCAGTCCATCTTCCCGCGCGGCTTGTGCATGTCCTGCGGGTCGTCCTCGGCCTGCACGGCGATCTCGAGGATCGAGCCGTCCAGGTGGCGCGTGACGTCGAGGTAGAACGGGCTGTGGCCGCCCCGGTGCTCGACGGCGAAGCGGCCGTTGATCCACACGCGGGCGCGGTAGTTGACGGCGCCGAAGTGCAGCATCAGCCGCTCCTCCGGTCCCGGCACGAGCGCCGGATCGAGCGTGATCTGGCGCTTGTACCAGACGCGCCGGCGGTAGCCGCGGTCGTGCACGCCGCTGGCGCGGGCCTCGGGCGGATACGGGACGACGATCGTGCGGTCGAACGGCACCTCGGCCGGATCGACGTAGAGGGTCGAGTCGTCGAACATGGCCTGCCAGGGGCCGTCGAGGCTGCGCCAGGCGGCGCGCCGCAATTGTGGGCGGGGGTATTCCACGTTTGCGCTCCTTCGTTCTTCTGTACGACCCACTCTATGAGCCGCCTGCGCCGCTTGCAAGCCCTTTCACTGCCGGTTACAAAGCGATACCGACGTCGTGGCTTCAGCGAGACAGACGCTCGACGCTCACGCGCCGGAACACCGCGCGGTAGCCGGCGCCGCCCATCGCCACCAGGCCCAGCCGCGCCTGCGGTCCGAGGCGATGCGTCCACGTGCCGCCGCCGACCCAGGTCTTGCCGTCCCGGCTCGAATACCCCGAATATCGTTCGTCCACCCCGCGTTCATCCCCCCCGCCCCGGTGGACATCGAGCCGCAGCCACGTGGTCGTCCCCGGCGTGCCGGCGACCGTGTTGCCGTAGCGCGGATAAGCGTCCGGGACGGGAGACAGCTCCTTCGCGAACTCGACCTGGCGCAGGCCGCCATGCGCCATCTCGACGAGCTTGACGTAGTTGTCGTCGTCGCGCATGACCACGACGCCGGCCTGCACGGCCGTCTTGCAGCAGCCGTCCGGCACGTCCAGCGTCACCTCGGCCTCGATCCGGTAGTCGCCGTCCGGCAGCGCGGCCTGCAGCACGCTGGCCGTGTTCGTGTCCACGTGCAGGTCGGTCGCGGCCGTCGCCAGCCTCAAGCCTTGCCGTCCCGCCGACCATGCGTCGCCGGCCGGCGCGCGCAGCCACGACCAGCGCTCGTCGAGTTCCGGGCCGCCGAACGTGTCCGTCCACAGCGCACTGGCGCGCTCCGCCGGCGCCGGCGCGAGCGCCAGTGCGCGCGGATGCGTGCCGGTCGCCGTCGCCGGCGCGGGCCGGGGCTCGTCGCTGGGCGCGCCGCGGGCGATGGGCCAGCCGTCGACCCAGTCGATCCGGTCGAGCAGCGCGAGGCGCCGCGTCAGCTTGTCGCGCGCGCTGAAGAACGGCTCGTTCACGTCGATGCCGTGGTAGATCGTCCACCACTGCCCGCCCGCGTCGGGGAAGACCGTATTGTGGCCCACGCCGACCCAGCGGTTGCCGTTCTGGAACAGGACCGGGGTGCCGCCGGCGCGCGGCGCGGCCAGGTCCTGGCCCAGCCGGTCGAGGAACGGCCCGGCCGGCGTACGCGCGCGGCCCGCGTAGACGGCATAGCCGGTGAGCGGGCCGTTGCAGCAATCCGTCGTCGACCCGAACAGATACCACCAGCCGCCGTGCCTGACCACTTCCGCGCCCTCGTAGCGCCAGGCGGCGCCCACCTTGCGCGGCGACCCCTCGGCGCGCAGGCCGTCGGGCCGCAGCGGCTGCACGTACACGCCGCCGCCGTAGCTGCCGTAATAGATCCACTTGCGGCCGCCGTCCTCGACGACCTTCGGGTCGAACGTCCACTGGAAATCGCAGCCGGACCCCGCGCGCCGCGGCGGGACGACCGGCGCGGAGGCCGGCACCCACGGCCCGGCCGGACTCTCGGCGATGGCCACGCCGATGGCGCTGTCCTTGTCGCAGCCCGCTTCCGGACTGTGGGCGTCGACGACGTCGGTCACGGTGAAGTACAGGTAGTAGTGGCCGTTGAGGAATTCCGGTTCCGGCGCCCACAGGCCGGAGGTGGGCGCCGCCAGCCCGGCCGGGCGGTCGGCAAACGCGTCGCCGACGTAGCTCCAGCCCACCAGGTCCGTCGAACGGTAGATGGCGATCATGTGGAAGTGCCAGTCGCCCTTTTCGCCGTCCAATGGACGCTCGTTCTTGCTGACGGGGTCGCTCGTGCAATACAGATACCACGTGGGCGTCTTCGCGCGCGGATCGCGCAGCACGGCCGGGTCGGCGCAGTTCTGCGCGGGCTCGCCGTTCGCCAGGTGGACGGGCAGCGGATTGCGATAGGTGGCGGCGGGCGCCGCCCATGCGGATGCGGCCAGTGCGGCCAGCAGTGCGCTTGACGCGACATACCGTAGCGATCCCATGTCCCCTCCGCGATTTTTTGCCGCCGAGCTTACCCCAAGCGGCCCGGGCAGGTTGCACGGTTGGCAATCCATGGCCGGCCGCGACCGTCTGGGGGCCGGCGCCCAGACGCGCGCTCTGGTATCATGACGCCTGTTTCCGCTTCGAGATCCGCACGTTGACGATGCACACGAGGATGTCCACCGGCCTGCTGTTCGCGGCGCTGCTGAGCGCCGGCGCGGCCGGGGCGAAGGACGCGACGTTGCGCCCCTGGCCCGCCGGCCAGCCCACGCCGGCCCTGCAGGTGACCAGCCAGGACGGCCAGCCGTGGTTCCTCGCCGGCCTGCGCGGCAAGGTCGTCGTCGTGAATTTCTGGGCCAGCTGGTGCGGCCCCTGCGTGGACGAGCTGCCCGTGCTGAAGGGGCTCGCCGGCCACGAGGGCGTCGCGGTCGTCGGCGTGAACTACAAGGAACCGCTCGACACGATCGAACGCTTCACGAAGGACCATCCGCTCGGCTACCCGGTGCTGCGCGACCGCACGGGCGACGCTTTCAGGCGCTGGACGCCGGGCGTGATGCCGACGACGATCCTCGTGGACCGCAGCGGCCGCGCGCGCTGGCGCACGGTGGGCGAGATTCCGCCCGACGACACGAAGCTCCGCGCCGCCATCGACGCGCTGCTGACCGAATCGCAACGCAGAACACACAACCAAAAATAGGGAAAAACGTCATGCAAGACACCAAACCGTCCACCACCCGCCGTGCGCTGCTGAAAGCTGCCGGCGGCCTCGCTCTCGCGACCACGCTGCCCCGCGCCGTGCTGGCCGCGGACGAGCAGGAACGCCATTTCGACCCGCGTCCGGGCGACTGGAAGAGCTACGAGGTGGTGACGAAGGTGGAACTGCAGCGCGCCGCCGGTCCGTCGACCGTGTGGATCCCGCTGCCGGCCATCGACACCGAATGGCAGCGCAGCCTGTCGAATAACTGGTCCGGCAACGCGACCAAGGCCCACGTCGAAAGCGATCCGCACTACGGCGCGCGCTTCCTCGTCGCCGAATTCGACGGCTCGGCAGCGCCGATGCTGGAAGTCGTGTCGCGCGTGCAGACCCGCGACCGCGCCGAGAACTGGAAGACCCGCGCCCCGGGCAAGGAAGATGCCGACGACCTGCGCCTGTGGCTGCAGCCGACCGACCTGATGCCGCTGGACGGCATCGTGAAAAAGACGTCACTGACGATCACCAAGGGCGCGCGCACCGATGAAGAAAAGGTCCAGCGCATCTACGACTGGATCGTGCTGAACACGTTTCGCGAGCCGAAGGTCAAGGGCTGCGGCACCGGCGACATCAAGACGATGCTGGAAACGGGTAATTTCGGCGGCAAGTGCGCCGACCTGAACGGCCTGTTCGTGGGCCTGTGCCGCGCCTCGGGCGTGCCGGCGCGCGACGTCTACGGCATCCGCATCGCCCCCAGCGCCTTCGGCTACAAGGAACTGGGCGGCAAGCCGGCATCGCTGCAGGGCGCCCAGCACTGCCGCGCCGAGGTCTACCTGAAGCAGCACGGCTGGGTCGCGATGGACCCGGCCGACGTGGCCAAGGTCATGCGCCAGGAAACCGCGAACTGGATCAAGGACCCGGACCATCCGGTCGTCGCACCCGTCAAGCGCGCGCTGTTCGGCGGCTGGGAAGGCAACTGGATGGGCTATAACTTCGCCCACGACGTGCGCCTGCCCGGCTCCGCCGCGGGCAAGGTCGGCTTCCTGATGTACCCGCAGGCGCAGAGCCGCGGCGAAGCGTACGACTCGCTCGCGCCGGACACGTTCAAGTACACCATCACCTCGCGCGCCATCTGACCGACATGTCCACGCTCGCCCGCCAACCCGCCGACGGTACCGGACGCAAGGCCGGCCGCCTGCTCGCGGTTGGCATGATCGCGGCGCTGCTCGCGTCCACCTGCTGCGTGCTGCCGCTCGCGCTCGTGCTGGTCGGCGTGACGGGCGCGTGGATGGTCAACCTGCAGGCGCTCAAGCCCGTCACGCCCTACGCCATCGCCCTTACCGTGGGTGCGCTGGCGTGGGCCGGCTGGCTCGTGTTCCGCCCGGCGCGCGCGTGCGACGTGGCAAGCGGCGACTGCGCCACCACGCGGCCGCTGATGCGCCGCGTGTTCATCGCCTGCGCGCTGTTCGTCGCGCTGTTGCTGGGCTTTCCGCTGATCGCCCCGCTGTTTTATTGAGGATAGCAATCATGAACTTTACCCGCACCCTGGCCATCGCGGCCCTCGTCGTGGCCGCGCCGCTGGCGTCCGCCACGCAGCAGACCGTGTCATTGAACGTCCCGACGATGGACTGCGCCACGTGCCCCATCACTATCAAGGCGGCGCTGAACAAGGTGCCGGGCGTGTCGAAGGTGAAGGTCAGCTACGAGAAGCGCGAAGCCGTCATCGTGTACGACGACGCCAAGGCCAGCGTGGCCGACCTGAAAAAGGCCACCGAAGACGCCGGCTACCCGTCGATGCTGAAGCACTAACCTGACACCCTGTCGTCCCGGCGCACGCCGGGACCCATAGACCGCCCGCAGG
>JBJMVU010000462.1:0-2283 GCA_045810485.1 Massilia sp. | reverse complement strand
GTCCGGGGGGATGTCGTAACTGAATGTCTTCGGGTCGAACATCAGTTTCCAGGTCTGTGCTTCCACAGGGTGGTCGTCCAGCGTGCCGCCCGCCGTGACCGTGATCGGCACAGGGATATTGCCGTTGACGGTGGCCGTGCGGTAGGTCCAGCGGCGCTTGTCGCAGCGCGGCGGCGCGGGCGCCGAGTCGTCGCCCTCGTTCAGGTTCGCCAGCGCCGCTTCCCAGGCCGCTGCCGCGGCCTTCGCCTCCTCGCACGACCCTTCCGGCGTGGCGTCGCGCGCCGCGAGGAATTCGCCCAGTACCGCGATCTGGCCGTCGTGCGGCGCCAGCACCGTGTTCATCGTCGTGACGGCATTGCTGTCCGGATCGGCATCTTCCCGCGTCTTGACCACCCAGCCCCACAGGTTCTCGCTGAGGGCTTCGAAATGGACCTGCTCCGGCTTGACCGGTGCGGTCGACAGGAAGCGGATCTGCGTATTTTCCTGGGCCAGTCCGTCGTTCTTGCCGTCGGGGTGGACATGGAAAACGCCGTAGACCGCCTGGCCTTCGCCGTTCACGGCGGCGCCGCTGGCAACGAAATACAGTTCGTCGCCGTCGGCGCCATCGGGGATCCTGGCCTGCTGCACGACGCGCATCAGGTACGTCACGTTGTCGTCGCCGACGTACAGCCAGCCTTTTTTCGCCGCGGAATATTTGCCGTACGTTTGGCCCATCACGTCGTCGATGACGGCTTCCTCGTCGATCGTGACGCGTTTATGCGCCTCTTTCGCACTCAAATACCAGGTGAGCGCGATCAGCGCCAGGGCCAGCGCGCCGACGGCGGCCAGCACGTACAACACGATGCGGCCCCAGCGGCGGCGCGGGCGGGCAGGGTGCGCGGGCGCGGCCGGCGCCGCCGTGGACGGTTCCTTCAGGTCTTCCATGAGGTCCTCGATAGTGAAAAATCGAAAATGCTAAATTGCAATTTTCAAATTTTACAATAATGAGGGTGAAGGTTGTCAACAAAACAAAAGGCCCGCGCGGAGCGGGCCTTGTTACGCCGTGCAAGACGGTCAGCGGTGCTGCGCCAGTTCCGGCGAGGGGGCCACGGCCGGGGTGGCCGGTGGCGGCGGCATGGTCGGCTTGACGGCCAGCGCGGCCTGGCGCGCGGCGCTGCCGTTGGCGCAATAGCGGTTCTTGCCGGCGCGTTTCGCTTCGTACAGCGCGTAATCGGCGATGCTGATCAGGTCGACGACATTCTCGGCGTCGTCCGGATACAGGCTGATGCCGATACTCGTCGACAACTGCAGGGTGAGGTCGTTGATGAAGAACGGCTCGGACAGCGCCTCGACGAGCTTGGCGGCCGGCCCCTGGGCGTCGGCAAGGCTGTGCACATCGGCCAGCAGGACGATGAATTCGTCGCCGCCGAGGCGCGCCACCGTGTCTTCCTTGCGCGAGTTCGACAGCAGGCGTTGCGACACCATCTTGAGGATCTCGTCGCCGTAGGCGTGACCGTAGGTGTCGTTGATCGCCTTGAAGCCGTCCAGATCGAGATACATCACCGCCGCCTTGTGATGGTTGCGGTTGGCGTGCTGCAGGGCCGTTTCGATGCGGTCTTCCAGCAGGCGCCGGTTCGGCAGGCCGGTGAGGGCGTCGTGCAGCGCCAGTTCCTGCTGGGCGCGGCTGTACTGTGCGAGCTCCTTGTACAGCAGGCGCACTTCCAGCATGTTATGGATGCGCTTGTGCACTTCGAGCAGGTCGAACGGCTTGCTGATGAAATCGCGCGCACCCGCTTCCAGCGCGGCGATCTTGAAGCTGGGCTGCGCCGTCAGGGCGAGCACGGGCAGATAGCCGCCCTGTTCGATCTCCTTCAGGCCTTTCATGACCTGGAAACCATTCAGGCCCGGCATTTGCAGGTCGAGGAGGATCAGGTCGTAGTTGTGTTCACGATGCAGCGGGCACACTTGTTCCGGCAGCATCGTCGAGCTGACGTCGGCGTAGCCTTCCTCGCGCAATATCTCTTCCATCAATTCGATATTGTCGGGGGAATCATCTACGACCAAAATCTTCGCGTTCAGGATGTCTTGTCGGCTTGGCATGCGTAATCTCGTCAAATCAAGGCCGGCATTGTCTGTTCCTAAACAGATATACCGACTCTTGCGCAACAATCCACAGTCTAGCAAAACGCTGAGAATTTCTTGTAGGACAGCGCCGCGTTCTCAGGTAGGAACAGGTTTCATATTACTCGTGGCACGACTAGCGTACGCCATTTCGACCCGCAGTGGATGCCGCAGCACGATTCG
>JBJMVU010000461.1:0-9329 GCA_045810485.1 Massilia sp. | reverse complement strand
GCCTGCGGCAGGCCGAGGCCGGAGCCCTGGCCCGGCGGTTTCGTCGTGAAGAACGGGTCGAGCGCGCGCGCGAGCACCTCGGGCGGCATGCCGGTGCCCGTGTCCGTCACGCTCACAAGCACGTAGTCGCCGCCCGTGCGCTCCAGCGTCGGTTCGAGGGGGCAGTTGCGCACCTCGACGATGAGGCGGCCGCCGTCCGGCATCGCGTCGCGCGCGTTGATCGCCAGGTTCAGCAGCGCCAGGTCGAATTGCACGGGATCGAGCGTGACGGGCCACAGGTCGTCCGCGCAGTGCACCTCCATGCGCGTGCCCTGGCGCAGCACGCCGCGCAGCAGTTGCACGGAGCCGCGCACCTGCTCGCCCGGGTCGACCGTCAGCAGGCGCGCATCCTGCACGCGACCGAACGACCCCAGGCGCGTCGTCAGCGCGGTGGCGCGGCTGACGGTGCGCTTGCACGTGTCGATCAGGCCCAGCACCTTCGGCTGGTTCGCCGTCAGGGACGCGAGCTGCAGCGCGGTCGTCAGCGTCTGCAGCAGGTTGTTGAATTCGTGCGCGATGCCGCCCGTGAGGCGGCCGAGGGCTTCCAGTTTCTGGCCGCGGATCAGGGCGCTCTGGGCGCGCTCGCTGGCCTCCACCGCTTCGGCCACGCGGTGTTCCAGGTCGGCCTGGGCCGTCAGGATCTGGCGGCTCGCGTCGGCCATGCGCTGCGCCACCGCGTCGATCTCGACGATGCCCTGCGGCCGGTAATGCACTTCGCGGCCGGCGCCCAGGTCCGCGGCGCTGCGGCCCAGGTATTCGATCGGGATGGCGGCGCGGCGCGCGAACCAGCGCGCGGCCACCGACGCCAGCACGAGCAGGACGGCCATCATGGCGGCCAGGAACGCGGCCGCATGCAGCGGCACGCGGCGCAGGTCGGCCGTGGGGATGCTGACGAGGACTTTCCAGTTCGACGAGGGCACGGTGCTGAAGAAGGCCTGCACGGGAATGCCGGCCAGGTTGTTGTTCGAGAACACCCCTTCGCGGTGGGCGGCGAACTGGGCCAGCGCCACGCTGCTGACCGAGCGTCCGCGGTACTGGTCCGGGTCGACCGAGCGTGCGATCACCCGGCCGCTGCGGTCGACGATGGCGGCCTGCCACTCGGGCGGGAAGCGCTGCTCGCCCAGCAACGCCTGCAACTGGGCGGCGTTCATGCTCATGGCGAGGAAGTAGCGCAGGACGCCGTCCACGTGCACGGGCACCTGGATGGCGACCGCATGGCGCTGGCTGAGCGAGGAGACGAACAGGTCGGAAACGAGCGTGCGGTCGGCGCCGTCCCGTTTCATCAGCGCGTCGAGGTTGGACGCACGGCTGGGCGGCAGCGGCGCGCCCGGCGCGGCCCGCGTATTCAGCAACTGGTGGCCGTCCCGGTCGAGCAGGAGGATCGCCGTTTCGCCGCGCGGCGCCACCGAGTTGGCGTGGTGATAGAAGGTGTCGAAATCGCCGCGGGCCAGCGCGGGGGAATTCGCCAGCGTGCGCAGGATGCCTTCCCTGATCTCCAGTTCGTTGTCGACGAGGAGGGTAAAGGCGCGCACGGCTTCCTTGACGCTCGTTTCCTGGGCCCGCCGCTCTTCCTGGTAGACATACCAGACGGCCAGCACCGCCGCGAGGAGGGCGGGCACCAGGATCGCGAGGATCAGGATCAGCAGTCGGGTTCGGATACGCATGGGCCGGATGGCGGTCGGGACAACGTTGCCTCGAAGCTCTGCATAGTACCCGACTATGCCGGCCTTGTCCCGGCGCGAACGGTCAGGCTCAGTCCGGCCAGCGCTCGTTGATCTCGGCCGCCTTGTCGAGGTTCCTGATCAGGATATCGACGTAGTGCGGATCGAGGTGCTGGCCCGCCACCTCGCGCAGGTAGTCGCGCACCTGTTCGATCGGCCACGCCTTCTTGTACACGCGCTCGTGGGTGAGGGCGTCGAACACGTCGGCCACGGCCACGATGCGGGCGTACGGGTGGATGTCTTCGCCCACCAGGCCCTGCGGATAGCCGCTGCCGTCCCATTTCTCGTGGTGCTGGTGGGCGATCACGGCGGCCGCCTTCAGGATCGGGCGCTGCGAGCCGTCGAGGATCTGCAGGCCGATGGTCGGGTGCTGCTTCATGATGTCCCATTCCTCGGGCGTGAGGCGCCCCGGCTTGAGCAGGACGGCGTCCGGCGTGGCGATCTTGCCCACGTCGTGCATCGGCGCCGCATGCATCAGCACGGCCGTCTCGTCGTCGGACATGCCCGATTCCTGGGCCAGCAGGTGGCACACCTGGGCCATGCGGCGCACGTGGTTGCCGGCCTCGTTCGAGCGCGATTCGACGACGTCGCCCAGGCGCAGGATCAATTCGGCCTGGGTGTCGGTGATTTCCTGGTTCAGCAGGATGTTGTCGAAGGCGATGGCGACGCCCGAGCAAAAGACGTCGAGCAATTGAACGTCGATCTCGTCGATTTCTTCAACGCCCTTGAGCACGAGCAGCGACGCCTTGCCGCTGTTGTTGGGGAAGTAGCCGACATAGGTGTCGCCGTGCAGCTTGGAGATGCGGTTGTGGCGCGCCTCGTCCAGCAGGGCGATCAGTTCCGGGCCGATGTCCTGCTCGCCGACGTCGCCGATGCGCGCCAGGACCTCGTACTGGCTCTCCCCGGTGATCACGCTGGCGCCGGCCACGCGCAACAGCATGCTCTGCTCCAGGCGCAGCAGCGCGACGACCTGCTGCAGCAGGCCGCTGGCGAAATCCTTCAAATTGCGCTGCCTGAACAAATGCGTGGACGCGGAGATCACGCGCTCCAGGCCTTCGCGGTAATTCTGCTGGACGCGACGGGCGTCCTCGACCTTCATGATGTCGCGGTAGGCGCGCAGGGCGGCGAACGTGGTCGTGAACAGCTTGGTGCGGTCGAGCTCCGTCTTTTCCTTGTAGTCGTTGATGTCGTAGTCGACGATCACACGCTCCTCGGGCGCCTGGCCGGGCTGGCCCGTGCGCAGCACGATGCGGGTGAACTGGTTGTCCAGCTCCTGGCGCATCCAGCGCGCCACTTCGAGGCCGCTGTCCTCGCGCTCCATGACCACGTCGAGGAACACCAGCGCGATGTCCTTCTCGCGCGCCAGGATCTCCTTCGCCTCCGCGCCGGTGTAGGCGTGCAGGAACGACAGGCTGCGGCCGTCGAGGCGGAACCGGGACAGCGTCAGCTTGGTGATGTCATGGATGTCCGGTTCGTCGTCGACGAGCAGTACTTTCCATGGTGCAAGCTTCGGCGCGGCTGAGGACAGGAAGGACATGGACGATCTCTCGTAGCGGTGTCGGTAAAAAAGAACGAGGTTTTGCAGTAATGCAGGACAGGCCTGAAATGATTGTAGTATGAGCAGTGACCATTAACAACAAGAAATATTAATGACGCGGTGCAATAAGTCACAATGTCGCAACGTGTTGCTTCCCTGTTATTTGTGCCTTATTGATACAATTTCTGGCAGCGCTCGCACCAGAAGCTGCGCCGGTTGGTCTTGCCCAGGTTTGCTTTGTGGAAGGGGATATGACAGCGGGGACAGGTCTTCTGGTTGTGCGCCAACCAGTGCTTCTTGAGCGTGAACTCTTTTTTCCACTCGAGGAAGTCGAAGCTGTACTGGCGCGCCTCCTGCACGAGGGCGCGCAGCTTGGCTGGCGGCAGCGCGCCGACGGTCGAGCGCGGATCCACCCGGATGCGGAACAGCACCTCGTTCTTGATGATGTTGCCGACGCCGGCGAAGATGTCCTGGTCGAGCAGTGCGTCGCAGGCGAGGGTGTCAGGCGCGCTTCTCAGCTTCTTGCGCGCCCTGGCGGGATCCCAGGCATCCGACATGACGTCCGCGGCCCAGTCGTAATAGGCGTCGATGTCGCAGTCGATTTCCTTCACGGAGCAGGCATAGAAATTGAGCTCGCCGCCGTCCGCGAAGCCGAGGGACAGGCGCGGCGGCTTGTCGCGCCCCTCGTTCACACGGTAGGTGCCGAACAGCAGGAAATGGATGCGCACGACCATCGTGGGCATCTGGATGAGGAAATGCTTGCCCCAGGTGCGCAGCGCGACGACGGGCTGGCCGACGAGGCGCGCGGTGTCGATGGCCCAGGTATTGCCGTCGGCGCGCACGATTTCCTGGCCCACGAACGGAGCCGTCTGCTCTTTCAAGATGACCAGCGACGGGCCTTCCGGCATGATGCATCCTCGCTTGCAATGTCCCGTTCGGGATTGTGCTTTGCAAAGCCCGGGGCACCTGTGCGCGGACTAACATTTCGATACAAACTTGGACGATTCCATAACGGACCCCGGATGGAAACCGGCGTATAAGAATGAGGTATTAACGGTTGTTGGTTTCGACGACGAAGAAAGGAAGAGCATCATGAAATGCGTCATGAAAAAGTTCATGCAGACGGTGGCCCTGGCGGGCCTGCTGGCGCTGACCGCGGGCGGCGCGTCGGCGGCGGTCAACGTCACGTGGGTCCACCCCGAGAATTTCCATGACCTGCCGTTCCCGGGCTGGGAGCGCAAGGAAATGCTGGACCAGATCACCGACCATTTTAAAAAGCTGGGCGAGAACCTGCCGCAGGGCCAGGACCTGCGCATCGAGATCACGGAGTTCGACCCCGCCGGCCGCCTGATCCCGAGCGCCCGGCTGGGCCGCGACCTGCGCGTGATGACCGGCCGCGCGGACTGGCCGCGCATGGAGTTGAATTATGCGATCGAGCAGGACGGGCAGGTGATCAAGAGCGGCCAGTCGCAGCTGCAGGACATGAATTACCAGCAGACGTTCAGCCACTACTTCGATTCGGAGCCGCTGCGCTACGAGAAGCAGATGATCGACGAATGGTTCGGCAAGACCATCGCGCCGATCCAGAAGAAGCGGCGGTGATTCACTTGTCCGCGCGGCCGGCCTTGTCGCGCCAGCGGCCGCCCGCTTCGCGCACCGTGTAGTCCGGCGGCACGGTGAACAGGGCGGGCGCCGGCTCCTCGCGCTTGATGTTCTCGAGCCGGAACACGACGTCGCCGCTGCGCGGGTCGCTGTGCTTCGTATAGACCGTTACCTGCAAATCGGGCGCCGTCCACGTCTCGTCCGACACGACGATCGCATTGCGGTTGCCGATCGCGCCGGCCGGGATCTCGTAGCTGCGCAGCTTGCCCTCGGCCTTGATGCCGCCGACATCGCGCGTGCCCAGGTCCTTCGTCGCCGCCTTCGTCGACCATTTGACGTCGGCGAACGCGCCGTGCATCAGCGGCGCCACCTGCATCTGCATGTCGCGCTGCGCCGTGCCGTTCTCCGCCAGCGCCCTCGACACCTGGATGCGCACGTCGCGCTGGATGCGCTGGCGCTCGGCATCGTCGATGCCCTGCACGCGCTTGACGATGATGTCTTCTTTGCCGTCCGGCAGCGTGCCGTCCTTGCGCATCCGCTCGATCTTCTCCCGTGCCGCGTCCGCCGCCGCGCGCGCCGTCGCCGCCGGGTTGATCCTGACGGCCGTGCGGTCCCGCGGGTGCAGGATCAGGTTCGTGCCGTTCACCGGATCGTTGATCGTGACGGTGATGACGTCGCCCTTGTCGTCGCGGATCTCCTGGCGGGTGCGGCCGGCGCTGTCGCGGTACGTCATGTTGGTGCGGCGCGTGGCGATCTGGTTGCCGTCGGCCAGCGCCTGCGTGAGCTCCGTGACCATCTGCGCATTGTAGGGCGCGGCTTTGACGGTGTTCGAGCGCATCACGGCGACGCCGGTGCGCGCGTCGAATTTCATGCTGTCGAAGTGGAACGTCATGGCGCCGTCGGACGCGCGGCCCTGGGTGTCCTCGGCCAGCGCGGGGGCGAACAGGCCGGCCAGCAGGGCGGCGATCACAACATGTCTGGTAGTCATGGCATCCTCTTTCGTTATTGAATGGCGCTCAGGCGCAGGGCCAGCGGCTGGCCGTCGGCTGCGACGAGCATTTCGGCACGGACGGAATCGCCCGCGTTTTCGGGCGTCAGCGGCACGCCCAGTGCGGCGAGGCTCGTGCGCGGCACGTCGGTGGCGACCATGCGCGGCGCCGGTTCCGCGGCGATGCGCTCGGCCGAATCCAGTGCGATGAACACGCCGTTGCCGTCGAGCGAGACGAGCGCGCCGGCGCGGCCATCCTCCATCGGTTGCGGGGCCCGCAGCGCGAACGCCAGCACGAGCGTCCCGGCCGCGAGACCCGACAGGCCGCCGGCCAGCGCGAGCGGACGTCCGGCCAGCGCGTGATACCAGCGCCGGCGCGGCGGATGCAGCTTCGCGAACGCCTGCAGCAATTCCTTCTCGACGCCGCGCGGGGTGTCCAGCCGTCCGATCTCCGCGCGCAGGGCGTCGAACAGCGGATCGCGGTCCGTCGCCGTCGTTTTACGTGTGTCCATGATGGCTATCCTTTCATGCAGGCCAGGCGCTTCGCGAGCGCCGCCCGTCCACGCGACAGGCGCGAACGTACGGTGCCGATGTCGACCTGGCAGATGTCGGCGATGTCGGCGTACGACAATTCGTGCATCTCGTACAGGATGACGGCGTCGCGGTAATGCGGCGCCAGCAGCGCCAGCGCGCGCCGCACTTCCTCGGCGGCTTCGTTGTCCAGCAGGCGCGCCAGCGGACACGCGGCCTCGTCGGGCAGCTCGTCCTCGCCGTCGTCGTCGTCCGTGCCGCCCAGGACCACGTGGCGCTGGTGGGCCGTCTCGCTTTTGAGGATCAGGTTGCGCGCCACGCCGAACAGGAAGTGCTGCAGCTGTCCACGCAGCGGATCGAAGCGGAACCGATCCGTCAGCAGGCCCATGAACGTTTCCTGGACGACGTCGGCGGCCGTGTCCGCCGAGCCGCAGCGCAGCAGCGCGAAGCGGTACAGCGGACCCTGGTGGCGCCGGTACAAGGCCGCGAAGGCGTCGGCGGCGCCGCCGCGCGTCTGGCGCAGCAGGTCGGTGTCGTTAGTGGTCGTGGTCATGGGTAGGTGTGTTTACCCATATTCCAGCAGGAGGGGGAGAAAGTTCCAGGTTTTTTCGCGCGCGTTCAGTCGATCCAGTTCACCCGGTCGAACTTGCCGCGGAATTCTTCCGGCATGGCGACGACCTGGCTTGTCTTGTAGTTGAAGAAGACGAAGCCCTGCTTGGCCATCGCGACGAGCGTTTTATCTTTGGGACGGGTGACCCGGAAGATGATGTCGCCGCCATATTTGTTGAAGTCCATGACGCCGACCTCGAACAGCAGCTGGTCGCGCGCATGCGCCTCGGCGCGGTACGTCGTCGCGAGATCCGTCACGATGATGCCCGTGCCGTCGCGCTCCGTCTCGGGGACGCCGTATTCGAACAGGAAGCGGGCCCGCGCCTCGGAAATCATCGAGATCATCGAATCGTTGCCGAGGTGGTTGGCGGCGTTGATGTCGGTGACGCGCACCGTCAGCAAGGTCGTGTAGTAGTACTGGTCTTCGGGGAAGGAGAGTATCAGTCGTGCCATGAGTGCATTCTATCCGGTGCGGGTAGCGGGTTCGGTTGAGGGGATTCGACGCGCGTCAAGTCAGCGTGTGAGACGGTAGATCAGCAATGCCGCGCGCACGGCGCCCCGTTCGATCGAGCCCACGTCCAGGTCTTCGTTCGGCGAGTGGGCGCCGTTGCCGCTCGCGCCGAGGCCGTCGAGGCTGTCGATCATCGGTGCGATGAACTGGATGTCGCCCGCGCCGCGCGCTTCCGCTGGCACGGCGCCGATCGTGCCGAGGCCGGCATCCTGGCTGGCGCGCGAATACATGTCGAGCAGTTTCAGGTTGCCGGGTGTGACGGCCATCGGAGGATACGAATCGTGGAACGTGATGGTGGCGCTGGCGCCGGGCAGGTTGTGCGCGACGATGTCGCGCATGCGCGCCTGGGCGCGGTCGCGCTGCGGGTAGTCGAGGTAGCGCAGGTCGGCCTTCACGGTGGCCGTGTTGGCGATCACGTTCGTCTTGCCGAACGCGCTGCCGCGCGAGGTGGCGTCGTCGAACGCGACCTCGGTGCCGCCCAGGATCACGCCGGGATTGAACGTGAGGCCCGGCTCGACCACCTGCTGGCGGAAGGCGTCCAGGATGCGCGCCGTCTCGTACACGGCGCCGTAGCCGTTCGCGCCGAACACGGCCATCGAATGGCCCTGGCGCGCCTTGACGTCCAGTTCCCACGTCGCGGTCGCGCGCCGGCCCACGGTGGCGGTCGCCTGGCCATTCTTGTCGAGGATGCTGCCCTCGAAGCTGAGCGCGACGTCGCTCCGTTTCGCCAGCGCCACCATGTCGCCGCGCGACACGCTCTTCGGATTCCCCGCTTCTTCCTCGTCACCCGTGAACATGACGGCGATGCGCGTGCCGTCGAGGGCGCCCGCGCGGTGCAGCGCCCGCAAGGCTTCGATGACGATCACGTCGCCGCCCTTCATGTCGGACACGCCCTGGCCGCGCACCTTGTCGCCGTCGCGCTGCCACATGGGGACGTCGGAGCCCGGCTCGAACACGGTGTCGAGGTGGCCGAGCAGCAGCAGGCGCTTGCCGCGGTTGCCGTCGCGCGTCGCGACGAGGTGGCCGGCGCGGCGCATCTCGGGCGGCAGGTCGATCCAGCGGGTGGTGAAGCCGAGTTCGTCGAACTGCTTGCGGAACAATGCGCCGACGTCGCGCACGCCGCGCGTATTCATCGTGCCGCTGTTGATGAGGACGCTCTGCTCGAGCAGGGCGAGGGCTTGCGGCGCATGCGCCTTCACTTCCGCGACGATTCTTTGCTCGGTCGGATCGAGCCCGTCGGCCCGCGCCGTCTGGTTGCATACCAGTGCTGTCAGCGCCAGCAGCGCCCCGGTCATCCTGCGCATCGTTATCTTTCTCAAAACAATGATGCTCAACTGTACACCGATTCAGCCCGCTTGCGCGTCCAGGCGCTGGTTGCTGACCTGCACCGACTGCGAGCGGATCAGGCCGTCGACCACTTCGTAGATCGCCACGAGGTCCACCTTGCCCGGGCCTTCCGGGAAGGTGCGGCTGACGACTTCGTGGTCGATGACGATATTGCCCATCACGGCGCGCTGCAGCAGGCGCGCGTGCAGGTTGGGCTCGTCGAAGCGCACGGCGAAGCGCGGGCGCATCTCCGCGTGGCCCGTCGCCAGCAGGGTTGCCGGCAGCGCGTACTGGCGGGCGTCCGGCGCATAAGTGGCCAGCAGGGCGTCGAGGTCGCGGGCATTGTAGGCGTCGAGCTGGCGCTGGACGACTTCTTCGGGGGAGGTGGATGTGTTCATGACAGGGAACGATTCTGCCATGAAACAGGAATCAGGGTTTCGGGTCGGTCGGATAGGGCGGCCGCTT
>JBJMVU010000460.1:0-22225 GCA_045810485.1 Massilia sp. | reverse complement strand
GTACGGCCCCGTCACCTTGTCGGCCACAGCGACACCGGCGCGCGCCGCGTCGTAGCGCTTGCCCTTGAGCTCCAGATGGAACCACATCACGAACTTGTTTGTCTTCGGATTGCGGATGACCTTCGGGCGCTCGATGATCGCGCCCTTGACGATGTCGCTGGCCGGGTCGTTGCTGACCGCCAGCGCGATGCCTTCGTCCTTCCAGTCGGTCAGGTTGCGCGAGCTGTACACGTGCACGCCAACCTGCGCCACGTTGCCCGCCGTGCCGGCGACCTTGTGCTCGCCGAACCAGTAATACACGCCATCGTGCTCCAGGATGCCGCCGCCGTGCGCATTGATGTGGACGCCCTTGTCATCGGGCCACAGCGCGCCGGGGCGGAACACGCCGTCCGCGTGGACGTGCGCCACGGCGGCCAGCAGCGCGGCCGCAAGGAAAGTCTTCGTCTTGTTTTGCATGGGCTCTTCCAGGGAAAAAGTTCGAATGTTAATGTTATCGATATCTAGACAGTTTGTCGCGCCTTTTTTCGGTACTCTACGACACATTGTTAACGTAAGGACAAACATGTCGAGGATGATGCCCCGGTTGTTCGCGTTCGGCGCGGCGTGCTGCATTGGTGGGGCCGCCTGCGCGGCGGAGCGGCTGGCTTTCTGGCCGTCCGGCGGCGACCACGGCATCGACGCGTGCGTGTTCACGACCATGCCCTCTCCCGAGGATCCCGCAGGGTCCGGGCGGTTGCTCGTCGGCCTGGCGGCCGATACGGCGACGCTGGAGCTGGTCGGGATCGTGAAACTGCGCCACGACGGCGCGGCGCCCGGGCCCCGCCTGCTCGAGCTCGGTGCCGGCGCGGAGACATTACTCAACGTCCCGCTCAACCCGACCGGTGCGCACACGGTCAGGGCCACGATGCCCGCCGGGCCGGCGAGAGACTTGATGGGGTCGCTCTTGCACCGGACCGGGCTGTGGCTGCGTATCGACGGCGCGGCCGCGCGGCCTGTCGCCATCGGCGGCACGGAACAGCAGGTGACATCGTGCATTGCCGCGCTCGAGCGCGACCTGGCCGACGAACGGCCCGCGCGGGCGCGCGGCGATCTGACCACGTCGTTCCCAAGCCTCAAGGACGACGATTGAAAACGGTCTTCCTGGCCGTGAGCCTGCTGGGCACGCTGTTTGGCATCCCGCTGGCCGTGCTCGGCATGGTCCAGTTTCTCGACCCGATCACGCTGGCGGACGCTGCGGCGCGGGAGATCGGCCTGCTGCTGCTCGCGGGGTTGTCCGTCGCCGGCCTCGTCAACCGCCGGCGGCCCTGGCTCGGCGCGCTCGGCCTCGGTCTTCTGGTGTCGATCTGGACAGTGCTGTCCTGGCTCGACCTGGGCGTCATGTCGGAAGAAGAGAAAAACGCCTATGCGGCGGTGCGTCGCAACGATGCACCCGCCCTGCGCCTGACACTGGACGCCGGCGTCAGTCCGAATTTGTTCTCCGACGGACTCGGCTCGTTGCTCTCCGCGGCGGTGCTCAGCGATGATACCGCCGCATTGAAGATGCTGATCGACGCCGGCGCCGACGTCGACGCCCGGCATGGCGACAAGGAGACGCCGCTCGTCACCGCCGTGTTCATCGGGAACTGCGAAGCCGCGATCATGCTCCTGCGCGCAGGCGCCGACCCGCGCGAACGGCTCCGGCATCCCGAGCATTACGCGGTCTCGCGCGCTTACGCCAACAAGACCGTACGCGAACTCTACGACACGGAGATACGCCAGCAAGCCGGATCGACGCCCGCGGCACAATCCTGCTGGCTGCGTTTTGAAGCGCTCCTCGCCGCCCGCAACGGATGATTGCACCCGGCAACCGATATCTGCTAACATGTGATCGATAACAAAATAAGGAGACCACATGCGTGCGCTTTTGCGACCTCTCAGCCTCATCCTGTGCCTGTGCGCCACCGTGCACGCCGCCGCCGCGGACATGATCGAGCGCGTCGCATCGCCCGACGGCCACATCGTACTCGAACTGGCGCAGAAGTTGGACGCCGCCGGCAAGCGCGCGCTGACCTACAACGTGCGCTACGACGGCGAGACCGTCATCCGCGACTCGCTGCTGGAACTGCGGCTCGACAACCACCTGTCCGAGAACGCGATGGCCCTCCCCGTCGACCACCACGCGCGCTGGTTCGAGAACCTGCGCGTGACCGGCGTGCACCGCGCACGCCACGACAGCACGTGGACGCCCGTCACGGGCGAGCGCACGCACGTCCGCGACCACTACGAAGCCCTCACCTTCGACCTGGTCAAGGACGACAACCCGACCTATAAACTCGCCGTCGAAGTGCGCGCCTACGACGCCGGCGTGGCGCTGCGCTTCGCGTTCCCCGAGAACGAGAAAGGCACGTATTACCGCATCATCGGCGAAGACACCGAATTCGCCCTGCCGGCCGGCACCCGCGCATGGTTCCACGGCTGGGCCCAGGGCCCGTACCAGTTGCTGCCGCTGCGCGACTGGCCGGACCAGGCCGAGCGCCCGCTGACCCTGCAGCTGCCGAACGGCCTGTCCGTCGCCCTGCTCGAAGGCCAGATGGTCGATTACGCGCGCACCAAGTTCAAGCTCAGCGCCGACAAGCCCGACACGCTGGTGACGGCCATGCACGACCCGGCCGACCTGGTCTCCCCGTTCGCCACGCCCTGGCGCGGCATCATGATCGCGCGCCGTCCCGGCCAGCTGATCGAAAACAACGACTTCATCCAGAACCTGAACGCGCCGGCGCGCATCGCCGACACGTCGTGGATCAAGCCGGGCAAGATCATGCGCGTGATGTCGCTGACGACGAAGGACGCGAAGGCCAACATCGACTTCGCCGCCCGCCACAAGCTGCAATACCTGCTGTTCGACTTCAAGTGGTACGGCAACGCGTTCTCGTTCGACGCCGACGCGACCAAGGTGGCGATCCCCGACTTCGACCTCCCGGGCATCATCGCCTACGCCAAAGCCAAGGGCATCGGCGTGTGGCTGTACGTGAACCAGCAGGGCCTGATGGCGCAGTCGGACACGCTGTTCCAGACCTACCGCGACTGGGGCGTGGCGGGCGTCAAGTTCGGCTTCGTGCAGGTGGGCTCGCACCGCTGGACGACGTGGCTCGAGAAGACGATCCAGCAGGCGGCCGCCGCCCACATCATGGTCAACGTCCACGACGACTGGCGCCCCACCGGCGAACAGCGCACGTGGCCCAACCTGATGACGGCGGAAGGCATCCGCGGCAACGAGGAAATGCCGGACGCGACGCACAACACGGTGCTGCCGTTCGTGCGCTACCTGGCCGGCGCGGCGGACTACACGATCTGCTACTACGACCCGCGCATCCGGACCACGCACGCGCACCAGCTGGCGCTGGCCGTCGTGTATTACAGCCCGCTGCAGACGCTGTACTGGTACGACACGCCGGACCGCTCGCACGACGAACCGGAGCTGGCCTTCTGGGACCGCATCCCGACCACCTGGGACGAGACGCGCGTGCTGGACGGCGCGCCGGGCCGCGACGTGACGGTCGCCCGGCGCAAGGGCGACGAGTGGTTCGTGGGCAGCATCACCAACAACGACGCGCGCCGCATCCCGCTGCGCTTCGACTTCCTGCCGAAGGGCAAGCGCTACGAAGCGACGATCTACGCGGACGACCCGGCCGCAGCGACGGCCACGCGCGTCGGCATCCGCACGCGCACGGTCGACGCGTCCACCGTGCTGCAGCTCGACCTGTCCGCCTCGGGTGGCCAGGCGATGCGGCTGCGGCCGTTGTAAGGCCTGCCCGGGCCCGCCCGCAGCCATGGTGCGCCGGGCCTCGTCCGGTGCCTGCGCCGCCTTCAGGTAGGCCAGGTTGGCGTTGGCGAGGCCGGCGTCCACGTTGAACGCGCTGGTCGCAGCTGTCTTCGCCTGGTCGGGCGGCGGCTGCAACGCGGCCGTGGCGTCCGCCAGGTCCTTCCGCGCCTTGAGCAGTTCGGTCCGCGCCTTCAGGTCGTTCAACGCTTGCTCGGCGCGCGACTTGTGCGCGGTGGCGGCCAGGTCGCCGATGGCCGCGAGGGTCGCGCCCGCCTTGTCGGCGGCGGCGGCCGACGTCAGTCCGATCGAGGTCGGCGTGCCGTCCTCGGCGGACGCACAGATCCGTCCGTCGTCCCAGTGGCGCGACCCGCGCTTCGAGCACCTGACGTGGGCGCTGCGGGCCGAACTCGAGGCCGAAGATGCATCCGACCCGCTCTACGCCGAGAGCCTGGGCACCGCGATGGCCGTACGCCTTGCCGGCGCCGCGGTGACGGTCGGCCGCAAGCGGCGCGCCCTGTCGGCGCGCGCGGCGGCGCGGGTGATCGACTACATCGAGGCTCACCTCGACGAACGCCTGTCCCTGGACCGGCTGGCCGCCCTTGTCGAATTGAGCGTACCGCATTTCAACGTCCTGTTTCGCCAGACGATGGGCGTGCCCGTGCACCGGTACGTCGTGCAGCGCCGTCTGGAGCGGGCCAGGTCGATGTCGTTACAAGGACGGCTGAGCGCCGGACAGGTGGCGCTGGAAGTGGGCTTTGCCCATCAAAGCCACATGGCGGCATGGATGAAGCGCGAGTTCGGCATGACGCCGCGCGACATCGTGCGCAGCGGCCAGGCAGCGGGTTGATGCGCGGATGGGACAAATGTGTATTTCTCGTCTTATGTCTTATAGAAGACTTGAGATACAATAGCGGCAGTACAGGGCCAGCAACCGCTGTCCTGCTTTTCAAAACGACTGAAAGAGCTTCCCATGTTAGCCGCATACCGCACCCATGTCGCCGAACGCGCCGCCCTCGGCGTGCCCCCGCTGCCCCTGTCCGCAGCACAGACCACGGACCTGGTCGAACTCCTGAAAAACCCGCCGGCGGGCGAAGAAGACTTCCTGGTCGACCTGGTCACCAACCGCGTTCCCGCGGGCGTGGACGATGCGGCCAAGGTCAAGGCCGCGTTCCTGAACAAGGTCGCCCGCGGCGAAGACTCCAGCCCGCTGATCTCGCGCGAGCTGGCGACGCGCCTGCTGGGCACGATGCTCGGCGGCTTCAACATCAAGCCGATGATCGACCTGCTGGACGACGCCGTCGTCGGCAAGGTCGCGGCCGAAGGCCTGAAAAAGACCCTGCTGATGTTCGACTACTTCCACGACGTGAAGGAACTGGCCGACAAGGGCAGCGCCAACGCCAAGGAAGTGATCCAGTCGTGGGCCGACGCCGAATGGTTCACGTCGCGTCCGGCCGTCCCGGAACGCATGACCCTGACCGTGTTCAAGGTCTCCGGCGAGACGAACACCGACGACCTGTCGCCCGCCCCGGACGCCACCACCCGCCCCGACATCCCGCTGCACGCGCTGGCCATGCTGAAGAACCCGCGTCCGGGCATCGAACCGCAGGAACCCGGCAAGGTCGGCCCGATCGCACAGATCGAAGCGCTGAAGGCCAAGGGTCACCTGGTCGCCTACGTGGGCGACGTGGTCGGCACGGGCTCCTCGCGTAAATCGGCCACCAACTCCGTGCTGTGGTTCACGGGCGAAGACATCCCCTTCATCCCGAACAAGCGCTTCGGCGGCGTGTGCCTCGGCACCAAGATCGCCCCGATCTTCTACAACACGATGGAAGACGCCGGCGCCCTGCCGATCGAGCTGGACGTGACGAACATGGAAATGGGCGACGTCATCGAACTGCGTCCGTACGACGGCAAGGCACTGAAAAACGGCGAAGTGATCGCCGAATTCAAGGTCAAGTCGGACGTGCTGTTCGACGAAGTGCGCGCCGGCGGCCGTATTCCGCTGATCATCGGCCGCGGCCTCACGTCCAAGGCGCGTGAAGCGCTGGGCCTCGCGCCGTCGACCCTGTTCCGCCTGCCGCAGAACCCGGTCGATTCCGGCCGCGGCTTCTCGCTGGCCCAGAAGATGGTCGGCCGCGCGTGCGGCCTGCCGGAAGGCCACGGCATCCGCCCGGGCACGTACTGCGAACCGAAGATGACCACCGTCGGCTCCCAGGACACCACCGGTCCGATGACCCGCGACGAGCTGAAGGACCTGGCCTGCCTGGGCTTCTCGGCCGACCTGGTGATGCAGTCGTTCTGCCACACCGCGGCGTATCCGAAGCTGGTGGACGTCAAGATGCACAAGGAACTGCCGACCTTCATCGAGAACCGCGGCGGCGTCGCGCTGCGTCCGGGCGACGGCGTGATCCACTCGTGGCTGAACCGCCTGCTGCTGCCGGACACCGTCGGCACCGGCGGCGACTCGCACACCCGCTTCCCGATCGGCATCTCGTTCCCGGCCGGCTCGGGCCTCGTCGCCTTCGCGGCCGCCACCGGCGTGATGCCGCTGGACATGCCGGAATCGGTGCTGGTCCGCTTCAAGGGCGAGATGAAGCCTGGCGTCACGCTGCGCGACCTGGTCAATGCGATCCCGCTGTACGCGATCCAGCAAGGCCTGCTGACCGTCGACAAGAAGGGCAAGAAGAACATCTTCTCCGGCCGCATCCTGGAAATCGAAGGCCTGCCGAACCTGAAGGTCGAACAGGCGTTCGAACTGTCCGACGCGTCGGCCGAGCGCTCCGCCGCCGGTTGCACGGTCCACCTGGACAAGGCGCCGATCATCGAGTACATGACCTCGAACATCACGCTGATGAAGTGGATGATCGCGAACGGCTACTTGGACCGCCGCACGCTGGAGCGCCGCATCAAGGCCATGGAAGCCTGGCTGGCCAAGCCGGACCTGCTGGCGCCGGACGCGGACGCCGAGTACGCCGCCGTCATCGAGATCGACCTGGCCGACATCCATGAACCGATCGTCGCCTGCCCGAACGATCCGGACGACGTCAAGACGCTGTCCGACGTCGCCGGCGACAAGATCGACGACGTGTTCGTCGGCTCGTGCATGACCAACATCGGCCACTTCCGCGCCGCCTCGAAACTCTTGGAAGGCAAGACCGACATCCCGGTCCGCCTGTGGATCGCGCCGCCGACCAAGATGGACCAGCAGGTGCTGACGGCCGAAGGCCACTACGGCACGCTGGGCCGCACCGGTGCGCGCATGGAAATGCCGGGCTGCTCGCTGTGCATGGGTAACCAGGCGCAGATCCGCAAGGGTGCGACCGTGATGTCGACGTCGACGCGCAACTTCCCGAACCGCCTCGGCATCGACACCCGCGTGTACCTGGGTTCGGCCGAGCTGGCCGCGGTCTGCTCGACCCTGGGCAAGATCCCGACGCGCGAAGAGTACATGGCGCACATCGGCGTGATCAACGAAAACGCCGACCAGATCTACCGCTACATGAACTTCGACCAGATCAGCGAGTTCCGCGACGTGGCCGATACCGTGGCTGTCTGACCGGATCGTTGACACAAAAGAAAGGCTCCCTCGGGAGCCTTTTTTCATGGCTTGCCGTGTATGATATTTACAGGCTGTGCAATCCCACGGGGAGGGACACGAATGGCCTTGAATTCCATCCGCAAGCTGCGGCGCGGCCTGGTGCTGTTCGCGCTGATCCTGCCATTGCTCTACATCCTGTCGGCCGGCACGGCGATCGTCATGGACCGCCGGTCCACGCTCGCGCAGGCCGGATCGGACATGCGCAACATCGCCGCCACGCTCAACGAACACGCGCTGCGCACCTTCGGCGAGGCCGACACCCGACTGCGCTGGGCTCTGGACGAGGTCGAACGGCGCGGCCTTGGGCTCTCCCCTGCCGACGAGCGCGACCTCCACGACATCCTGGACGCCGCGATGGACGGCGCCCCCCAGGCCGCGAGCCTCAACCTGATCGGTCCGGACGGCTGGCTGCGCGCCAGCAGCAGCACGTATCCGCTGCAGCCGATCGACAGCCGGGACCGCGAATACTACACCTGGCTGTCGGCCCATCCCCGCCAGGGCATGCATATCGCCCGCTCGATCCGCTCCCGCACCAGCGGCAAATGGACGATCCCGGTCACGCGGCGCGTCGACCAGCCGGACGGTGCGCTGAAGATGATCGGCGGCTTCGGCGTCGACATGGCCTATTTCGACCGCTTCTACCGGACCCTGCGGCTGGGCGACAGCAGCCGACTCATGCTGCTGCGGCGCGACGGCTGGGTGGTCATGGAAACGCCGCTGGGGGCCGACGTCATGGACCGCAACGTGGCGTCGACCGCCCTGTTCCGCAACCTGGCCGTGGCGCCGGCTGGCGTCTACGAAACGGAGCGCAGCATGGTCGACGGCCAGCCGCGCCTGATCGGCTATGCGAGCCTGCCCGAATCGGATATCGTCGCCGTGGCGAGCGTCGCCCGTGCCGAGGTCCTGCACCCCTGGGTCGTGCGCAGCTGGGAAGTCGCCGCCATCGGCGCCGTGTCCACCCTGCTGCTGCTGGGACTGCTGCGCTTCCTGTGGCTGCGCCTGGCCGACCTCGAGGAAACGCAGCAGAGGCTCACGCGCCGCAACACCCAGCTGGACGCCGCGCACCGCCGCTTCCAGGAACTGGTCGACGGCATCGACGGCGTCGTGTGGGAAGCGACGCTGCCCGAGTTCCACTTCACCTACGTGAGCGGCAACGCCGAGGCCATCTCGGGCTACAAGGCCAGCGAATGGATCCGCGACCCGGCGTTCTGGCGCGACCGGCTTTGCACGACACCCGACGGCAAGACGGTCGAGCCGGTGCTGAACCTGGACGGCCCGGGCCTGCTGAAACCCGTCGAACACCACCTGATGACGCCGGATGGCAGGGAGGTCTGGCTGCGCAGCAATGTGATGCTGGCCGGGACGCGGGCCGGCGACCTGCAGGTGCGCGGCGTCACGGTCGACGTCACGCAACAGAAACAGTCGGAGCTGCAACTGTTCCAGGCCGTCCACGTCGACCCGCTGACCCTGTTGCCGAACCGGCGCGCTTTCGTCGACCACGTCAACCACGCGCTGGCGCTGGCGGAGCGCAACGGGACGATGGTCGCCCTCATCCTGATCGACCTCGACAAGTTCAGCACGCTCAACGACACGCTCGGCCATGAGCACGGCGACCGGGTGCTCGTGCGGATCGGCGAGCGGCTGCGCGACTGCATCGGTCCGACCGACATGCTGGCGCGGATGGGCGGCGACGAATTCGCCATCGCCGTCGAGGGCGGCCACCGGCTGGCCCTCAAGGCCGAGCATCTGGCCGAACGCATCCACGCGTCCTGCGCCGGCAAGCTTGCGTTCGACGACCGTGAGCTGTACCTGACCCTCAGCATGGGCATCGCGCTGTACCCGCAGGACGGCGCGGATTCCCAGTCCGTCCTGCGCAGCGCCGACACCGCGCTGTACCGCGCCAAGGCCGCCGGTCGCAACGGCTGGCAATTCTTCGACAGCTCCATGGCGCGCCAGGTCGAGCACCGGCTCGACCTGGAGACGGGCTTGCGCCATGCGATCGACGGCGGCGAATTCCAGTTGTTCTACCAGCCGCAGCGCTCGCTGCTGGACGACCGCGTCGTCGGCGCCGAAGCCCTCGTGCGCTGGGACCGGCCCGGCCGGGGCATGGTGCCCACGCAGGAATTCATCAACGTGGCCGAGGAAAGCGGCTTCATCGTCGCACTCGGCAACTGGGTGCTGCGCGCCGCGTGCTGCCAGGCCGCCGACTGGGGCCGGACCGGCCTGCCGCTGCGCATCGCCGTGAACGTGTCCGTCGTCCAGCTGCGCCAGGCGGATTTCGTCGACCAGGTGCGGCATGCGCTCGTCCTGTCCGGCCTCCCCCCGCACCATCTCGAACTGGAGATCACGGAAGGGGCATTCGTCGCCGACGCCGTCGACGCGATCGGCAAGCTGCACCTCATCAAGACGATGGGCGTGGAACTGGCCGTCGACGACTTCGGCACGGGCTACTCGTCGCTGTCCTACCTGAAGCAGCTGCCCGTCGACCGCCTCAAGATCGACCAGAGCTTCGTGCGCGACCTCCCGCGCAACGACGGCGACCGCGCGATCGTGCGCGCGATCCTGGCGATGGCCGCGAACCTGAACCTGCAGGTCATCGCCGAAGGCGTCGAGACGGAAGAGCAACTCGACTTCCTGCGCGCCGAAGGCTGCCACGAGATCCAGGGATTCGTCCTGTCGCCGCCGGTCAGCGCGACCAGCTTCGCCGAGCGGTTCCGCGCCCTGGCCGCCGCGCCCGTCCCGTAGCGCGGGCCGGTCCTGTACCATATGGGCCCCGGCCCTTTATTTGTCTTCCGTCTTGAACAGCACACTTCCCTTCGGCTTGCGCCGCGACCTGCCCCGCCGGCGCCAGCTCGTCACGTCCGCGTGGGTGATGACGCTCGCAGGCAGTGGCTCGCGCGTGTTCGAAGTGGGATGCGGCGCGGCAGACGCATACGCCGCCGGCCACATCCCGGGCGCGGGCTACCTCGACACGACGTGGTTCGAGCACGGCCCGCTGTGGAACAAGGTCCCCGACATGGAACTGGAACGGGTGCTGCTCGCCCACGGCATCCGCCACGACGTCACCGTCGTCCTGTACGGACGCAACGTCCTCGCGGCCGCGCGCGTCGCGCACCTGCTGCTGTATGCGGGCGTCGCCGACGTTCGCCTGCTCGACGGCGGTTTCGCGGCCTGGCAGCGCGCCGGCCTTCCCCTCGAACAGGGATTGACGCGCCCCTGCCCGGCGGCCGGCGATTTCGGCGCGGCGCTCCCGGCACGGCCCGACTACCTGGCCGACATGGCCCAGGTGCGCACCCTGCTGCGGCACGGTCAGGGCACGCTGGCCAGCATCCGCACGTGGAACGAATACATCGGCCAGACGTCCGGCTACAGCTATATCGAGGCACGGGGCGACATTCCCGGCGCCGTATGGGGGCGCGCCGGCGAGGACGGCGACGTGAACAGCATGGCCGCGTTCCACCATGCCGACGGGCGCATGAAGCCCGCGGCGGACATTCTTCGCATGTGGGGGTCGAGCGGCATCCACGCGGGGCGGCAGACGGTGTTTTATTGCGGCACCGGCTGGCGCGCGTCGCTGGCGTTTTTCTACGCGTGGCTGATGGGCTGGGAGCGCATCGGCGTGTACGACGGCGGCTGGTGCGAATGGAGCCGCGATGCGGACAACCCGGTCGTGTGCCGGGCCGGCCTGGCTGCGTCGGAGGCCTGACGATCCAACCTTGTTGTCCGCAAGAAGAAAATCACATACACTCGAGAAGTTATCGATAACTACGTGATTGACATGACCCGGAAAATCTCCTGCCGCCTGCTCGCCATCGACGAAGGACGCCAACGACTGTCCCTCGTCGACACGGCCACCGACACCTTCCACTGGACGCTGGACCTGTCCCCGTACCCGCTCGCGCGCGACCTGCAGCGGCTCGACGCCCGCCGCGCGCTGGTCGGCTACGACCGCGGCTTCTTCGAGCTCGACATCGAATCGGGCAAGGTGCTGACGGCCTGCGCGCGCTGGACCGACGTGACGGCTGTGCAGCGCCGCCCCGACGGCTGCACGCTCGTGACGGGCTGGAACCTGGACGGCACGGGCGGCGTCAACGTGCTGACCCTGGACCGCGGCTGGCACCTCGTCGCCACCGCGCGCCGCGACGGCGACTACGTCCGCCTGATGCGCACGACACAAGACGGCACGTACCTGCTGTGCACCAATGACCACATCCTCGAAACGGCGCCGGACCTGACGGAGCGCCGCCGCTTCGCCGTGCCCGAGTTCGAGCACGCGTGGAAGGCCGAACGGTGTGAAGACGGCACGACCCTCGTCTCCGCCGGCTATGGCGCCGTGATGGTGTTGTTCGACGCGGAAGGCAAGGTGAGTCGGCGCTTCGGCGCCGCGGCCGAGCTGCCGGCCGACGTCGCACCGTTCTTCTACGCGAGCTTCCAGCAGCTCGACAACGGCCACCTGCTCGTCGCGAACTGGCAGGGGCATGGCCCGGACAACGGGCACAAGGGACGGCAGCTGCTCGAATTCGACGCGGCGCGCCGCCTGGTCGGGACCTGGTCGGCCCCCGGGCGGATCTCGTCGCTGCAGGGCATCCTCGTGTTAGCCTAACCTTGGCCTAGCCTTCCAGCGAATCGGCCGGCGCGGCGGGCTGCGTGCCGCGCGCGCCGATGCGCTTCACGAGCAGCTGGTCGATGCGGTAGTGATCCACGTCGAGCACCTCGAACCGCATGCCCTCGTATTCGACGCTGTCGGTCGGCTTGGGCACCTTGCGCAGCATGTACATCATGAAGCCCGCCGCCGTTTCGTAGTGCTCTTCCTCGGGCAGGGCGTCCAGTTCGAGCACGCGCTTCATGTCCGCGACCGGCGTGCTGCCGTCGATCAGCCATGAGCCGTCCTCGCGCTGCAACGCCTGCTGGTCCTCTTCCATGGGCGCGCCCCATTTGCCCATCACCGTGACCATGATGTCGCTCAGCGTGACGACGCCGACGACGAACGCGTACTCGTTGATCACGACGGCGAACGTTTCCTTGGTGGCGCGGAAGCGGTCGAGCAGCTCGGACAGGGTCAGCGCGTCGGGAATGATCAGGACCTTGCGGATGCTCGATTCGTTCAGCTGGAAGCGCGACTGCCGGTTGAACAGTTGGACCAGGATGTCGCGCGTGTCCACGTAGCCGATCACGCGGTCGATCACGCCGTCGCACACCGGGAATTTCGACAGCGCGTGCGTGGCGATCTTCTGGCGGATGCTGTCCTCGGCTTCGTTCAAGGTGAAGAACACGACGTTTTCCCGCGTCGTCATCGTCGACGTCACCGCGCGCGATTCCAGCTCGAACACGTTCTCGATGAAGTGCTGCTCCTGCTTCTGCAGCACGCCGGCCTGCGCGCCGGCTTCCACGACGGCCGAGATCTCGTCGAAGGTGATGCGGTCCTCGCGCGTCGTGTCGACGCCGAACACGCGGAACAGCATGTTCGCCACCCTGTTCAGCGCCCAGGACAGCGGCTTGAACACGCGGATGACGACCAGCACCGGCCGCACGACGGCCATCGCCGTGCTCTCGGGCGCGATCATCGCGAGGCGCTTGGGCATCAGGTCGGCGAACAGCACGAACAGGGTCGTGACGAACACGAACGACAGCGCGAACGCGATATTGTCGCGGCCCGGCCCGTCGTAGACGATCGTCAGCCACCCCAGGAAAAACGGCCGCAGCGCGCCCTCGCCCAGGATACCGCCCAGGATGGCGATCGCGTTCAGGCCGATCTGCGACGCCGCGAAGAAGTCGGCCGACTGCGCCTGCAGCGCGATCACCTTGTGGGCGCGCTCGTCGCCCGCCTGGGCCAGCAGTTTCAGCTTGATCTTGCGTGCGCCCGCCAGCGCGATTTCGCTCAGGGACAGGAAGCCGGCGGCCAGCACGAGGACGGCCAGCAAGGCCAGATGTTCGAACAGATTCATGGAGCACCCGGAATAATGATGTCACTTTAACATAGGCGCCTGCCAGCTCAATTTTGTATAGCGGATGGCACATTTAATAATTGTCGAAAGCCCCGGCTCTTTGGATAATCTGCCATTACGTCCACACCTCATACTGGAAATGCCGATGCAAAAGCCTCGCCTCGCCCTGATTCCCCTGTTGTTCGCGGCGGCCATGTCTCATGCCGCCCTCCTGCACGCTGCCACCGACCCGCTCGCCCCGACGGCGCGCTGGAGCGCCTACACCGCCGGCCACGCGTCCACGCCGCCGATGGGCTGGAGCAGCTGGAACGCGTTCGGAACCGACATCGACGAAGCGAAGGTCCTCGGCGCGGCCCAGCGCCTCGTCGACAGCGGCCTGGCCGCCAAGGGGTACCGCTACGTGAACATCGACGACGGCTGGGCGCTGCGCCGTAACCAGCCCGACAACCGCCTGGTCCCACGACCGGACCGGTTCCCCTCCACAGCGGCGGGCGGATTCCGGCCCTTCACGGACAAGCTGCACGCGATGGGCCTGAAGGCCGGTATTTACTCGGACCTGGGCCGCAACACCTGCTCCCAGGCGTACGGCGGCGACGATCCCAACCTGCCGAAAGGCGGTGTGCTGGAACGCGAAGTGGGCCTGTACGGCCACATCGACCAGGACATCGGCCTGTTCTTCCGCGACTGGGGCTTCGACTTCATCAAGGTCGACGGCTGCGGCCTGCGTGCGTACGGCGCGGACAGCCCGAAAGTCAAATCGGGCGACTACCGCGCGCTGAAGCCGGTGCTGGACCTGGAATCCGTCGCCCGCTCCGACATCCCGGCCGTGCAGGCGGAATTCACGCAGATTAACGAGGCGCTGAAGCGCAGCAATCCGGACGGCGACTTCCTGCTGTCGCTGTGCGTGTGGGGCTCCGCCGACGTGCGCGCGTGGGGTAAAAACTTCGGCAACATCTCGCGCACGAGCGACGACATCCGCCCGAACTGGCCGCGCCTGCTGAGCAATTACGACAGCGCCGCGCGCCGCGAGCTGTACGCCCACCCGGGCAGCTGGAACGACCCCGACATGCTGTACATCGGCGCCGGCGATTTCGACGCCAACCACCTGACCGAAGCGAAGTCGCACTTCGCGCTGTGGGCCATGCTGAATTCGCCGCTGATGACGGGCGCGGACCTGCGCACGACGCCGCAGGCGCTGATGGACATCTTCGGCAATGCCGACATCATCGCGCTGAACCAGGATGCGGCCGGCAACCAGGCGGTGCTCGCGTACGACGCCGACGACGTGCAGATCCTCGTCAAGACGCTGGCGTCGGGCGAGAAGGCCGTCGCCATCTTCAACCGCGGCATCGCACCGGTCGACGCCGACCTGACGGCCGACCAGCTCAAGTTCCGCAAGGACGGCAAGATTACGCTGACCGATCTCTGGTCGAAGGAAGCCTCGTCGTTCACGAACGAGACGAAGGTGAAGGTGGCGCCGCGCGAAACGCGCATCTTCCGCGTCCAGGGAACGCGCGCGCTGGCCGACGGCCTGTACCTGTCGGAGCAGCCGGGCAGCGTGAACCCGGCCGTCGACGGCGTGACGAAGCCGGCGGCCGATCCGACCGTGTTCCGCTCGTCGTTCGGCTGGAGCGGCACGAAAGGCGGCGGCGAGCGCCCGATGTACGCCGGCTTCGGCGGCGCGCGTGCGGACAGCACGCCGTTCGGCCAGCTGCTGCAGGTCGCGGGCAAGCGCTACGACGCGGGCATCGGCATCCTGGCCAACTCGCGCCTGGAAGTGCGCAACCACGACTACCGCCGCCTGGAGACGAAGGTCGGCGTCGACGATTCCGCGCAGGACCGCACGCACGGCGTCACGTTCCTCGTCTACGGCGACGGCAAGCTGCTCGCGAAGAGCCGTGCGCTGCGCTGGGGCCAGCCGGCCCAGGCGTTGAGCGTGGACGTCGGCGGCGTCAAGCTGGTCGAGCTGGTGGCCAGGAGCACGGGCGGCGCCAACGAGCAGCTGCCGGTCACCTGGGGCGACGCGGCGCTGACGTCGGCGCAGGCGCGCTGACCGGCGCGGGGCTGCTGCGGCGCGCCGCCAGCTCCTGTTCCAGCCTGGCGTCGCGGCCGTAGATGTCCGCGGCGAAGCGGGCGCCGCCCTCGCTGTCGACGATGGCGGTCGCGTAGAACAGCACGACGGGGATCGACCGGGGCAGGTCGACGTGCTTGGTCGGCCCCGGCTGCAGCGCCTCCTGGATCGCATCCGCGGTCCACTGGCGCTGCCCGCCGAGCACGTACTGCGCCAGCGCGGCCGGGTGCTCGACGCGGATGCACCCGTGCGACAGATCGCGCCGGCTGCGCTCGAACAGCTCGCGCGCCGACGTCGAGTGCAGGTAGATGTCCATCGGGTTCGGCATCGCGAACTTGATCGGTCCCAGCGAATTCTTCGCGCCCGGGCGCTGGCGCACGCGCGCCCGTCCGGCCTTCAGATCGGCCACGCCCGCATCCGGCGGCACCGTCTCCATGTCGTGCTGCTTCAGGTACGCCGGATTGCGCGCGAGCTTCGGCAGGATCTCTTTTTCCAGGATGCTGCGCGGGACGTTCCAGTACGGGTTGAATTCGAGGTAGCGCATCTGCCCGACGAACAGCGGCGTCTCCGTCTTGACGGCGGAGCCGACGACGACCCGCATCTCGAGCGGCGCCTCCGCGCCGCCGTTCTGCAGCGCCCACAGGCGGTAGGCCGGAAGGTCGACGACGATCAGCGGGCCGGGACCGAAATCGGGCAGCCAGCGCAACCGCTCCAGCGTCAGCTCGAGCTGGCGCACGCGCTGCGCGGGCGGGACGTTGAGCGCGTTGATCGTGCCGCGGCCCAGCACACCGTCTGCTTCCAGCCCGTGGCGGGCCTGGAAGTGGCGCACGCCCTCTTCCAGCTTGTCGCCGTAGAGGCCCTCGCCTGGCGCCTGCGCATCGGCCGGCAAATCGCCCAGCAGCACGAGGCGCTCGAACAGCGCCTGCGCGTCCGCGTACGCGCCGCCCGGCACGACCTTCGCCTGCGGCGCGGGCAGCGCCGGATACGGCTGCTGCGCCAGCTCGCGGTAATGGGCCAGCGCCGCCTTCGCCTGCGCGTACAGCGGCAGTTGCGGCTCGGCCGCCTGCACCGCGTCGCGCAGCTTGCCGGCCGCGAGACCCGCGCGCAGGCGCTCGACCGGATCGTAGCGCTTCAGGCGCGCGTCGGACTTGCCGGTGTGGTATTCGGAGCGCACGCGGCCCACGCGCAGGTCGGCCAGGTAGTGCAGCATCGCCGCCGTTAACGCGACATCGAACCCGGCGACATCGAACCCGGCGACGTCGAACCGGGACGGATCGGCGTGACCGGATCGCAGTTGCTGCTGCAGGGCGTCGGCGCCGTAGTCCCGCGGGTCGAGGCCTTGTGCCGGGGCCTGGCGCAGCACCCACAGCGCGGCGGCGGCGGTCGACGGGTTCCACGCGGGCGCATACTTGCGCGGCGCGTAGAACCGGTCGAGCCAACCGCGTTCGTCGTAGGGACCGGCCGGCGGCGCGGCCTGCGCATGGATGGCCGCGGGGATGGACTGGGCGAGGGATAAACGGGGCACGAGGGCCGCGCACAGCACGAGCGCGGCGGCGATTTTCTGGCTGGACTTCATGGATGCTTTCGGACTTCGGCAACGATACATTACCGATGAGCATCATACCCGTAACACGTAAGTTCAGCGTGTACGATTGGCGCGCGTCGCCAGCCAGCACAGGATGGCCCCGCCGCACACCATCGCCGCGCCCTGCCAGAACGCCAGCGCCAGCGGCGCGTGCAGCAGCAGGGTCGATAGCGCCGCGGACAGCACCGGGATGAAGTACGACGCGCCGGCCAGGATCGTCACGTTCCCGTGCAGGATGCCGACGTTCCACGCGCCGTAGCCGAAGCCCATGGCGCCCGCCGCCAGCAGCAGGTAGACGATGGCCTCGACGCTGAAGTCCATGTGGCCGCCGCCCTCCAGCAGGTACTTGGCCCACAGCGTGATGGACACGAGGATGAAGAACAGCGTGACGCCGTTCTTCCCGTCCGCGATGCGCGCCGTCACGGTGCAGTACGCGGCCCAGATCACGGCGCCGGCAACGGCCAGCCCGTAGCTGAGCGGGTTGGCAAGCACGTTGCGCAGCATGCCGGCAAGGTCGAGGCCCTGCGCGCCGCCCAGCACCCGGCAGATGCCCACGATGGACAGCGCGAACCCCGGCACGATCAGGATAGTGGCCTTCTGCCGGTTGAACAGGATGGCGGCGACGATCGTGAACGTCGGCCACAGATAGTTGACCATCCCGACCTCGATGGCCTGGCGCGCCGTGTCCGCATAGCCGATCGACAGCGACAGGCACAGCTCATAGGTCACGAACAGCACGCTGCCCCAGGCCAGGTAGCGGCGCGGGAATTCGCGCAACTTCACATGTCCCACCGTCAGCAGCAGGAACACGGAGGCGACGCTGTACATCAGCGCGGCCCCGCCCGTGGGACCCAGGTGGACGCTGACCTTGCGGATCAGGCCCACGATGGCGCTCCACAGCACGACGGCCGTCAAGCCGATCAGGGTAGCCTTGTTCTCGTCTTTCATTGCGCTCCTGGCCAGGCGTGCCTACAACGCTTCGTTGACGTGCGGGATGGCGCATAGCCGCTGAACATCAAGGTCACCATTGTGGCAGGGATGCGCCGCATGCGGATGTTTCCTTATTGATGTGTTGGCGTGGGATGGTGCGGGATGCGGTGCGGCGCCGAGGCCGAGGAACGTCATGCCGGACTGGCCGCGCATCGTCGCACAACTGGCTGGCGGCGGCGCACGCACCGTGTGCGCGTCCATCGCCGCCGGCGCCGTCAACGCCGATGCCGGCTGAAGAAGTCGAGCGCCATCCGGCTCGCGTCCGGCCCCGCCTTCGCGTTGAAGGCCAGCGCCGGGTCGCCGCCGCTCCAGGCATGGCCCAGGCCCGCGATGCGCGCCACGCGCAGCACGACCTTGCGCCCCACCAGGTAATCGTGGATGGCATGCGCATTGCGGCTGCCGCCCCGGCCCGCGGGCTTCAGCGCGACCCGCGTCGCCGGACCCGCGGGCAATCCGTTCAGGCGCAGCCACTGGCGCGCCAGCTGCTGCTGGTTCACCGGGTGCACCACCTGGTCGTCCTCGCCCTGGACCAGCAACGCGGGCAGCGGCGGCATCGGTGCGGCCGCGCGGCGTTGCAGCAGGCCGAGGATTGCCGCGTCGGCATGCGCCGCGGCGCCGTGGCGCATCACGTGCAGCGCGCTCATCGGGCTGTGTCCGACGCCGAACACCGGCCCGGAATGCATGGCGACCGCGGCGACCAGTTCCGGATGGTTCAGCGCCAGGATGGCCGCCATGCCCGCGCCGGCGGAGAGACCGCATGCATAGATCCGGCGCCGGTCGATCGGATGCTGTTCGCACACGCTCCCGATCAGGGCGGCCAGCACGGCGGTTTCGCCGCCGCCTTCCTGCGTGGCCCGGTCGTACCAGCGCCAGCACCGCTGCGCCTGCGCGCTCACCAGCTGCTGCGGGTACAGCACGGCATAGCCCTTGGCTTCCGCCAGGTGGTTCATGCGCGTGCCCTGGGCGAACTGCGTGGCGGTCTGGTGACAGCCGTGCAGCATGACGACGAGCGGCCAGCCGTCGCGCGCCGGGTCCTCCGACGCACGCTCGGGCACGTACAGCCAGTACTGCATGCCCTGCGCGCCAGCCTGGCCGAACGCCGCGGGCAATGGGAACCGCCCCGCCAGCCACCTGCCGGTCGCGGGCGCCAGGCCGGTACGGGCCTGGCGCCGCGCCGCCGGCTTGCGCGGCGCAGGCTTTTGCGGCGCAGGCTTTTGCGGTGCAGGCTTTTGCGGCGAGGGCTTTTGCGGCGCTGGCGCATAGACGTCCAGCAGCCTGGTCAGCATCGATTGTTGCGACTTCGCGGCGCGGGTCAGGGTGCGCAACAGCCGCGTTCTTCGGACGGGTTTGGCCATGGTGCCTCGGCATATTATGTTGCACTGCAATATACCGCTGCCCGACGCGGCGCTCGGTGCGCTGGCGTACGTTGTTTTTCATTGCCCGGCGAAAACGGGACGCGGCGCTTGACTCCCTACCAACTAGTAGGTAACATCGTCGCATGAACACATCGCACTCTACCGCCGACGATATCCTGGCCTGCGCACGTTCCCTGATCGTTGCCGGCGGCTACAACGGTTTCAGCTATGCGGACATTGCCCAGGTGGTGGGCATCCGCAAGCCGAGCATCCACCATCACTTCCCGAGCAAGGCCGACCTGGTGAAAACCCTCGTCATCCGGTATCGGGAAGCCGCCGAGGAAGGCATCGCCAATCTCGAGCGCGCCGTGCCCGGGCCGCTCGATCAGCTCCGGGCCTATATCGGATACTGGAAAACCTGCATCGGCGACGCGAGCGCACCCTTTTGCGTATGCGCCTTGCTGGCCAATGAATTGCCCGTGCTGCCGGAAGAGATCGCGCTCGAAATCCGCGCGTATTTCCGCTTCCTGTCGGCCTGGCTCACGACGGTCCTCGAGCGCGGCGCGGCGCTCGGCGTCGTGGCGCTGACCGATACGCCGCGCGTCGAAGCGGAAGCCTTCATGGCGACCGTGCACGGCGCCATGCTGTCGGCCCGGGCCTACGGCGATACCGCCATCTTCGGAACGATCATGGACCCGCAGCTGGCGCGCCTGTCGGCCGGGAACTGATCGCGCCACATGTCCGGGTCCGGTTCGCCGGGCCTTTTTTTGGCACATCTACCTACCAACTAGTAGGTTGAAATCCACGCAAGGAGTTTTACCATGCGTCATCCCCTCTCGAGTCTCGGCGCAATCCACACGGTGCTGAGCCTGATCCCCATCGTTGCGGGCCTGCTGGCCTTCGTCCGCCACGGCCGCATCGATCCGGCCAGCGGCCTGGGCAAGGCCTATTGGGCCGGCATGATCGCATCCGTCGTCACCGCCTTTGGATTGTCGAGCACGGGCGGATTCAATCCGGGGCATGCGCTCGGCCTGCTGACGTTGCTGGCGATGGCTTGCGCCACGGCCGCGCCCCGCATCGCCTTCCTCGGCCGTGCGGCCGGGTATCTGCAGGCCGGCCTGATGTCGTTCAGCTTCATGCTGCTGCTGGTGCCGGGGACGAACGAGACGCTGAGCCGTCTCCCTGTCGGCCATCCGATTGGACACGGTCCGGACTCGCCGCCCGTCAAGCTGGCGCTGGCCTGCGTGTTTGCGTTGTTCCTGCTCGGCACCGGCTACCAGATGCTGCGGCTGCGCCGGTCGAGAGCCTGATCGATACAGACGAGCAGACATCGCGTTTTCCGTAGCTGACAGGCATCTGTGTACCGCCCGCGCCACGATATCGTTGCAAGGCCGACCACAGATGAGCCTGCCCGACTCCGAATTTCATCCTGTCGTTACGTGACTGTTGTACTCTCAGTGACTTCGACATTGCTGACGGATACGCTGACCATGCGAGACCAAATGAACCTGCCAGACAGCGTTATCACGCTCATGAACTACGTCGACAATGCCGGCTGGACCGAGCACGCCGAACTCGTCGTGCAGATCATCATGTCGAGCGTCCATCCGGATGTCGAATCGTCCATCGCCACGGCGGCGCTGCTGCCGTCCGGCGTGCGCATGAACGTCGCCCGCTTCCTGGGCGAGATCCTCACGGGCGCCTTCAGCGACGAGCAGCGCCACGCCATCTTTTCGTGGACGCAGTGCTGGGCGGTGGCAAGCCTGGAGCAGTGACCGGCGCGACTCGGCTTCAACGCCCCGCCGAGTTGCCCCATCGACCGCGATGACCTGCCCGGTCACGTGTTCCGCCGCATCCGACGCCAGGAACGCGGCGACGCCCGGCCGTCCCGACAATGGCACTTCCGGTCCGCATACCCTGGCGCGCTCTCATTTCACAGCGCCGAACCGCATCTCACATCGCGAAATTTGACGCGCGCGGCGCACATGCGCCCGATCCCGTTTCGCAAAACACCATCCCATATCCTGAAATCAGCGCGATAAGCCTCTGATTGCTCGTCATAAATTTTATGTTTTATGTCTTATATAAGACATAAATCAACGCGTCCCGCTCCCTTATCATCGTCGCACAGGCACTGCCACACCAATTCATAGCAACGTCATTGGAGTCGACATGAAAATAGGGATACCGGCCGAGACACGTCCGGGCGAGACACGGGTCGCCGCCACACCCGAAACCGTCAAGAAGCTGGCGGCACGGCACCAGGTCATCGTGCAGGCGGGCGCCGGCCTGCAGGCGTCGATCGACGACGCGGCGTTCACCGCCGCGGGCGCCGTCATCGGCACGGCCGCCGATGCCTTCGCCGCCGACATCGTCCTCAAGGTGCGCGCACCCGACGGCGCCGAGCGCGCACGGATGAAGCGCGACGCGGTGCTCGTCGGCATGCTCGATCCATTCGATACCGCGAACGTGACCGCCATGACCGAAGCGGGACTGTGGGCATTCGCGCTGGAAGCCGCGCCCCGGATCACGCGGGCGCAGTCGATGGACGTGCTGTCGTCGCAGGCGAACATCGCTGGCTACAAGGCCGTGCTCATGGCCGCCAATACCTATGGGCGGTTCATGCCCATGCTGATGACGGCGGCCGGCACCGTGAAGGCCGCGCGCGTGCTGATCATGGGCGTCGGCGTCGCGGGCCTGCAGGCCATCGCGACCGCCAAGCGGCTCGGCGCCGTCATCGAAGCGTCGGACGTGCGTCCGCCCGTGAAGGAACAGGTGGAGTCGCTGGGGGCGAAGTTCATCGACGTTCCCTACGAAACCGCGCAAGAAAAGGAAGCTGCCGAAGGTGTCGGCGGCTATGCCCGCCCGATGCCGCAAAG
>JBJMVU010000459.1:0-5750 GCA_045810485.1 Massilia sp. | reverse complement strand
CTGGGCCGACAGGCTGGGCCTGCTGGTGTGGGAAGAGATGCCTTCCGCCTACCGCTTCACGCGCAGCGCGATCAAGCGCACCGTGCGCGAATGGACCGAGGCCATCGACCGCGACTACAGCCATCCATGCATCATCGTGTGGGTGCCATTCAACGAATCCTGGGGCGTGCCGAACCTGACATTGACCCAGGCGCATCGCAACGCGGTCGAGGCGCTGTACCACCTGACGCGCACCCTCGATTCGACCCGCCCGGTGATCGGCAACGACGGCTGGGAAGCGTCGGCCACCGACATCCTGGGCATCCATGACTACGACTGCAACCCGGACAAGCTGAAGGCGCGCTACGAGGTCTCCGTCCCCGTGCGCACACTGTTCGACCAGCGCCGCCCTGGCGGACGCATCCTCACCTTGGACGGCTTCCCGCACCGCGGCCAGCCCATCGTGCTTACCGAATTCGGCGGCATCGCATTCGATCCGAACGCGACGCCCGAGGACGGCACATGGGGCTATACCCGTGCCCATACGGCCGAGAGTTATCACACGCTGTACCGAGATCTGCTGAAGGTGGTCAACGAGACCTTCATGTTCAGCGGCTTCTGCTATACCCAGTTCGCCGACACGTTCCAGGAAGCGAACGGCCTGCTCAATGCGGACCGTACACCCAAGCTGCCGTTCGAGTTGATCAGCGCGGCGACGCGCAACGTCGCCCTCGAACCCAAGGACGTGGAAGAGGAGGGAGACGCGCCAGGCAACGCCTGACCGGCGCGCTCCGAACCCCGACGCGAGCACGGCACCCTCAGGGCGCCCGCCCCATCGCAGCGCGGCCACGCTTGGCCTGGCCACCCTTGGCCGCGCTGTGGACGGGTTCGCTCGTCCGTACCGCGCGCAGAGCGTTCGCCGCCGCGGCGCGGGCGGTCGGCCTGGTCCACGCCACCGATCAACCGACCGCCCCGCGGGGCGACAAGGAGCCATCATGCCGACGATCGTCGTTTTCAGTCACCTGCGTTGGGATTTCGTGTTCCAGCGGCCGCAGCACCTGCTGTCGCGCCTGGCGCAGCATTATCCGGTCCTGTTCGTCGAGGAACCGGTCCACGATGACGGCGCCCCGTTCATGGAACGATCCAGTCCCGCGCCGAACGTGACCGTGTGCCGCGCGCACTCGCCCATCCAGGCGACCGGCTTCCACGACGAGCAGCTGCGGCTGCTCCAGCCCATGGTGGCGCAGCTGGCACCACCAGGGGAGGAGGTCGTCGCATGGTTCTACACGCCGATGGCGCTGCCGCTCCTGCAATCGCTGCGGCACGCGCTCGTCGTCTACGACTGCATGGATGAACTGGCGTCGTTCAGGAATCCCCCCAAACAATTGCTGCAGCGTGAAAGCGCGCTGCTGTCCATCGCCGACCTCGTGTTTGCCGGCGGTCCCAGCCTGTACGAGGCCAAGCGCCACCGCCACCCGAACGTGCACTGCTTTTCCAGCAGCGTGGACGTCGTCCACTTCCAGCAGGCGCTGGACCGCACGCGCACGCATCCGCAGCAGGACGCCATCCCGCATCCGCGCCTGGGCTTCTACGGCGTGCTGGACGAGCGTTTCGACCCGGACCTCGTCGGCGTGGTCGCCGACGCGCACCCCGAGTGGCAGATCGTGCTGGCCGGACCGGTCGTCAAGATCGATCCGGCGCGTCTTCCACGCCGCCCCAACATCCACTATCTGGGGCAGCAGCCGTACTCGGCCTTGCCCGACCTGCTGGCCGGCTGGGACGTGTGCCTGATGCCGTTCGCCATCAACGAGGCGACGAAATTCATCAGCCCGACCAAGGTGCTCGAATACATGGCGGCGCAACTGCCGATCGTCAGCACGCCGATCGCCGACGTCGCCAATCCCTACGGCCACGTGGTCGCCATCGCGGCGTCCGCCGACGAATTCGTCGCCGCCTGCGAAGCGGCGCTGGCACAGATGCCGGAACAGCGCCGCCACATGGTCGCCGCGATGCAGGCCGTCGTCGCCGCCACGTCGTGGGACAACACGGCCGCGCGCATGCGCGAACTGATCGACACGGCGCCGCCGCACATGGACCGGCGCGCCACGCCGCGCGGCCTGGATGCCGCGGACGACAGCGGTTCCAAGGTCAACCCGCTGCGCGCGCACGCGCCGCATGTGGGGACGATCGTCATCGGCGGCGGGCCGACGGGCCTGTCGGCCGCGTATCACCTTGGCGCCGACACGCTGCTGCTTGACCGCAACGAGAGCGTCGGCGGCTGGTGCCGCTCCATCGAGGACAATGGCTTCACGTTCGATCACGCGGGCCACATCATGTTCTCGAACGACCCGTACGTGCTCAAGATGTACGAGGTGCTGCTGGGCGATAACGTGCACTGGCAGAACCGGGAAGCCTGGGTCTACAGCAAGGGCGTCTACACCCGCTATCCGTTCCAGGGCGCGCTGTACGGGCTGCCGCCGAAGGTCGTCACCGAGTGCATCATGGGGGCCATCGAAGCCCGCTACGAAAGCGCCGAGGGCAGGACGGCGGCCGCGCAGGCCGTCGACGACTGCTGCGCCGACGGCACGACGGACGTGTGCAACACGGACCGTTCCGTGAAAGGCGAAGTCAAGAACTTCGAACAGTTCATCTACAAGGTGTGGGGCAAGGGCATCGCGAAACACTTCGCGATTCCGTACAACCGCAAGATCTGGACGGTGCCGCTGTCCGAGATGGAAACGTCGTGGCTGGGCGGCCGCGTGCCGCTGCCGAACCTGGAAGAGATCGTCCAGGGTGCGCTGGAACCGTCGCCGAAGCCGCTGGGGCCGAACGCCCGCTTCGGCTACCCGTTGACGGGCGGCTTCCAGGCGTTAATGAACGGCTTCCTGCCGCACATCAAGGGCAAGATCGAGCTGAATGCCGACGTCGTGCAGGTGCTGCCGCGCGAGCATATCGTCGCCCTGCGCGACGGGCGCCGCTTCCGCTACGACGACCTGATTTCCACGATGCCGCTGCCGGAACTGGTCAAGGCGATCGGCGACGAGGCGCCGGCGGAGGTGAGGGCGGCGGCGAAGGGCCTGCGCCACGTGTCGATCCGCTGCGTGAATATCGGCATCGACCGCGTCGCCACCGACAAGCACTGGATCTACTATCCCGAAGACACGATCTTCCATCGCATCTTCGTGCAGGGCAATGCGAGCCCGGGCTGCAATCCGCCGGGCGGCTTCGGCTTCACGTGCGAGATTTCATACTCGCCGTATAAACCGCTGCCCGTCGACGGCGAGGCGCTGGTCGCACGCGCCATCGAGGATTGCCGCAAGGTCGGGATGATCCGGGACGGCGACACGATCCTGGCCGCGAACCAGGTCGACATGCCGTACGCCTACGTGCTGTACGACCATGCGCGCGCGCGCAACGTCGAGACGTGCAAGGCGTGGCTGAAACAGTTCGACATCACCCTCGTCGGCCGCTACAGCGAGTGGGAATACTACAACTCCGACCACGCCCTGCTGGCCGGCAAGCGCGGCGCCGACATCGTGCATGCCAAGCGCGCGCGGGCGCAGAAGGTCAGTTCGGAATAGACGCGCACCCGGGCGCGCCGCGCGCCTGGCGTTGTTCAGTGCCGTATGGCGCCGCCGGCCAGGCTGACCCGGTCGCCGGTGCGGAAATCCGGCGTCGCCTGCTGCGTGACGACCTGGGTGCTGCCGTCGTCCATGCGCAGGGTGACGCGATAGACGCGGTCGGAGGAACTGCCCGTGCTGCCGCCCGAGCTGCTGCCCATGGCGGCGCTGGCGCTGCTTTCGCCTTCGGTGGCAGCGCTGCTGGAACGGGGCATGACTTCGATGGCGGCGACGGTGGCGTTCGGGCTCGTGCTGGCCGCGCTGGCGCCGCGGTCATGCATCATGCCGGACATGCCCGAGGATCCGGAATTGTCGTAGCCGCTCGAGCTGCCCGACGTGCCGGCTGCGCCGGACGAGCCTGAACTGCCGGTTCCGCCTCCCCAACTGCCCGACCCGTGCGATCCGGTGCCGCTGCCGGTGCCCGACATGCCGCTGCTGTCCGACGTGCCCATGGCCGTTCCGCTGCTGCCGGTCTCGCCGCCGGTGCCGCTGCTGCCGCTACTGCCCGTACCGCCGCCCCGCATGGAACTGCACGCGGACAGCCCGACGGCCAGCGCCAGCAAGCCCGCCAGGAAGACGCTCTGGTGTTTTTGCTTCATGATCAACTCCTTCTGATGGGAAAGTAGGTGCGTGACGATGCCGCCTGCCACTCTGGTAAGAGGCGGGTTGGGCATCGACGTTCCGACTGCCTGTCGTTGATCATGAGCCACATCAAGAGCGTGGCGAATAAAGCAGTCTCGAGCAGATCAGCGTGCGGCGTCGACGGTGGCGCGCGATGTCAGCACGGCCATGATGCTGCCCGCGACGATGGCGGCGCTGACGTCGACGGCCCAGTCGCGCACGTCGGCGCCACGGTAGGGGAAGAAACTCTGCACGAACTCGTCGCCCGCGCCCATCGCGGCGACGGCCATCACGGCCTTGCAGGCGCGTGTCAGCGGTGTACCGCGGCTGCCGACGAACCACAGCGCGGCCAGGATCGCATAGGCGAGCGCGTGGAGGACCGGCCCCGGTGCGAAGGCGCCGATGTCTGCGCGTGCGCCTGGAATATTGCCGACCGTAATGATGGTCAGGTACATCAGGGCGGCCCCTGCCAGGCACAGCAGGCGTGCGCGCGGATTCTGCAGGAGCGTGGACAAATAGGTCATCATGGCAAGGCAGCTTGGCAAACGCTCACCTTACCATGCTCGTTGTGCGGTTGCACATGACGCGTGCGGGGCGGCAAAAACGGCGCCCGCAGGCGCGCCGTCCGGCCTCAAATCGTCAGGGCTGGCGTGCCGTTCGGGTAGTGGGCATCGAAACAGCTGGCGCAGTCGGCGCAGAACAGGTGGGCCATCCGCACAGCGGACTGGCGCAGGACCAGTTTCAGGTGGCCGCTCTGGCACTTGGGACAAATCTCTCGGACAGTGCCGAAAGTCTGTACGTGAAGAGGTTGCCCTTCATCGTCGATATGGTCGATGACCATGCGCGGATTGAGCTCGCTGAGAACCAGACAGTCTTCCGGTTCCGCGTGGCGGCGGCGCGATGGTTCGGGGTGTTGCTGGGATGGCGACATCGTTTCAGGTACGGGTAAAGTCATTGGACCGGCTCCTTATAGGGTGTCTTGTCCCCACGCGACTGGCAAATTCGCGAGGCGTGAAATTCATCATAGCGGAATCCTGAGATGTTTCAAGCACGACAACAAAGAATTGTGCGGTGCGTGACAGACACAACAACAAGAATACGGAACAAAAAAAATGCCCGCCAACGGAGGACGGGCACAACCCAAGATCGGGCCAAGAGACGCAGAATCCGGTGCGGTGTGCCGCGAGCGACACACCTTCTGCGATCACGCATATCGGTTGCGTGTATCCAGATGAACCCAGTATAAGGAGAGAATGTTAAACGACCATGACACATCTCAAGAGTGTGCTGTTTTGCGTCGGAACGTTTTCGGAGGGGATTGGTCACGTCGCGGGACAGCGATAAAAAAAGGCTGTGTGCGCGTTAGTTCGGTAACGTGGCCGCTTAACCGAGCTGAACCGCAGTGCACAGCAGGTGCGCGGGTGTCGTCAAGCGGTGAGCGCTCAGCACGCGCTGCCATCCCGAGTAATTGATCAGGTAGCGGCTGGCGACCCCGCGGAACCGTACCAGCCAGCTTTTGAAGCGGCTGTG
>JBJMVU010000458.1:0-6401 GCA_045810485.1 Massilia sp. | reverse complement strand
TAAGGGCGGTGTGGGCAAGACCACTTCGAGCGCAAGTTTTGCGAGCGGCCTGGCGCTGCGCGGCCACAAGACTGCTGTCATCGACTTCGACGTCGGCCTGCGTAACCTCGACCTGATCATGGGTTGCGAACGCCGCGTCGTGTACGACCTGATCAACGTCATCAACGGCGAAGCGAGCCTGACCCAGGCCCTGATCAAGGACAAGCACTGCGACAACCTGTTCATCCTGCCGGCGTCGCAGACCCGGGACAAGGACGCGCTGCAGGAAGAAGGCGTGGAAAACGTCTTGAACGAGCTGGTCAAGATGGGTTTCGAGTTCATCATCTGCGACTCGCCGGCCGGCATCGAGCACGGCGCCCTGATGGCGCTGACGTTCGCCGACGAAGCACTGATCGTCACGAACCCGGAAGTGTCATCCGTGCGCGACTCCGACCGCATCCTCGGTATCCTGCAGGCGAAGTCGCGCCGCGCCCAGAGCGGCGGTGAACCGGTCAGGGAACACCTCCTGATCACCCGCTACTCGCCGCGCCGCGTGGAAAGCGACGAAATGCTGTCGTACGAGGACGTGCAGGAAATCCTGCGCATCCCGCTGCTCGGCATCATTCCGGAATCGGAAGCGGTGCTGCACGCATCGAACCAGGGCAATCCGGCCATCCACTTCAAGGATACCGACGTGGCCCAGGCCTACCAGGACGTCGTGTCGCGTTTCCTCGGCGAAGAAATCCCGCTGCGTTTCACCAATTACGAAAAGCCGGGTTTCCTGCAGCGTTTGTTCGGAGCAAAGTAACATGCCTCTGCTCTCATTCCTGTTCCCCAAGAATCAGAAAAGCGCCACTGCGGCCAAGGAACGGCTGCAGATCATCATCGCGCGCGAACGCAGCGGCCGCGGCGGACCGGACTTCCTGCCCGCGCTGCACCGCGAGCTGATCGAGGTGATCTCCAAGTACACCAAGGTCAACGCCGAGGACATCAAGATCTCCCTCGACCGCCAGGGCAACCTGGAAGTGCTCGACGTCAACGTCGTCCTGCCGGACGCGTAGGACGTCAGCGAACCACATACGTTACGCGTGGGCTCGGGGGAGCCCACCTACCGACTAGGCCACGTCCCCTACTTCGCGCGCGACGCGCGTGCAGGCGTCGATATGCTGGTATCCCATCTGCCTGAACAGGGCAAAACCGATCGCGGCCGACGCGACCTGCCCCGCCAGCGGCACGATCTTCATTGCCGACTTGGCGGCCAGCTTGGCGCCCGACTTCTGCAATAGTTTCAGCACGAGTTCCTTCGTCACGATCTTGCCCACGAGCGTACTGCCGATCGCCGCCACCGCCTGGTAGGCCGCGATGCGCATGCGCGGCTGCAGCCGGTCGATCTGGTCGGGCGACAGGCCGAACGCCCGGTTGATCTCTTCCACCATCACGGCAAAGCTGGAGAGATCCGCCACGATGTCCACGCCCGGCACCGGGATCACGGACACGCCGGCGGAAATGGCCGCGCGCTTGCGCACGAGGCCGCGGCAGCGTTCGCGCACACGCTCGATGTCCTCGCTGGAAACCGGCAGCAGGGCCAGCTCGACATCCTTGTTCTTCCTCTTGAACATGTTAGCTCCTCAACCACAGTGTTAAAGATAGTGTAACCGGGAGTTTGTCTACGGTCTGACACAACTATGACGCAATTTCCCAACGAAAATGTGAATTTATCTGAGGCATCGGTAGCGTTGCGTTTTAAAAGTCTGATATATTTAGTGACGTTGTAGGAATGTTCCTACAGTGATGTCCTACAGTCCCACAAGCCGAGACAGCCTGAAAATCATGAGAATATCCGTACTGGACAACGACACGACGCAGGCAGAACTCATCTGCCAGGTTCTGAACGGAGCCGGGCACAGCTGCCAAGCGTTTGATAGCGGCAAAGACTTGCTGGGGCAACTCCGCAAGGACAGCACCGACCTGCTGATCGTCGACTGGCAAGTGAGCGACGTCCCGGCGGCGGAGCTCCTGCGCCGCGCCAAGGAAAAGCTGGCGCCGAACACGCCGACGATGTTCCTCGCCGGCAGCTCGGCCGAGGACGACATCGTGGCCGGCGTCACGGCCGGCGCCGACGACTACCTCGTCAAGCCGCTGCGCCGCGGCGAACTGGTCGCCCGCACGCAGGCCCTGCTGCGCCGGGCGTACCCGTCGCAGAACGGTGCGGAACAGCTGCAATTCGGCCCGTATATTTTCGAAACCCGCCCGGGCCGCCTGATGATGGACGGCGAGCAGATCGACGTCACGCACAAGGAATTCAACCTGGCGCTGCTGTTTTTCCGCAACCTGGGGCGTCCGCTGTCGCGCGCGTATATTCATGAATCGATCTGGGTGCGCGAAACGGCCGTCCCGTCGCGTACGATGGATACCCACGTCTCGCGCGTGCGCAACAAGCTGCGCCTGCGCCCGGAGAACGGCTTCCGCCTCGTACCGGTATATAGCTACGGCTATAGGCTGGAAAAGCTGGGCGCGTGAAACCCTGCCGCGGTAGGGGTATAATGGGCGCGCTGCCCAATTTTTGATCACCCATGCAACTCCTTGCCGTCGGCCTGAATCACACCACAGCACCGGTCTCGCTGCGCGAGCAACTGGCGCTGGCGCCTGAGCAGCTCGGCGATGCGGTGCAGGCGGCGCGCGGGTGGTTTTCAAAATTCAATACCCACGGCGAAGACGAAGCGGCGCTGCTCTCCACGTGCAACCGCACCGAGATGTACGCCGCCAGCTGCGCGCCCGATCCGCTCGACGCGTCCGCGCGCTTTCTCGCGGATTACCACAACCTGAATTTCGCCGACCTGCGCCCGCATTTGTACATGCTGCCGCAGCACGACGCCGTGCGCCACGCGTTCCGCGTCGCTTCCGGCCTCGATTCGATGGTGCTGGGCGAAGCCCAGATCCTCGGCCAGATGAAGGATGCCGTGCGCGTCGCCGACGAGGCGGGCGGCCTCGGCACCTACCTGCACCAGCTGTTCCAGCGCAGCTTCGCCGTCGCGAAGGAAGTGCGCACGACCACCGAGATCGGCGCGCACAGCGTGTCGATGGCCGCCGCCGCCGTGCGCCTGTCGGAACGCATTTTTGACCGCGTCAGCGAGCAGAACGTGCTGTTCATCGGCGCCGGCGAGATGATCGAGCTGTGCGCCACGCACTTCGCCGCCCACAATCCGAAATCGATCACGATCGCCAACCGCACGCTGTCGCGCGGCGAAGCGCTGGCCGCGCGTTTCAACGGCAACGCGATCGGCCTCGCCGACCTGTCCGAGCGCCTGCCGCAGTTCGACGTCGTCATCTCCTCCACCGGCTCCACGCTGCCGCTGATCGGCAAGGGCCTCGTCGAACGTGCCATCAAGGCGCGCCGGCACCGGCCGATGTTCATGGTCGACCTCGCCGTCCCGCGCGACATCGAACCGGAAGTGGGCCGCCTCAACGACGTCTTCCTGTACACCGTCGACGACCTGGCCGACGTGGTCCGCACCGGCGTCGAAAGCCGCCAGGCGGCCGTCGCCCAGGCCGAGGCGATCATCGAGACGCGCGTGCAGTCGTTCATGCACTGGATCGGCGACCGCGCCGTGGTGCCGGTCATCCGCGACATGCACGAATCGAGCGAAGCGATGCGCCTGGCCGAACTGGAACGGGCGCGCAAGCTGCTCGCCAAGGGCGAGGACATCGAGACGGTGCTCGACGCCCTGTCGAAGGGCCTTACCGCGAAATTCCTGCACGGCCCGCAACAGGCCCTGCACCGCGCCCAGGGCGACGAACGCGCCCGCCTCGCGAGCCTCCTGCCCCAGCTGTTCCGCGGCCGCCGTTAGCGGCCTGCACTCCTTCGTCGCACCCGCGTGCCGCTTCCCGCGGCTTGTCCGCTGTCATTCCGATAAGAATACCTATGAAACCATCCATGCTGGCCAAGCTGGACCAACTGGCCAACCGCCTCGTCGAACTGGACGAACTCCTGATGTCCGAAGGCGCCACCGCGAACATGGACAGCTTCCGCAAGCAGAACCGCGAACACGCCGAACTGAGCCCGCTGGTGGCCGTCTATCGCCAGTACCAGACCGCGCAGGCCGACATCGACGCCGCGCAGGAGATGCTGGCCGACCCGGACATGAAGGAATTCGCCCAGGACGAGATCGACGCTGCCAGGGCGCGCATGGCGGAACTGGACCTCGAGCTGCAGAAGATGCTGCTGCCCAAGGACGAGAACGACGAGCGCAACATCTTCCTCGAGATCCGCGCGGGTACGGGCGGCGACGAGTCCGCGCTGTTCGCGGGCGACCTGCTGCGCATGTACACCCGCTACGCGGAACGCAACCGCTGGCAGGTGGAGATGGTGTCGGAATCGGCGTCGGACCTGGGCGGCTACCGCGAAGTCATCGTGCGCATCGTCGGCCAGGGCGCCTACTCGAAGCTGAAATTCGAGTCGGGCGGCCACCGCGTGCAGCGCGTGCCGGCGACGGAAACGCAGGGCCGCATCCACACCTCCGCCTGCACCGTCGCCGTGATGCCGGAGGCGGACGAGGTCGAGGACGTGCAGATCAACCCGGCCGACCTGCGCATCGACACCTACCGCGCCTCGGGCGCCGGCGGCCAGCACATCAACAAGACCGATTCGGCCGTGCGCCTGACGCACCTGCCGACCGGCATCGTCGTCGAGTGCCAGGACGACCGCAGCCAGCACAAGAACAAGGCGCAGGCGATGAAAGTCCTCGCCGCGCGCATCAAGGACGTGCAGTTGCGCGAGCAGCAGAGCAAGGAAGCGGCCACGCGTAAAAGCCTGATCGGCTCGGGCGACCGCAGCGAGCGCATCCGCACGTATAACTTCCCGCAGGGCCGCCTGACCGACCACCGCATCAACCTGACGCTGTATAAACTCGACATGATCATGGACGGCGACCTGGCCGAACTGACGAACGCCCTGTCGGCCGAGCACCAGGCCGAACAACTGGCCGCGCTGGGCGACTAAAACATTCGGGGTCAGAGCACATTTCTTGGCAATTGATCGAAAAAGTGCTCTGACCCCGAATTAAGACGGTTATAAGTTGCTAGACTGAAAATATCCTTTTTGACATCAACCAGGAAGCCCATGTCCTCGTCCCGCAATCTGCTGCTCGCCATCGCCGCCGTCAGCCTCGCCCTGATCGGCGCCGCCCTGTATCTCCAGCACGCGCAGGGCATGCTGCCCTGCCCGCTGTGCGTGATCCAGCGCTACTGTTATCTTGGCATCGCCATCTTCAGCCTGATCGGTGCATTCGCGAACAAGATCAAGGCCGGGGCGGGGCTCGCGCTGCTGTGCGCGCTGGGCGGCCTCGGCTATGTCGGCAAGCATTTGTACGTGCTGGCCCACCCGGGTTTTTCGTGCGGCATCGATCCGATGCAGACGACGCTCAACAAGATCCCGACCGCGACCCTGCTGCCCGGCCTGTTCCGCGCCGACGGCCTGTGCGAAGCGGCGCAGGAAACCGTGCTCGGCCTGAACGTGCCGCAGTGGTCGGCCGTCTGGTTCGTGATCCTCACGCTGGCCCTGGTCTGGGTGCTGGTGCGGCGCGCATCTTGAAGCCGAGCCAGCCCGGCGCCACCATCGCGGCCGTGCAGGCGGGCCTGCCGCTCGACCCGCTGGAAAACCGCATCCTCCTGTGCGAGGCGACGGGCCTGACGCGCGTCCAGCTGATCACGCAGGGCGACCGCGCCCTCACGCCGGACGAAGCCGCGCGCCTCGATGATCTGGTGGCGCGCAGGCTGCGCGGCGAACCGATCGCCTACATCGTCGGCCGGCGCGAATTCTTCGGCCTCGATTTCCAGGTCGGCCCCGCCGTGCTGATTCCCCGGCCGGACACGGAATTGATCGTCGAACTGGCGCTCGAACGTTTGTCACTGGTTCCTCCTCGCCTGCCCGACAACGCGCCGCGCCTGCTCGACATGGGCACCGGCAGCGGCGCGATCGCCGTCGCCGTCGCGCACACGCGGCCGGACGCCGACGTCACCGCGCTGGACGTCAGCCCGGACGCGCTGGCCGTCGCGCAGGCGAATGCCGCCGCCAACGGCGCGCGCGTGCGCTTCGTGCACAGCAGCTGGTTCGACGCGCTGACCGCCTTCGACACGTTCGACGTCATCGCCTCCAACCCGCCTTACATCGCGGCCGGCGACGAGCACCTGGCCCAGGGCGATTTGCGCTTCGAGCCGGTCGGCGCGCTGACCGACCATGCGGACGGCCTGTCCGCGCTGCGCATCATCGTCGCGGGCAGCCCGCGCCACCTCGCGCCGGGCGGCTGGCTGCTGCTCGAACACGGCTACGACCAGGCGGCGGCCGTGCGCGCGCTGCTTCTGGAAACCGGCTACTCGGACGTGCAAAGCTGGCGGGACCTGGCCGGGATCGAGCGCGTGAGCGG
>JBJMVU010000457.1:0-4882 GCA_045810485.1 Massilia sp. | reverse complement strand
GCGCCCATGTTCGCGAGCACGTCGGCGCGCTCGTTGCCGGGGTGGCCGTTGTGGCCGCGCACCCAGCGCCATTCGACGGCGTGCTGCTGCTGGGCGGCGTCCAGCGCCTTCCACAGGTCGTCGTTCTTGACGGGTTCCTTTGCCGCCGTTTTCCAGCCGCGCGCCTTCCAGCCATGGATCCATTCCGAGATCCCTTTTTGCACATACTGGCTGTCCGTATGCAGGACGATCTGGCACGGGCGGTTGAGGACGGTCAGCGCCTCGATCACGGCGCGGAGTTCCATCCGGTTGTTCGTCGTGTTCGGCTCGCCGCCGAAGATTTCCTTTTCGTGGCCGCCATCGGCCACGAGCAGCGCGCCCCAGCCGCCGGTGCCCGGATTTCCCTTGCAGGCGCCGTCGGTAAAAATCTCAATTTTGGTCATGCTGCGTTTTCTTCCTTGTACTTTACTTGTGATGTTCGTTGCGGTTGGTGGCCGGCACCGCCTGCGGCGCCTTGGCCGCCTTCTTGTTCCAGGCCGGGCCGATGATGTGCATGCCCTTGACGCGCTTGATCGCGTGGACGACGTACACGGCGCCGAGATAAGGCCACCAGCGCCGCCCCGCCCCTTCGACGAAGGCGAAGCGGTTGAGCCATTGCGCGGTCCGGAACGGCGGCGCGTAGCAGCCGAAGTGGCCGCGCGTAACGCCGAGATTCAACAATTTTAACCAGTCTTTCAGGCGGGGCATAGAGATGAACTCGCCCGCGGCCGGCAGGTAGTCGCTGCTCGTGATGCGGCCCATCCCCTGGCGCACGCCCCACAGGCTCGCCGGGTTGAAGCCGCAGATGATCACCTGCCCCTCCGGGATCAGCACGCGTTCCACTTCGCGCAGCACCTGGTGCGGCTCGGCCGCGAATTCGAGGACGTGGGGTAGCACGACGAGGTCCAGGCTCTGCGACGCGAACGGCAGCTCGGCGAAGTCCAGCGCCACCGCGATCTGCTTGCCGGTGCCGGCGTAGACCAGTTCGTTGGCCGTCGAGGTGCGCGTAGCCGCCTGCCATTTGTTAGGCATGCGGTTGGCGGCCAGCGCGTCGATCTGCGGTACGCCGATCTGGATCGCATTGAAGCCGAAAATATCGACCGTCAGCTCGTCCAGGCACGCCTGCTCCCAGGCGCGCACGTACGCGCCCGCCGGCGATTGCAGCCAGCGGTCGAGCGCTATAATGGATTTTTCGGATGCCGCGCTGTCCATGCCCAACCTTTATCGATACCCATATGATTCCCGTGCCCACTGAACTGGCAGTCCTGACCGTGCCGGCCTTCAAGGATAACTATCTCTGGATTATCCATGACGGCACGCATGCGGCAGTGGTCGACCCGGGCGACGCCGAACCGATCCTCGCGGCCCTGCAGGCGCATGGCCTGGCCCTGACCACCATTCTACTCACCCATCACCATGCTGACCACATCGGCGGCGTGACGCGCTTGCTTGAACACAGCAACGTCCCCGTATTCGGCCCGCGCAACGACGGCATCGCCCTCGTCAACCACCCGTTGGGCGAAGGCGATCGCGTGCAAGTGCCGGGCCTCGCGCTCGAACTTGCCGTGCTGGACGTCCCCGGCCACACGAACGGCCACATCGCCTACGTCCGCGAAGACGCGGGCGGGCACTGGCTGTTCTGCGGCGATACGCTGTTCGGCGGCGGTTGCGGCCGCCTGTTCGAAGGGACGCCGAAGCAGATGGCGGCGTCGCTCGCGAAGCTGGCCGCCCTCCCCGACGATACGCTGATCTATTGCGCCCACGAATATACGCTGTCGAATCTGCGCTTCGCCGAAGCACTGGAACCGGGCAACCGCGCGCTGCAGATGCGCATCGCCAACGACAGCCAGCTGCGCGGCACGCACCTGCCCACGATCCCGTCGACGATCGCCATCGAAAAGGCGACGAATCCGTTCCTGCGCACGACCGAGCCCGCGATCATCGGCAGCCTGACGGCGGCCGGACGCCTGGCGCCTGGCGCCGATCCGGTGACGGTGTTCGCGGCTTTGCGCGAGTGGAAGAACGTGTTTTGATCGCGCCGGTGGAGTGAACTGCGGCGCGGGGATGAAGAGATGAAGACGCAACCGCCAGTCGATGGCGGTTGCGTTCAAGGGATGCTTAGATTTCTTCGTACAGCGGCAAGGTCAGGAACTCGGCGAAGTCTTCCGAGGTCGACATCTGTTCGAAGATCTGCGCGGCGCGCTCATAGGTCGGGCTGTCGCCGTTCGGGGCGGCCGCCTTCGCATTGGCCAGTTCCTCCGGGATCATCGCGCGGACCATGTCCGCCGTGACCTTGCGGCCGTCTTCCAGCACGCCCTTCGGCGAGCGGATCCACTGCCACACCTGCGAACGGCTGATCTCGGCGGTGGCCGCGTCTTCCATCAGGTTGTGGATCGGCACGCAGCCATTGCCGGCCAGCCAGGCGCCCAGGTAGTGGATGCCCACGTTGATGTTGTAGCGCAGGCCCGCTTCCGTGATCGGCGCCTCCGGACGGAAGTCCAGCAGGTCCCCGGCCGTCACTTCGACATCCGGGCGCTGCTTGTCGATCTGGTTCGGACGGTCGCCCAGCACCTTCTTGAACTCGGTCATCGCCAGCTCGACGAGGCCCGGGTGCGCGACCCAGCCGCCGTCGTAGCCGTCGGTGGCGTCGCGTGCCTTGTCGTTGCGCACGCCGCCCATCGCGACTTCGTTCTTTTCCGGATCGTTCTTGATCGGGATCAGGGCCGCCATGCCGCCGATCGCCGGTGCGTTACGCTTGTGGCAGGTCTTCAGCAGCAGCAGCGCGTAGGCGCGCATGAACGGGGCCGTCATCGTGACCTTCGGGCGGTCGGCCAGGCAGAAGTCCTTGTCCAGCTTGAACTTCTTGATGCACGAGAAGATGTAGTCCCAGCGGCCCGCGTTCAGGCCGGCGCTGTGCTCGCGCAGTTCGTACAGGATCTCGTCCATCTCGAATGCGGCGACGATCGTCTCGATCAGCACGGTCGCCTTGATGGTGCCCTGCGGCAGGCCCAGTTCGTTCTGGGTCATGACGAAGATGTCGTTCCACAGGCGGGCTTCCAGGTGCGATTCCATCTTCGGCAGATAGAAGTACGGGCCGGCGCCGCGGGCCAGCTGTTCCTTGGCGTTGTGGACCATGAACAGGGCGAAGTCGAAGATGCCGCCCGAGATGCGCTTGCCGTCGACGAGGACGTGTTTTTCGTCCAGGTGCCAGCCGCGCGGACGGACGACCAGCGTCGCGACCTTGTCGTTCAGCTTGTATTGCTTGCCATTCTGTTCCAGCGAGATCGTTTTACGCACGGCGTCGCGCATATTGATCTGACCGGTGAGCTGGTTGTCCCAGTTCGGCGTGTTCGAATCCTCGAAGTCGGTCATATAGCTGTCCGCACCCGAGTTCAGCGCATTGATGACCATCTTGCGCTCGACCGGGCCCGTGATTTCCACGCGGCGGCATTCCAGCGCCTGCGGGATCGGGGCGATCTTCCAGTCGCCGTTGCGGATGTGCGCCGTCTCGGGCAGGAAGTCCGGACGCTCGCCGGCGTCCAGGCGTTTCGCGCGTTCGACGCGGGCGGCCAGCAGTTGCTGGCGGCGCGGCTCGAACGCGCGGCTCAGTTTCGCTACCAGCGCGAGCGCTTCCGGCGTCAGGATCTGTTCATAGCCGGGCTTGATCTCGGCCCGGATTTCCATTCCGGCTGGGGTGGCGATGGTCATTGCGTTCTCCTGTTCTAGTATGAAATGTGGCGTGTGCGACGGTTCTTGGCACAAGCCAGCTTGGCGTTTGATATTGCTTCAAGTATATTCACTATTACTCGTCTAAACGAGACAAAAAATATATTCATTTATGCGTTTTTGTCACAGATCAAGACAAGATTCGAGGAAACCCGTTGGACCATTTTCGTCAGATATCGACATTCGTCGAAGTCATCGCCCGTGGCAGCCTGTCGGCGGCGGCACGTGCCGAAGGCATCGCACCGGCCATGATCGGCCGTCGGCTGGACGCGCTCGAAGCGCGGCTGGGCGTGAAGCTCCTACAGCGTACCACGCGCAAGCTGGCGTTGACGGACGAAGGCGCCGTGTTCCTTGAAGATTGCCAGCGGATCCTTGCTGAGCTGGAAGAAGCGGAGGCGGCCGTGTCGGAGCGCAGCGCGCGCGCCACCGGTCACCTCGTCGTCTCCGCGCCGGCGGGGTTCGGGCGCCAGCACGTCGCGCCGCTCGTCCCCTCCTTTCTGGCCGAGCATCGCGAAGTGAGCGTGAACCTGAACCTGTCCGATCGCGTCGTGGACGTCATCGGCGAAGGCGTCGACATCGCGATCCGCATCGCGAGCCTGACGGATTCGAACCTCGTCGGCGTCAAGCTCGCGGACAACCACCGCGTCGTCGTCGCGACGCCGGGCTATCTGAAACGCTATGGCACGCCGCAGACGCTCGACGACCTCGTGAAGCACAACTGCCTGGCGATCAGCAGCCAGGGCAGCCAGCGGGGCTGGACGTTCCGCGACCACGGCAAGATCGTCACGATGAAAGTCGGGGGCAATATGGTGTGCAACGACGGCGCCGTGCTGCACGACTGGGCGATGGCCGGACGCGGCCTGGCGTGGCGATCGATGTGGGAAGTGAGTTCGGAAATCGAATCGGGCCTGCTGGTGCCCGTGCTGGAGCAGTTCGCGGCGCCCGGCAACGATATCTATGCCGTATTCGCGCAACGCCGGCACCTGCCGCTCCGGATCCGCGTGTTCGTCGATTTCCTGCGCCACGCGTATTCTCAGCCGGACTACTGGCGCAAGATATGACGCGCCGGTGACAGCCGGGCCGCAAAGTCGTGCGTTCAGGCAAAAAAAAATCCTCGGAAACTCCGAGGATTTTTTTG
>JBJMVU010000456.1:0-28392 GCA_045810485.1 Massilia sp. | reverse complement strand
CGTCGCGGCCTGCCGGCCGGTCGCGCTGGCATACGCCACCTGCAGCCGCAGCGCGCCCATGTTGTCGAACCGCTCGCCCATCAGGTGGCCGTTCGCGGTGAGGACCACCTGCGCATCCTTGTCCATCGTTGCGAACACCCGGCGCGCGCGCACGGCCTCGAGGAAGCTGGCGCGCGTCAACGGCACGCCGTTCGGGAGCAGCACGGCGCTGCGGTTGCTGTACGACGCGCCCCAGTTGGCGCAGTGGTTGTCCTGGTTGCTGCTGAACGCCACGTGGTAGCCCGCTTCCAGCAGCTTGTTGCAGGCCAGCTCGAAATTGCTGCGCCGCGTCTCGCCCTCGTTCTCGCTGACGGAAAACGCGGAACTGTTGACCACTTCGCACAAGGCCATCACGGCGTCGCCGTCCGGCGTGTACGCGAGCGGCGTGCCGCCCACGGTGAACTGGCCGGTCAGCGCCGGATGGTTGAACTGGCCCGTCAGGCCGCGCTGGCGCATCAGCGCATACAGTGCGGCGTAATCGCTTTTCGGCGTCGCCGTGTCGGCAACCAGCTCGCCCTTCGCATTCTTTTCCCAGCCGAGCAGTTCGTCGCTGTCGAAGATGTTCAGGTGGCCGCCGTTGCCGATCACGCCCCATTCCATGCCGTACAGGGCGAGGAAGCCCGGATTCGCCTCCGAATAATCGCGCGCCGTCTTCAGGCCGGCCTGGTACATGGCCTTCGCTTTCGCGGGATCGGCATCCGGGTTCGTGCCATCGGAACCGTCGTACATGTGGTTGTGCTCCGAGACCATCAGGAAGTCCAGGCCGTGCCGGCGCGCATACGGGTACGCCGCATCCGGGCCGTAGGGCGCCGACTGCGGATCTTGCGCACCGTGGCAGTCCGCGACCGGTCCGCCGCCGTCGCTGTCGCGCGTCTGGCTGTGCAGGTTGCCGTAGTAGACCGTGTACGGCAGTGCGCCCGGCGCCGGTGCGGCCACCATGTGCGCGCGGCCCGTCGGCAGCGGAGCAAAGGCCGGCAGCGCGGGCGCCGGCACGCTGCCGACGGCGATGTCCCAGGCCTGGTCGGCCGTCTCCTTGCCGCTCGCGGCATGCAGGCGCACGCGATAGATGCCGGGCGGCGGCTTGCGGCCGGTCAGCACGCCCGACCAGCGCATCGCCACGTCACGCGGTGTCGCGCCCAGAGCGAGCCTCCCCTGCCATTGGGCGACGCGCCGGCCGGACGGCGCGGCGAGCTCCAGGCGCCACGTCACGGGACGGCGTACGCGCAAGCCGGGATACGCGAACGACATGGTGAATGTGCGCGCATTGCGCGCGTCGCCGCGATACGGCGCCTGCAGGGTCGCATCGAACTCATTGTGTTCGTGCGTCGCCGCGGCTGCGGGGTTGAACACGCCGGCCGCGGCCAGCACCAGGGAAAGAGTGGGGATCGAGTTTTTCATGATGCAATTTTTGCAATTGCATGCAAGCCGTCCTTGATCCGCAACTCATAAAATTATCAATTAGATATTAATTTATTGACAAAATTTAAGGGCATATCGGTTGGCGCGTCGTCGTGGCGGCTGGCCACGTGCAGTTCCACCTCGTGCGTCCGGCCGTCGTCCACCAGCGCGATCGTATTACCCTGCTGCGCCACCCCGTCCACGTGGAGCAGCGGCTCGTCCGCGCGCCGCACGGCGATCGTGTACTCGCTGCCGCGGTAGCGGTAGTGCAGGCGGAAGCCTTCCCAGCCGGCAGGCAGGCGTGGCATCAGCGTCAGCGTTTCGCCGGCGCGCGTCACGCCGAGCAGCGATTCGACGATCAACCGGACCATCCAGCCGGCCGAACCCGCGTACCAGCTGCCGCTGTCCCGCCCCGCCGTCATCACATAGGGCTCCGTGCGCGTGTGCCGCACGGGAGTGAGCATGCGCGCCAGTTCCCACGCGCGCTCCGTATCGCCCAGGTGCGCGAACGCCATCGCCGTCCAGATCGCCGCCTGGGTGTCCTGGAGACCGTCGGCGCGCACGAGATGGGCATCCACCGCGTCCATGGCGATGCGCGCGCGGTCCCGGTCGGCCGCGCCGGACAGCACGGCCCAGCTCTGCGTGCCCGCATCGATGCCAAACGTGTCGTCGTCGCCATACCCGCGCCGGTACCGTTCGCCGTCCCACGCATTGTCGTCGAGGTTATGCGCAAGAACCTGGGCCGCGCTGCGGCACGTCATGCAAAAACCGTAATCGCCGCGGCGGTCGGCCAGCTCCGCAAAGCGGCACAGCACGTCGTACAGGAAGAACCCGAGCCAGGCGCTCTCGCCGCCCGCGCCGGTCGGCGGCAGGCCGTGCGGGCCGAACACGAGGGCGCGGCGCAGCGCGCGCACGCAGTGTTCGTAGACGCTGGCCTGTTCCTGCGAGCGGTTCGGCAGCTCGGTCCATTCCGCCTCGTCCTGTTTCAACGCGCGGCCTTCGATGAACGGCGCGATCTCGTCCAGCAGCGCATCATCGCCCGTGACGCCGACGTAGCGGTGCACCGCGAGCGGCAGCCACAGGGCGTCGTCAGCACAGCGCGTGCGCGCGCCGCGCCCGGTCGGCGGATGCCACCAGTGCTGCACGTCGCCTTCCACGAACTGGTGGCCGGCGAACAGCAGGATGTGGTCGCGCAGCAGTTCCGGACGCACGTGCACGGCGGCCATCGCATCCTGCAGCTGGTCGCCGAAACGGTACGCACCGACCGACTGGTCATGGCTGCTGCGCGCCCACATGCGGCACGCGATCGTCTGGTACATCAACCAGCCGTTGGCGAGGACGTCGAACGCCGGCTCCGGCGTCTCGATGCGGATGCCGCCCAACGTGTCGTCCCAGAAGTCGCGCACGCGCGCCAGGTCGGCGGCGGCGGCGGCCGCGCCGCTGTGGCGCTGGACCATGCCGGAAGCGTCCAGGTTGCGGCGTCCGCCCACGCCCAGCATGAACACGAGCTCCTGCTCCTCGCCCGGCTGCAGGTCGACGACGGTCTGCAGCGCCGCGCACGGGTCGAGCGCGGCGCCGCTGCGCCCGGACAGTGTCGCGCGCCCGAGCGCGGCCGGATCGGCCAGGCTGCCGTCGCGGCCGATGAATTCCGCGCGGTCGCACGTGAACGCCGCGTGCTCGGCATCGACGTGGAAGAACGCGACGCGGCCGGCGAAATCGGCGTTGTACGCGTTGCGGGCGAACAGCGCGCCGCTGACGGGATCCTGTTCCGTCACCACGTGCGGCGCGGAGGACGCGCGCAGCTCGCCCAGCACCCATTCCACGTAGCCGGTGACGGACAGGCGCCGCGGCGCCGCGCCCTCGTTGCGCAGCTTGACCACGATGTGTTTCAGCGGCGCGTCCAGCGCCACATAAGTCAGCAGCTCGCTGCGGATGCCGTGCGCCGCGTGCTCGAACACGCTGTAGCCGAAGCCGTGGCGCGTGACGTAGTCGCCGCCGGACGGCGCCGGCAGCGCCGTCGGCGACCAGAACACGCCTGTCTGCTCGTCGCGCACATAAAAGACTTCGCCGCCGCGGGCGGCCATTGGGTCGTCGTCCCACGGCGTCAGGCGGAACTCGTGGGCGTTCTGATTCCAGCTGTAGGCCTGGCCGCTTTCCGACATGACGGTGCCGAACATCGGGCTCGCCAGCACATTGACCCAGGGCGCGGGCGTCGTCCGCCCCGGGCCGGTGCGGATGACGTATTCGCGCCCGCCGGCGGTAAAGCCGCCGATGCCGTTGTCGAACACGAGTTCCGGCACGGCCGGCGCGGCCGGCTCGTGCGGGCCGGGCCTTGCCGCCGGCGCCAGCGCCAGCGCCGGCGGCAGCTCGATCTTGCGCGCGGCGGCGCGGCGCAGCTGTTCGGCAAGGCTGCCCTGGTCGTCCGCCAGCACGACGCGCGCCACGGCCTGCATCAGCATGCGGTCTTCCATCGTCAGCTGCCCGGACGAACACACGAACACGCCGCCCGCGCCGGGCAGGCGCGTGACCTCGTCCTGCAGCGCCGCGGGACCGTCGCACCAGATCACGAGGTTGGCGGCAAGCCCTTTCGCCCGCCACCACGCATAGGCCTTGACGAGTTGGCGCGCCAGGTCGAGGTTGGCGGCATCGCGCAGGTGCAGCAGCACGAGCGGATGGTCGCCCGGGATGCCGAGGGCTTCCAGGTCCGGCCGGCCGCGTTGGTTGCGCGCGATGACGGCCGGGTCGGCGCGGAGCGCGGGCTGCGGATACAGCAGGCTGCCCGCCAGGCGCGCGTACAGCTGGGCGTCCGCCTCGTTCGCGTGCATCTGGCGCAGCATGACCTGGCCGTGCGTCCACGCGAGTTCGGGCACGCGGTCGGTCACGTCGCGGTCGCGGTACTTGTCGACCAGGCGCAGCGCGTGGTCGCGCGTTTCGGCCGCGCCCAGCACGACGTCGACGACCGCTTCCTGGTGCGGCGCCAGCGTGAGGACGCGGCGGATCGCCAGCGCCGGGTCGGACACGGCGCCGGCGGAACCACCGAGCGGCGTGCGATCCTCCAGCGCGGCGGGATACGCATTGCTGCGGCCACGGCCGATGAAGCGCGCGCGGTCTGTCTCGAACTGCGCCGAGGTCTCTCCGCCATGCACCGTCATCACGTTCAGCAGCCATTCCTGCCTGCGCGCGCACAGGATCGCGCCCCGCTCTTCCAGGATCTCCGTCTGCACGGCGGCGCCTGGCGCCGGCACGATTTCCGCATGACTCGTCAGCTCGATCGTGCGGGTTGCGCCCGTCCGGTTGGCGATGCGCAGGCGGCGCAGCTCGACGTCGTCATCGGGCGCGACGACGATCTCCGTGTGCAGCTCGATGCCGCGGTCGCGCCGGCGGAATGCCGCGCGGCCTTCGGAGAACCGGGCCTCGTAGTGTTCGGGCCGCGCCAGCGTGGGCCGCCATGTGTTCGACCACACGGCGCCGCTGTCCATGTCGCGCACATAGCAGACATGGCCGCTGTCGTCGGCGGTCGGATCCGCGCGCCAGCGCGTGACGGCCAGGTCGCGCCAGGCGCTGTAGCCGGCGCCGCTCGCCGTCACCATCACGTGGTAACGGCCGTTGGACAGCAGTTGCACGTCCTGCGGCGCGGCCTCCGGCTGCGTCACCGTGCGCGCGGTCGCGCCGGTGTCGGGTGCGGACTGGCGCGCATCCTCGGCGTCCACATGCCCCGCTGCGCCGGATCGCGGCGCCGGTTCCTGCAGCAGCGGCAGCGTGGCCCGGAACTGCGGTTCGGCGGCGAAGCGGCGCTGCATGGGCCGGTCGTGCAGCAGGTGCGACAGCGCAAGGAAGCCCATGCCCTGGTGGTGCGCCATGAACGACCGCACGATGGCATACGCCTGGCCCGCGGGCCGCCGCGCCGGCGTGTAGTCGACGGCTTCATAGAATCCATAGCGGCCCATGAAGCCCAGTTGCGCCATGCGTTCCAGGTTGGCGCAGGCGCGCTCGGGCTCGACCATCAGCGCCAGCATGCCGGCGTACGGCGCGACGACGAGGTCCCCGCCCGGGGCCCGCTGCGCGGCCGCGCCGGGCACACCGAACGCGCCGTACTGGTAATGCAGCGCGGCGTCCACCGCGTTGTAGCCGGATGCCGCAAAGCCCCACGGTACGTCGCGGCGGCGGCCATACTCCGCCTGCGCGCGGACGATGCCGCGGCAAGCCTGGTCCAGCAGCGTGTCGCGCCAGGTCGGCATCACCAGCAGCGGCGCCAGATAGTCGTCCAGCGCGCCGTTCGCCGACAGCAGCACCTGCTGGCCATGCGCACGGCGCCACTGGCGGCCCAGTGCGTACCAGTGCTCTTGCGGCAGCTGGCCGCGCGCGATGCCGACGAAGCTGGCCTGGCGCGCGCCCGATGCGAGCAGGCCCGCGTCCGCGTCGGCCAGGAGGCGGAAGTCCATGTCCGCGCAAGCGCGCGCGGCGCGGGCCAGCTGCCCGATCTCCTGCAGGCGCACCCGCGCATTCGCGCCGCCTTCCGCCACGAGGCCGGCCAGCAGCAGCTGGCGCGTGCGCTCGTCCGGGTCGAGGTCGTCGCCCGGCGCCTTCATGCCGAAGCCGGCAAGCTCGCGCACGGTCGGGATGCGCGTGAGGCTCGAATCGATCACGTATTCCTGCACGACACGCATCCACGGCGCCATCGCCAGCAGGTCCGCATGCGCGGCCGCCGCCTGCCGGGCCAGCCGGCCGGCCCAGTCGCGCAGCAGCGGGTCGGCGTCCTCCGGCACAACGGCGACCAATGCGTCGGCCTGCCGCGCCAGCGCCTGCAGGCAGTCGGCGAGGCCCGGCAGCGTGCCCGCGTTGCGGCTGCGTTCCGGCGTGAGGTGGTGGCGCAACGCGGCGATCGCCTCGCGCACGGCGGGCACGGACGATGCCGCGTGTTCCGCGACGACGTCGAGCGTGTCGCGGATGCCGTCCAGCGCGCGGCTGGACGCGATCGGCTCGTCGGCCAGCCGTTCCAGCCCGGCGGCCAGCGTGAGCAGGTGGGCGGCCAGGTTGCCGCTGTCGGCGGTCGCCATATGCAGCGGCGGCAGCGGCTCCAGCGTGCGCGTGTCATAGCCGTCGTAGAAATGGCCGCGGTGGCGTTCCAGCCGGCCCATCGTGTCCAGCGCCGCACGCGTGCGCGCCAGCAGGTCGCCCGTCGCCGCATAGCCGAAGTCCCAGGCCGTCAGGTTGGCCAGCAGAGACAGCCCCATGCCCGCGGGCGACGTGCGGTGCGCGACGACCGGCGCCGGATGCTCCTGCAGCTGGTCCGGCGGCAGCCAGTTCTCCTCCGCCGTGACGTGGTCCTCGAAGAATGCCCACGTGCGGCGCGCCGTCGTGCGCAGGAAGCGGCGCTGCGCATCGGCCAAATGCGGGGCGTGACGCGTGGCCGGCAGGCTGACCCACCACGCCACGACGGGCGACAGGAACCACAACAGCAGCAAGGGCGCGGCCGCGAACAGCGCGAGCGGATTCGCAAAACTGAGCAGGACGGCGACGCCCACCGCGAACGCGGGTGCGAACCACATGTTCTGCCAGTTCGATTCCATGTCCGTGCTGGAGCGCGCCAGGCTGGCCGCGCGCCACTCCAGGCGGCGCCGTTTCGACACGAGCATGCGCCACGCGCCGCGCACGATCGCGTCCACGCTGTAGCTGGCTTCGTGCGGCAGGAAGGCCGTGTCCAGCAGCGCGTGATAGAGGCCGATGCGCGCGCCATGCGCGCAGTGCCGCAGATGCGAGCCCGGCGCAATGTCGTGCGGCTTGTCCGCCAGGTCGACGAGGGTGCGCAGCGCGAACGGCACGAAGAACACGGCCAGCACGGCCGCGCTCCAGAACGCGGGCGCCGGCAGCAGCGCCCAGCACAGCACCAGCAGGACGCACAGCGTGGGCGCGACGAGGCTGCGGCGCAGGTTGTCGAACAGCTTCCAGCGCGCCAGCGGCGGCAACGGATTCGCTTCCCGGCCGCCGTCCGCGCGCGTTACGCGTGCGCGCAGCCAGCCGGCCAGCTGCCAGTCGCCGCGGATCCAGCGGTGGCGGCGGCTGACGTCGTCGCTGTAGCGCGCGGGGCACGGCTCGACGAGGTGGGCGTCGCCGAGCAGGCCGGCACGCACGTAGCAGCCTTCCAGCAGGTCGTGCGACAGCACGCGGTCGTCCGGCAGGCGTCCGCGCAGCACGCGGTCGACCGTGGCCAGGTCGTAGATCCCCTTGCCCGCGAACGAGCCTTCGCCGAACAGGTCCTGGTAGACGTCGGCCCGGGTGCGCGTGTACGGATCGATGTCCGGCGCCCCGCCGCACAGCCGTTCGTAGCGCGACGCATCCTCCGGCGGCAGCGCGGCCGTCACGCGCGGCTGCAGCAGGCCGTAGCCCGCCACCACGCGCCGCCCCGCGTCATCGAGCACGGGGTGGTTGAGCGGATGCGCCATCGCGGCGACGAAGTCGCGGGCGGCGTCGCGCGGCAGCCGGGTGTCGGCATCCAGCGTGATCACGTAGCGGATCTCGTCCAGGCCGTCGACGGGACCTTCGATCACGGCGAACGGCGCGCGCTCGCCGCGCAGCAGGAAGGCGTTCAGGTCTTCCAGCTTGCCGCGCTTGCGTTCGCGGCCGATCCAGGCGCCTTCGCCGTCGCTCCACGTGCGCTGGCGGTGCAGCAGCAGGAACGGCCGATTTTCGCTGTGATTTTCGCCGTGTTTCGCGTTCAGCGCGGCGATGGCGGCGCGCGCCTGTTCGATCAGTTCGGCGTCGCCGTAGACCTCCTGCCGCGGTGCGTCGACCAGGTCGGTCAGGAGGCAGAAGCGCAGGTGCGGATCGCGGTTGGCGAGGTAGTGCACCTCCAGCGACTCGACCAGGGCCGTGACGTTGTCGCGGCTGTACAGCAGCGCCGGCACGGCGACGATGGCGCGCGCATCGGACGGGATGCCGGCGCCGAAATCCAGGCGCGGCAGCGGCGCCGGAGGAACGAGGCGCGCGGCCATCAGGTCGACGAGGGCCAGCGCCAGCCGGCTCGCGCCGATTGCGCCCAGCAGGCCGATCGCGACGAGCAGTGCCGGGTTGGCGCCGTCCTGCGCGGCGCGGACGACGGCCGCCCCCGCGAACAGCGTGGTGCACACGCCGACGGCGCCCAGGTAGACCGGCAGCGTCCGTGCGCGGTTGGGGCGCATGTTCAGGCGCTGCTTCAGATGAGATAACCCTTCGCCGGCGAGGTAATGGCCGACATGGCGCCGGCGCGCGTCATGCCCTTCCGCCGCCAGCGCCAGCGCCTCCGTCGCCACCTCGATCTCGCGGCGGCCGGCGGCGCGCGCGAGGCGCTCGACCACGTGGCGGTAATGGTCGCGCGTGGCGCAGTCCATGCAGCCGTACACGCCGGCCGGGTCGCCGCGCAGGGCCTGCTCGACGGCGCTCATCGTCTCGACGAATTCGCGCCAATCGGTACTGCCCAGCAGGCGCAGGCTGGCGATCGTGTTCGCGACCGAGACGTCGTCGGCGGCCTGCTGCGTGACGTCGGCCTGCACGGCCTGGTCGATGGTGCGGCCTTCGTCCGCGAGGCGCGTCGCGATCCATTGCAATGCTTGCGTGAGCGGGCCGCCGCGGCCCTGCAGGCGGCGCGCGAGTTCGGCCACGAAACCGGAACTCATCGGCTGCACGTCGCGCACCATGTCGGCCACGACGAGAATCAGGTCACCTGGACGCTCCTCGGCCCTGGCCGTCATGCGGTCGGCCCAGCGGTTGGCCTGGACGCGCTGGCGCCGCGTGTCCGCCTGGCGCACGGCGAGGCGGCGCAGGTTCTCGATCAGCACGAGGCGCAGCATGACCGGCAGCGCCCACAACTCGCCCAGCGCCAGCGGCGCGCCTTCCTGGTACGCGGCGACGAAGCGCGCCAGGCTTTCCGCATCCAGCCGGCCGTCGCCGTGCGCGATCACGTCCAGCGCCAGCTGGTACACGCGCGGATTGCCGCGCGCGTCTTGGTCCGCCAGGCAGGGCAGCGCGCTGCAGTATTCGTCGGGGAGGTGGCTGCGCGCGAGCCGGACATGGTCGTCGATCAGGTAGGCGTGGTCGAGCAGCCATTCGGCCGCCGGCGGCAGGGGCACGCCGGCCCGGGCGGCGCGGGCGAGACCCGCGCAGGCGTCGGCGATGACGGCGGCATTGTCGTCCAGGCGATCGAGCAGGCGGTCGCTGCCCGGAAGGTCGGCGAGTTGATGGCGCGCGGCGAGGCGGCGGCCATGCACGGCCATCTGGGCGGCAGTCAACAGTTCGGCGCGCAGCGGGGCGTCGTCGTCGGCGACGCCGGCTGCGGGCGGCAGCGCTTTTTCTTCTTTCAACAGGAACCTCATGGTGGCGTGCGCAACCGACCGCCGGCTGACGCGGGACGCGACCATTCGGATAAAGCGTGAAGACGAGGGCGCACGGCTGCCGCCATGCTAAGAGATCAGCCGTCTTGAAACTGTGCGTTAGCGTACACAGGTTGACGATCGGTATTTTTACGCCAGCGCGAGCCCGCCCACGACGGTCCACGCCTGCGCATGCCCCGCGCGGCGCAGGCACAGGGCCGCCTTCGCGCTGCGGTTGCCGCTGCGGCACACGAACACGACCGGCCGTGCCGGATCGGCCAGCCATCCCGGCATATACTCCGCGAGGCGCGACAGCGGCGCGTTGTGCGCCGCGCGGCCGTGCAGCGTCATCGCGCCGGCCGCCACTTCGCCGGCTTCGCGCACGTCGACGAGCAGCGCGTCCTCGTGGCGGCGCAGGAAGACGTCCAGCGTTTCCGGATGCAGCTGGCCCGGCGCACCGGCATCGCGTGCGGCGCCCAGGGTCGCGCCCAGGGTTGCGCAGGCCAGGCCGTCGACGTCGGTGCCGTGGCAGATCACGGCGGCAGTGTGCGCGACCTGCGCCAGCCGGCCGGCGTCGACGGCGCCGAAGACCTGGCGCACGGCCGTGCGCGGCAAACGGCCTTCGACCGCAGCACCCAGCAGCCAGCCGTCCGGCAGGCGGGCCAGCACGGCGCCGCCGATGATCATGCAGGGCGCATGACTGCCATCGTCCAGCGCGACGGTGGCGCGCTGCGCTGCGTCGAATTCCTGCACGCGCAGGCCCGCGTCACGCGCGAGCGCGGCGATGCGTTCGCGCTGGCCGGGCGACGGATCGATCGCGACGCAGGTTGCACGATCGAACACGATCCAGCCATGCCGCCCGTCGTCGCTGATTTGCATGACGCCGGGGTTGCCGCCACCGAGCGGTGACGTACGCAACGCGTCGCCGCAACGGCGGATGCGCGCGCAGGCGGCGTCGATGAACGCATCGTCCGCGAGCGGCCCGATCGACAGGCGCACCGCGCCGCCGCTGCGCCACGGCGGCAGGCCCATCGCGTCCAGCACGTAGCTGGGGGCGGCCTTCGCGGCGGAACACGCCGACCCCGCGCTGACGCGCACGCCGGCGGCGTCGAACAGGTCGAGCAGGGCCTTGCTGGAGACGCCGGGCACGGCCCAGTTCAACGTGGTGGGCAAGGTATGGTCGAACGGCGCGTTGAAGACGATGGCGGGGAACGCGTCGCGCAGCGCGGCCGCGAGACGGTCGCGCATGGCCGCCAGTTCCGCGTGGGTGCGGAACGTCGCGCCCTCTTCCAGCGCGGCCAGCACGGCGCCGAGGGCGGCGACGCCGGCCATGTTTTCGGTGCCGGAGCGCTGGCCGCCTTCCTGGCCGCCGCCGATCATCAGCGGCGTGTACGGCGCGCCGGCGCGCACGTACAGGATGCCGATGCCTTTCGGCGCATGCAGCTTATGGCCGGAGAACGGCGCGTAGTCGATGCGCGTGTTCGCCAGGTCGAGCGGCAGCTTGCCCAGCGCCTGCACGCAGTCGACCATCCAGTAGGCTTTCGGGCCGCGCTCGCGCAGCACGCGCGCGATGCCGTCGAGGTCCGAGATCGCGCCCGTTTCGTTGTTGGCCGCCATCGTGCAGACCATCGCGGCGCGCGGCGCCAGGTCGCGCAGGACGTCCAGGCGATGGCGTCCGGTGGCATCGACGGGCAGCGCCTGCAGCGTGAGCCCGGCGCCGAGCAGCCGGTTCCAGTGCGCGAGGCTCTCCGACACGGCCTTGTGTTCGGTGGCGCCATAGACCAGCAGGTCGCCGCAGTCCTCCCCGGCCGCGCGGCGTTCGCGCACGGCGCACAAGGCCGACAGCACCGCGGTCTGGATGCCTTCGGTGGCGCCGCTCGTGAACAGCACCCGTCCCGGCCCGGCGCCGAGCACGCGGCGGGCGCGCGCACGGGTCGTGTCGAGGATGCGTTTGGCGCGCAGCCCGGTGGCGTGGCTGCTGCTCGGATTGCCGAACGAGGCCTCCATCGCCTCGACCGCGGCGGCGATTGCGGAAGGCAGGACCGGCGAAGTGGCGTTTGCGTCGAGGTAGAGGTCGGGGGCCATAAAATAATTGCTAAAAGTCCAAAAATAAATGCGCCATCAGCGCGATTGTTGAGTAATATGTTACGGTTTGGTGCCGAAAATGACGTACTAAAGAATCTTTGATTTTTCCTGGGCTGAAGAACGAACATTCTAGATATCGCGACATGGACAAGACGAATTCACTCGACAAATACGACTGCGCGATTCTGGCTGCCCTGCAGGCGGACGCCACCCTGTCGATTTCCGGCCTGAGCGAAAAGGTCGGGCTGTCCAGCACCCCGTGCTGGAAGCGGGTCAAGCGCCTGGAGGAAGAGGGATACATCGAGAGCCGGGTCAGCATCGTCAACCGGAACAAGGTCGGCCTGCCCGTGACCGTGTTCGTCAGCGTGCGCACCAACGAGCACGACGAAAAATGGCTGGAGCGCTTCGCCTCCGCCGTCGTCGCGCTGCCAGAAGTCCTGGAATTCCACCGCATGAGCGGCGACGTCGACTACCTGCTCAAGGTCGTCACGACCGACATCGACGGCTACGACCGCTTCTACAAAAAACTGATCCGCACCGCGCAACTGTCCGGCGTCTCCTCCGCGTTCTCGATGGAGCAGATCAAGTGCACCACCGCGCTGCCGCTGGAACTGATCTCGCACGGGCTGCCCGCGTAAGCTGTTTGCACGCCACATCTAACATGAGATGATGGCGGCCGTTGACTAACACAACGGAGACAAACGGAATGGCATCAACCATCAAAAACGTGGCGCTGGCGGCGATCCTGCTGGCGACAGGTGGCGCCGCGCTCGCCCAGGACCAGGTCGTGCGCATCGGCGTGAGCGGCCCGCTGTCGGGTTCCAACGCCTTCGCCGGCAAGGATGACGAGAACGGCGTACGCCTCGCGGTCGAAGAACTCAACGCGCAAAAGCTCAAGGTGGGCGCCAAGACCCTGAAATTCGAACTGCTGTCCGAGGACGACCAGGGCGACCCGAAAGCCGGCGTGAGCGTGGCGCAGAAGTTCGCCGACGCCGGCGTCAAGTTCGTGCTCGGCCCGTACAACTCGGGCGTGGCGATCCCCGCCTCGCGCGTCTACAACGATGCCGGCATCCTGATGTCGACCGTGGGCACGAGCCCCAAGATCACCCAGGCGCGCTACCCGAACGTGTTCCGCATCGTCGCCAGCGATGCGCAGGTGGGCGCGTCGATGGCGTCGTACGCCGCGAAGGAACTCAAAATCAAGACGGTCGGCGTGATCGACGACCGCACCGCCTTCGGCCAGGGCATCGCCGACGAATTCGCGAAGCAGGCGCGCGCCTCCGGCGTGACCGTCGTCGGCCGCGAATTCACCAACGACAAGGCCAGCGATTTCTCCGCCATCCTTACCGCGTTCCGCGCGAAGAAAGTGGACGCCATCTTCTTCGGCGGCTACGCGCCGCAGGGCGCCCCGATGGCGCGCCAGATGAAGCAGCTGGGGATGGCGAGCGTGCGCCTGCTGGGCGGCGACACGCTGTGCAGCCCGGAGATGGGCAAACTGGGCGGCGACGCCGTCGGCGAGAACGTGATGTGCGCGCAGGCCGGCGCGACGCTCGACAAGCAGGCGAACGGCCCCGCGTTCAAGGCGCGCTACAAACAACGCTACCAGCGCGACCCGGACGTGTACGCGCCCGCGTTCTACGACCAGACGATGTTCATCGCGAAGGCCATGCAGGCCGCGAACACGGCGGACGCCGCCGCCGTCGGCAAGCAGCTCCACACGATGAGCTACCAGGGCGTGGCCGGCACGTACGGCTACGACGCGAGCGGCAACCTGAAGAAGACCGCTGTCACGGTCTACACCTTCAAGGGCGGGCAACTGGCGCCGCTGGCCAATTATTGAAGCGCCCTTTGTAAAGACTGGGCCTATGGCGGTGCCGGGAGTATCCTTGGCGCCGCTTCCTTCATCATCACGCAGAACACAACATGACACCGATCCTCAAGCTGGGCACCATCGCCGCCGCCTGCCTCATCGCCTGCGCGCCGGCCCTCGCCGCCGACCCCGCGGCCAAGCCCACCGCCGGCGCCACGAACGCCAGCGCCGAATCGAAACAGCTGAATAAACTGGCCGACGAATACTGGGACGCGCAGGCACGCTTCGATCCCGTCTCCGCCGGCGAGAGCGGCGATAACCGCTTCCCCGACCAGATCGGCATGTCGATCGCACCGAAGAACCGCGCGCACCAGTTCGCGCTGTACAAGGGCTACCTGAAACGCCTGCACGCGATCCGCCGCGACGGCCTCGCGCAGCGCGACCAGACGAGCTACGACATCCTCGACTACGAGCTGACGACCGCGCTGCGCTTCGAGGCGTTCCCTGAGCACCTGCTGCCGCTGAACCAGATGGACGCCCTGCCCGTCACGCTCGCGAACTACAGCAGCGGCCAGCAGGCGCAATCGCTGGCCACCGTGAAGGATTACCAGGCCTACCTGAGCCGCCTGAACCAGCTCGGCCCGTGGGTCGACCAGGCCATCGCCAACATGCGCGAAGGGATGAAGCGCGGCGTCGTGCAGCCGAAGGCGATCATGGAAGCCGCCCTGCCCCAGTTCAGGCAGCTCGTGGCGGACAAGGCCGAGGACAGCATCTACTACACGCCGGTGAAGACCTTCCCGGCGGGCTTTTCGGACGCCGATAAAAAGAAACTCACGGCCGGCTATCGCAGCACCATCGACCGCAAGCTGAATCCCGCACTGAAACGCCTGGCCGACTTCATCGAGCACGACTACCTGCCGGCCTGCCGCACGAGCACCGGCTGGAGCGCGCTGCCGCAGGGGATGGACTGGTATCTCGCGCGCGTGGCGAGCCAGACGACGACCGACCTGCAGCCGGAACAGATCCACGAGATCGGCTTGCGGGAAGTCGCGCGCATCCAGGGCGAATTCGCGCGCATCGGTCCCAGGATGGGCTACAACGGCCCGGCCGCCGGCCTGCCGGTGTGGGTGTCGGAACAGGCGAAGTACAAGCCGTTCAAGACCGAGGGCGAGATCATCGACGTCTTCCGCAACCTGAACGCGCAGCTGCAGGGCAAGCTGCCGGCGCTGTTCTCGTTGCGTCCGAAGACGCCGCTCGACCTGCGCCTGGAACCGGAACTGTCGCGCGCGACGGCGTCCGACCACTACACGCCGCCGGCCGTGGACGGCTCGCGTCCGGGCGTGTTCTGGTCCGTCGTGAACGACCCCAGGCAGTACGGCAGCACGGGCATGGTCACGCTGTTCCTGCACGAGGGCCAGCCGGGCCACCACTTCCACATCGCGCTGATGCAGGAACTGGGCCTGCCGAACTTCCGCAAGTTCGGCGGCAACAACGCCTTCACCGAAGGCTGGGCGCTGTATGCCGAGACGCTGGGCAAGGAGATGGGCCTGTTCGACAAGCCCGAGGATTACTTCGGCCACCTGAACGACGAGATGCTGCGCGCCGTGCGCCTCGTCGTCGACACGGGCATGCACGCGAAGGGCTGGACGCGCGAGCAGTCGATCCAGTACATGCGCGAGACGCTGGGCTACACCGAAGCGGACGCGCGCAATGCGACCGAACGCTACATGGCATGGCCGGCGCAGGCGCTGGGCTACAAGATCGGTGCGCTCAAGATCCAGGAACTGCGCGCCCGCGCGGAGAAGGCGCTCGGCCCCAAATTCAGCCTGCCGAAGTTCCACGAGATCGTGCTCGGCGAAGGCACGCTGCCGCTGGCGCTGCTGGAGAAGAAGGTGGATCGCTGGATCGCGGCATCCAGGTAAACCCCGTCGTTCCCGCGAAGGCGGGAACCCATACTGAGCAACCGAAATCCCTACGTCGGAAACACATCGGGGTTATCGACGTACCGCCTTCGAATAGTCAGCATGGATCCCCGCGTGCGCGGGGATGACGGTATTATTTCTCCGGCGCGATCCGCCACACCACGCCGCCGCCGTCATCGACGACGAGCAGCGCGCCATCCGCCGCCACCGTCACGGCCGCAGGACGGCCCCATACGTCGCGGTCGGACTGCACCATGCCGGTCATGAAGTCCTGGTACTGGCCCGTCGGCGCGCCGTTCTTCATCATCACGCGCACGACCTTGTAGCCGGTGCGGATGCCGCGGTTCCACGAGCCGTGCAGCGCGAGGAAGATGTCGCCGTCGTACTCTTTCGGGAACGCGTGCTTCGCGCCCGCCGGGGCGTGGTACACCGTCATGCCCAGCGGCGCGGAGTGCGCCTGGATCAGCGTGTCGGGCACGATGACCTTGTCCTTCAGGTCCGGGCGGACGCCCTTCAGGCGCGGGTCTTCGTGCGCACCGAGGTAGTACCACGGCCAGCCATAGAAGCCGCCGCGTTTCACGCGCGTGACGTAGTCCGGCGGCAGGTTGTCGCCCAGTTCGTCGCGCTCGTTGACGCTGCAATACAGGTCGCCCGTATCCGGGTGCACGAACATGCCCACGCAGTTGCGCAGGCCGTTCGCGTAGTTGCGGCGGTTCTTGCCGTCCGGGTCGAACGCGAGCACGGTGGCGCGGTCGGTCTCTTCGCCCCAGGCGCCGCCCTGGCCGTGCGCGGACTCCCACTGCGCGAGCGGCTGCGGCGGCCTGGCGCCGATGCCTTCCGCGACATTGGTGGCCGAGCCGACCGACACGAACAGCGTTTTACCGTCCTGCGAAAACGCGAGCGAACGCGTGATGTGGTTGCCCATGCCGTCGACGATCCTGTCGACGATGGTCTCGGATTTGCCCTTCGCTTTCAGGTCGCCCGCGGCGTACGGGAAGCGCACGACGGAATTCGCGTTGGCCACGTACAGGTATTTCGGATTCGCGGCCGGCCACAGCGCAAGGCCGTACGGGCGCGACAGGCCTGTTGCGAACACGCTGTCCGTGCCCACCGCGCCGCCGTCGCCGGACAGGCGCAGGATGCGGACTTCGCCCTTGCCCGAATCGGCCAGGATGATGTCGCCGTTCGGCGCGCGCAGTGCATAGCGCGCCTTGCCCGTGTCGGCCAGCACGCTCACCTTGAAGCCTTTCAACACGGCCGGCATGGCGCCGTCCGGACGCTTCACGAGCTTGGGACCATTCCCCGCGCTCTCGTTCGCATACGGCGCGACGAGCTGGTCGACGGTGACGTGGTGCACGTCGCCCGGCTTGTCGTCGGTCCATGCGCCGGCGCGCGCGCCCGTCACGGCCGCGGCTTTCGGCGCCGCCGACGTGCCGCTCTGCGCGGCGAGGTAATCGATGACGGCGGCGCGCGCCCTGGCGTCCGCGATCCCGATCGGCATCGCGGTCCCCGGCACGTCCTTCGCCGGGTCGCGCAGGAAGACGTCGAGCTCCGCGCGCGTCCACGTCTTGCCGGAGCCGCCGGCTTTGGACAGCGCGTCCGTGTAGTTGTAGCCCGGCGCCGAACCGGCCTTGCGGCCCACGACATTGAACAGCGGCGGACCCGCGCGCGAGCCCATGCCGGCGTCGGCCGTATGGCAGCTGGCGCAGTTCTGTTCGAAATAGGTCTGGCCGGCGGTCGGCGCGGCCGATGCGGCCGTCGCGGCGCCCAGCAGCGCCAGCGCGGCAGCGATCTTGTTATTCATCGTTTTTTCTCCCCCTGGTAAATCAGTCGATCATGAAGACCGGATAACGGCGCCACTCCGGCTCGCGCCAGCGCGCGCAGTTGGCGAAGATGAAGTCGAGCACCGCACCCTGGTCCTTCAGCAGGTCCGGATTCGCGGCCTTCCAGGCGCCGAACCTGGCGGCCAGTTCCGGCTCGGCGGCCAGCATGCGCTCGGCCTCGTCCTCGAACACATAGTCCGAATATGCTTCCTTCTTTTCCAGCACGCTGTTGAAGAAGCCCCAGCGGAAGAAGCTGTCGTGGGCCTGCGGTTCCAGCGTCTCCACGGCGTAGCGGGCCTGGTCCTGGTCGAGCGGGACGAGGTAGTCGCCGGCGCGGATGGCGACGGTCTCGCGCACGCGCTCCAGCTGCACGTCGTCGTGGAACATGTGGCCTTCATATGCGTGCGGGCGCGACGTCACGGCCGCGATGCGGTACGTGGAGACCTCCTGCGTGCGTTCAGCCTCCACGCGCTCCAGCTTCACGCCGTTCCAGCGCAGGCGCTCGATCGCCTCGCGCCACTGCTGCGGCACGACGTAGGCCTTCGGCGCCGGCACGACGACGTCGGCCGGGAAGCGGTTGTAGTGCGCGATGTCGCGCTCGTACGGTTCGTTGCGGTCGTAGTACAGGCGCTGGTAGTCGCCGAGGACGCTGGCCTTGTACCTGGCCGCATAGCCTTTGAAACGGAACGTGGACGGATTCGCTTCGTCCATCGCCCAGTGCACGGGCCATTCGTGGCGCGTGCGGCCGGCCGCGCGGGCGGCGCGGCGCATCTGCACGATCCTGTCGCCATTCGCGATGGTGGAGTCGAGCGCCGTCTCGACGAGCGCGCGCATCGAGTGATAGCGGTCGGCGAACGGTTTCAGCATGTGCGTCTCGGGCATGAAGCCGATCGTGTCGTGCAGCGCCGCGTAGCCCGTCGAGAAGCGCGCCGTCTCGAGGAAGTCGGCGATACCGTCATCCGGGCTGTCCTTGACCGGGTTCACGTAGGGGCACATGGGCCAGCCGCGCTTGTCCATCTCCGCATACATCGCGGGGAGCATGGTGTCGCGCAGGAACGCGCCGAGGTCTCCGCCCAGCTTGTCGGCCTGGGTCGGGATCAGCGTCATCGTGTAGCTGTAGTCGGCGCCGTTCGACGTGTGCGTGTCGACCATCACGTCCGGGTCCCATTCCGTGAACAGTTTATTGAACGTCTGCGCCGTCAGCGTGTCGCACTTGACGAAGTCGCGGTTCAGGTCGAGATGGCGGCTGTTGCCGCGGAAGCCGTAGCCTTCCGGCCCGTCCTGGTTCACGCGCGACGTATTGGCGCGGTTGAACGCGCCATCCACGTTGTACAGCGGGACGAACAGGAACACGGTGTTGCCCAGCGCCGCGAGGCGGTCCGGCTGCTGGCACAAGTCGCGCACGAGCGCCATGCACGCATCGACGCCTTCCGGTTCGCCCGGATGGATGCCGTTGTTGTTGAAGAAGACGGGACGGCCCGCGGCCTTGATCCGCGCGCGGTCGAACACACCGTCGGCCGCGATGACGCCGGCGTGGATCGGCACGCCCGCGTCGGAGATCCCGACCACGGAAAAGCGCAGCACCTGGGGGTATTGGTGCGCGAGGTGTTCATACCAGGCGATGCAATCGGACCAGGTCGTGGTCTGATTCTGGTTGCCCTTCTCGAAAGGCGTCTGCAATGCGTTGAGCATGATGTAGTTTTGCTAGCGAATGGTAGATCGAGGTCGCTAATGTACCTCAGATAACTACATTCAGGCAGTCGCCACGTCGCTCAAAGGAAGTGTGATGGCGACGAGCGTGCCCTCGCCGGGGCGCGACTGCATGTGGATGCTGCCGCCGAGGGCGAACACGCGCTCGCGCATGCCGATGATGCCGATGCCTTCCGACGCGACGGCCGGATCGAAGCCTTCGCCGTCGTCCTGCACTTCGATGTGCAGCGCGCCGTCCTCGTCGGACAGCGCGAGGCTCACGCGCGCGAAGCCGGCGTGCGAGTGCTTCATGATGTTCGACAGCGCTTCCTGCACGATGCGGTAGGCGGAAATCGCGAGCTCGTTGCCGATCTTCGAGAAGTCGCCCTGCGATTCGAATTCGAAGTGCACGCCGGAGCTGCTGCGGTAGTGGCTCACCATCTCCTCGACGGCGCCGTGCAGGCCCAGCATGTCCAGCACCTCGGGACGCAGGCGGCGCACGAGGCGGCGGCCGTTCGCGTACAGGTCCAGCGCCAGCTTGGTGATGGCCTGCGCCTTGGCGCGGATCTGGTCGATCTCATCGCCCGGCGTGACCTTGGCCGCCAGTTGCTGGATCGTCTGCGATTCCAGGCGCACGGCGATCAGGGAAGCGTTCAACTCGTCGTGGATCTCGACCGCGATGGACTTTCTCTCGTCCTCGATGATGCTGTTGACCTTCTGGATCAGCTTGCGCTTGTCGGCGTCGGCGCGCAGCGCCTCGTTGCGCGACGCGAGCAGGTCGCGCGTGCGCTCGGCCACCTTGTTTTCCAGGTCCTGCTTCGACTGGTCGAGCGCCACCGACATCTCGCCGATCGACGCCTGCAATTCGCCCACCTCGCCGCCCGTCGTGACGGGCAGCTGCACGCGGTAGTTGCCGCCGCGGATGCGCCGCAGCACGGAGATCGCCTCGCGCAGCGGCACCGTGAGGCTGCGCGCGAGGATGTACGCGAGCGCGCCGCTCGCGGCCAGCGCCAGCGCGGCCATCGCCAGCTCGACGCGGAAGCGGTGCAGCTGCTTGGCCAGCATGTTCGTGGGCGACATCGTCACGCGCACGAGGCCGACGACTTCCGTCGTGAGGGTCGGCGGGCGCGTGTCGCTGGAGGCGGAAACGTGCGGCGTGCCGTTGTCCGAGAACAGGTTGATCCACACGACCTGCTTGCGGATCGGCGCCTCGAACGACCGGCCCTCCGCCTCGATCGGGTGTTCGGAGATGACGGGCACCACGTTCTGGCCGTTCATGTCGATGACGTCGATGCGGTACACGCTGCTGTCCGACTGCACGAGGCCGTTCATGGTCAGGCGCAGGTCCGACAGGTTGCCGGAAATGACGTTGTATTCGCTGGTCTCCGCCAGCGCGCGCGCGAGGATGCGGCCGCGCTCCGCCAGTTCCTCGTCGACCTGGGCGCGGTGCGCATACCACGAGTACCAGACGAAGGACGTGAACAGCAGGGTCACGGGCAGCATCGTGATGAAGGCCATGCGCAGGCCGATGCTCCAGCCGCGCCAGAACTGCAGCGCGCCGGGCCGCAGCTTCGCGGGTCGCAGCTTCGCCGAGCGCAGCTTGGCGGCGCGCAGCGAGGCGTCACGGAGGGCGGCGGGGCGCTTCATGGCTGGCGCGCCGGCACGGGCCGGGCGAAGTTGCGCACGTTGTCGGGCACCTCGACGTCGAGCGAGCGCGCGACGCCCTCGTTGACGATGGTGTGGAAATAGCGCGGAAACTGGGGCGCCGGCAGCTCGCCGCCGGCCACGTAGCTGGCCACGATCTCGGCCACCTGGGCATTGATGTCCTCGACCTCGGAATACGTCGTCGCCAGCGCGCCCGCCTTGACCATGTCGGCCGAGAAGCCGATCACGCCCTGCTTGTGGCGGTAGGTCGAGAGCAGGATGTTGCGGAAGTTTTCCGTGTTGTAGACGGCGCTGTCGGGCAGCGCCAGCAGCACGTCGGTCTGCGCGATCTGGCCCAGCATGCGGTTGATGCCCTCGTCCGCATCCGCCTCAAGCACGTTCACGTGCTCGCCTTCCAGCAGCGGCTTGAGGAAGGCGGTGTCGGGCCCGAGGATGGCGGCCACGCGCACGGGACGGCGGTACAGCAGGGCCACGAGGCGCAGCTGGTCGACCGGCGCCGGTTCCGCGTACACGGCCGTAAACCACGCGGCGCGCGCCGCCGGCAGCGTGCCCAGGATCGAGCGCACGACCTGGCTCGACGTGAACGTGGAGACGACGACGCAGTCGCAGCGGCGCTGCGCCACGTCGCGCAGCGCGGCCGGGCCGACGGTCACGTACAGCATGCGCCGGTGCTGGGCCAGTTCGGTGCGGAACACGGCGAACACGGGCACGAGACGGCGCACCATGTCGTCCACGATGCGGCGCGTGATGGCGCTGTCGTCGGTCGTGACGATCTGGTAGCGGTAGCCCTGCACGGGTTCCGGCTTGATGTCGCGCGTGGTGAACGCGTGCGCGGATGTCGCCAGCGCCAGCGCGGCCAGCAGGCCTGTTCTCACCAATCGGGACATGGACGACGGCACGGCGCTACGACGGTCAGGGCTCGATCAAGCCATGCTTGACGGCGAGCTTGGTGATGTACGCCTGCCGGTGCACACCCAGCTTTTCCTTCACGGACTGGCTGATGTTGCTGATGGTCTTGGTCGACAGGTTGAGGCGCTCGGCGATCTCCATGTTGGTGAGCCCCTCGGCCATCAGCTTGAAGATTTCCAGGCTGCGCTCGTCCAGCTGCGACTGCGGCGAGACGTCGCCGCGCACGGCCAGGCTGGCCAGGCGCTCGGCGATCTGCGGCAGGAAGTACAGCTTGCCGGCATGCGCGTGGCGCACGGCGTCGGCCAGGTCGGCCGGGTCGCAATCCTTGGTCACGAACGCGTGCGCGCCCAGGCGGTAGGTTTCCTTGATCAGGCTGTCCTGGTCGAACTGGCTGAGGAAGACGATCTTCGCCTTCGGATCATTCCTGAGGATGTTCTGCGCCGCATCCATCCCCGTCAGCTCGGTGCCGAAACGGATGTCGAGCACCGCCACGTCGGGCCGGAATTCCGCATACATGGCCGCCGCTTCGCTCGGACTCTTGGCCTGGCCCACCACTTCCATTCCCTGCGCCGACAAGGACATCGCGAACCCGGTCATCACGATCGGGTGGTCGTCCGCCAGCATCACGCGGATCGGCTTTTGCTCTTTCTGCACGTTCGATTCTCCAGGCTACTTCTGCTTTCAGGCGAAAGCACAGAGACGATTATTCCACACAACAGCAACGGGCGCGAGGCGGCTTGCGACCAATTTCCCACACGTCAAGACAGCCTCAACCATCAAGTGGAATTACATCTTGCTACGAAATCGCTTTACATATTGCTATGAGATAGCATATATTGATTCCGTTCGTTGGATTTTCTGCTTCACTCCGATTTACTCCCGGCAATGCCGGTACAACAACAAGGAGGATGGCCATGCAATTCACGAGTCTTTCGAGCGACAGCCGCCACGACGCCAATGCCGCAAAAATCGCCCTCGTTGCCGCGCTGCACGTGGCACTCGGCGCCGTGTTTATCCACAGCATGAACACGAAGAAGATTTCCCTGTCCAGCCTGCCGGAGCAGGTGCTCGTCATGATCGAGCCGGAGCGCACGACACCGCCACCACCGCCGCCCGAGCCGCCGAAACCGGCGCAGCAACTGGCGCCGCCGGACGTCGTCGTGCCGAAGGTCGAGGTGGACGTCGCTCCGCCGCCGGTGCCGAATCCCGTCCAGGCAATCACGGAATCCGATCCGTCGCCGTTCCCGGCCATGCCGTCCGATCCGATGCCGGAAGCGCCGGCCACGCCTTCCGCCAACCCGGGCCAGATGCGCACGGCGGTATTCGCGGACGCCAACGGCTGCGCCCTGCCGGACTATCCGGCGGCGGCCGCGCGCCGGGGCGACACGGGCACGACGACGCTGGCGCTGCTCGTGGGCGCCGACGGCCGCGTGAGTTCCTCGCGCGTCGAGCAGTCGAGCGGGTCGCGCGACCTCGATCGCGCCGCCATCAATGCGCTGACGCTGTGTAAATTCAAGCCCGCCACGAACAACGGGGTGGCGGAATCCGGATGGGCGAAGCTGGCCTTCGTCTGGAAGCTCGACTAGTTGTTGTCCCTGTTTGCCCGCCTTCCGGCGGGCTTTTTTTGCGCATAACCATAAGAACAAAGGGAGACGCGCGATGCGTCACATACCACCATTGGCCATCTGGGCGGCCTGCGGCATGGCCTTCCTCCTCGCCTGGATCATGCTGCAGCCGCATGCGGCGCCGCTGCCGACCGGTCCCTTCCTCCCGGGATTCAGCGCGACGCGCGCGCAGGCGCACGTGCAGGTGCTCGCGCAGGCGCCGCGTCCGGTCGGCAGCCGCACCAACGCCATTGCGCGCGATTACCTGCTGGCGCGCATCCGCGCCCTCGGCCTCGAACCCGAAGTCCAGGTCGATACGGTGTCCGCGACGTCGTGGGACTGGATGTCGCATGCGCAGAGCACGATGGCCACGGCGCGCAACATCGTCGTGCGCAAGCCGGGCATCGCGCGCAGGGGCGCCGTGCTCGCCATGGCCCATTACGATTCCGCCGCGACGTCGCCGGGTGCGGCCGACGGCGGCGCCTCCGCCGCGGCGCTGCTGGAAGCCATGCGCGTGCTGCAGGCCGAACCGCCGCTCGACAACGACCTGCTGTTCGTCTTCACGGACGCCGACACGGTCCAGGCGATGGGCGCCCGCGCCTTCATGCAGTCGCACCCATGGGCAAAGCGCGTGCGCGTCGCCCTGCGCTTCGACAACGCCGGCAACCGCGGTCCGCTGGAACTGATTGGCGCGGCGCACGCGGACGGCTTCACGATGGACGCCTGGGTGCGCGGCGCGCCGCAACCGCAAGGCTCGTCGTTCATGGCCGAGCTGTACGAACGGCTGCCGCAGAGCGGGGGCGCGGCGCCGCTGGCCAACGGCGTCTTCCCCGTGCTGCACTTCGCCACCACGCAGGGGCCGCTCGGCCGGGACGGCATGCACGACCTGCCGCAGCGCCTGTCCAGCGCGAGCCTGCAGCACGAAGGCGACACGATGCTCGCGCTGCTGCGCCGCCTCGGCAACGCCAACCTGGCGCTTGCGTCTCCCCCGCGCGGCCAGGTCTTTTTCGCGCTGCCGCTCGTGGGCATGGTCCACTACGACTACCTGATGATCTGGCCGCTGGCGCTGCTCTGCTGCGCGCTCGGCACTTGCGCCTGCCGCGCGGCGCTGCGCAGCCGCATCTCCGGCACCGACGTTGTTGACGCCATGTTCAGCGTCGTGTTCAGCGCCATATTCGCGACGTTCGTCACCTACCTGTGCCGCGAAGCGCTGCCGGTGCTGCAGGCGCGCTATCCGGCCGCCGTGCTGGCCGACGACGGTGGCGCGCGCTGGCAGCTGGCGGCCTTCATGCTGGTGCCGGCCGCCGTCTTCATCGCGCTGCAGCGGCGTTTGCAGCAGCGGCTCGGCGTGGCGGCGACGGCGCTGGGCGTGCTGCTCGCCGCCGACCTCGCACTCGTCGCGACCTGCGTGCGTGCGCCGGGCGCCAGCTACGCGCTGGCCTGGCCCCTGCTGGCCGGACAGGCCGCCTGGCTGGCGCTGATGGGAAAACGGCCATGGACGCCGGCCCGGCGCGCCGCCGTCGCCGTCGCCGGGGCGCTGCCGGCCCTCGTCCTGCTGCTGCCGGCGGCGCACGCGAGCTTCGCGTTCTGCACGCCGGCGTGGCTCGTGCTGCCGTCGGCCCTCGTCTGCCTGCTGGCCGGGCTGTGCGGCATGGCGCTCGACGCGCTCGCGCGGCGCTGGCTCGTGCGTCCGCTGCTGGTCGGCGCCGGGGTCTCGTTCGGCATGGCGTATGCGGCGGCGCCGCACGTGCCCGAGCTGCCGGCGCCAAACCGGCTCGTGTACTACAAGGACACGCCGAGCTGGCAGGCGTTCTGGCTGCATCCGGCCGGGCCGCTCGATGCGTGGACGCGGCAGGTCTTTCCCAACACCTTGCACCCGTATCCGCTGCCCTACCTGTTCGGCGCCGACGCCGACCCCGTGTGGTACGCGGCCGCGCAACAGGACGACAGCGTGGCGTGGCCCGACCTCGTCATCGACAGGGACGAACGCAGCGCCCGGCGGCGCCACGTGGAATTCACGCTGCGTTCAAGAAACCGCGCGCCCGACATCCTCGTGCGCGTGCAGGGCGCCTGCCCGTGGCGCACGAGCGTCAACGGCCGCGTGCTCACCGAGCGGTCGTGCCTCAGCTGGAATCTCACCCTGCACGGCATGGAAGACGAGGCGCTGCGCTTCGCGTTCGACTTCCGGGGCGATCCGCCGTTCCTCGTGTACGTCCAGGAGCGCGTCCCCGGCCTGCCGCCGCGCGACCTGCCGCCCCGTCCCGCCGGCATGCCGGCGCTGCTGCCGCTGGCGGGGACGACGGTGGCGGCCGATGTGCTGCGGTTCCGCTGAGCCTGCGTGCCCGCTAGCGGTTCCGGCGGCGGCCCTTCCCCACCGAGAGCCCCAGCAACGACAAGCCCATGACCATCAGCGCGCCGCTGGCCGGCTCCGGCACCTTCGACGGGTCCATCAGCGCATAGACCTGCGCCTGCGTCAGCACGTTGTCGTAGATGCGGATGAAGTCCACCGATCCCGCCGCCGCTTCGTTCAGGCCGCGGTCGTCGCGGAAGAAGTTGGCGTCGCGGCCGGCGAAGTCGGCATGGCCTTTCGTGTCCGCCACCGTCCCCACCAGCAGGCCGTCCTGGTAGATGCGGACGGCGGCGTCGGCGCCGCGGGTCAGCGTCAGGCGCGTGTCCTGCTTCGCCGTCAGGTGGCCGTAGGCGCCGCCGTAGTTGTACAGGTCGTAGCCGCTGCCCGATGTATAAAAACCGTAGTCCTGCAGCAGGCCGCTGAAGTCGATCACTTTCTGCCAGGAGCCCAGCGCGTCGAAATGGAAGCGCATGTCGATCGTGTACGTGCCGCCCAGGTTCTCATGCAGCCGCAGGCCCTGGTTGGCGGCGAAGCCGTAGCGGCCCGCGGCGATGGCGCCGCCGTTCGCGACGAGGGCCGGACCGCTCAGCGTGTCGGCCAGGTTGCCGTTGAAGTCGTATTGGTGGATCAGCGCGGCGCGTGCGTCGAAGGTGAGGCACAGGGCCAGCGTCGTGAGGATGCTGCGGAAGTTCATGTCGTGTTTCCCGTTTTTTGATGTTGTGCTGAGAAAGCGGGCAAGGGGCACGGCCCGTGCCGCGCCCCTGCTTCGAGCTTGAAGACATGATAAGAAGATGGACTGTCCGGTCCCAGCCCCACCGGTGGGGTGGGATGCGTTACATGCGCGCGACGGTGGGACGCAGTTGTTCCAGCAGGCCGGCCTCGGACGAGCAGCCGAATTTTTCGTAGACGGCCTTCACGCAGTCGCGCAGCACGGCGTCGCTGACTTCCATGTTGGCGCGCGCCGATTCGCGGCCGCCGCCGACTCCCATCCAGAACGCCACCTCGGCCTGCTGCGGCGACAGCTCGACGGAGCCGATGGAGCGCCAGATGCGCAGCGGCAGCGGCACGACGAACTTCATGAAGATGCCCACCGTGCGGATATACGCCGGATCCTCGGCATGCAGCGCGGCCGCGCCGCCGGCGCTCATCCACTGTGCCCTCGCCTCGAGCACGCCGCCGGCCATGGCCAGCATCCCGAGCGGCAGCAGCCACGGATAGCGGTCGCCGTGCGCGACGGATTCCACGAGGCGCAGGCAGAACGGCGGCAAGGTCCGGCGGTTGAAGGCCTGGCGCTCCTGCGCGGCCAGCTGGTCGAGCAGGGCGCCGGCCGAATCGCTCAGGTACAGGATCTGGCCGTCGACGGTGGCCAGCAGCATGGCCTCGTCCTCGACGACGCCGGCGCTGCCGGCCGCCAGTTCGGGCGCGTTGCGCAGCACGTGCTCGAAATAGGTCGCCACGCGCTGCAGGTCTTCCTCGTCGTGGCGGTCGAACGCAGCGTCTTCGTGGCGCCACAGCGTGATCTCGCCCAGCCGGCGGCCGGCATGCGACAGCGGCGCCTGCAGCGTGTGCAATGCGGGCGTGCCGTTCGCGGTGAAGCCGGCGTGGTCGCGGTACGCGTAGCCGCTCGGCGGCGGCAGCACCGACACATAGGCCGCTTCGTTCCCGGCCAGCGGCGACGCCTCGACCGGGTCGACGCGCAGCGCCAGTTCGGCGCAGGAATTCGGCACGAGTTCGCGCACCAGGGTAAAGGCGTCCTGGACGATCGTCATCAGGTCCAGTCCCGCGTAGCACAGGATGCGCAGGCGGGCCCATTGACGGCTGTTCTTTTTGCGGGACACGGGTCGGATTGGTCAAAAAGAACACCTCGCAAAACCGTCGCGAGCGACCGCAGATTTGGCCGAGAAGCGCAGCTGTACGAGTAGTACAGCGAGCATCGCAGGCCGAAGCTGCAACGCGCAGCAGGTTTTTCGACGTGTTCGGATGAATAGCGGGAGGTGCGGCTAATACTGATCGTTACGACAACGAATGTCAACCTTCCATGGCCGGCTTCCGCTCCGCCTTTGCCGCCAGGATCTGCGCCAGCTTGCCGATTTCGACCGGCTTGACGAGGTGGTGATCGAAGCCCGCCTGCCGCGACAGCTCGCGGTCGCGCTGCTGGCCGTAGCCCGTCAGCGCGACGTACACCGCGTCCGCGTGGCGCGCGTCGCGGCGCAGGCGGCGCGCCAGTTCGTAGCCGGTCATGTCGGGCAGGCCGATGTCGAGGATGAAGACCTCGGTGCCCGCGACTTCGGGCGCGCGCAGCGTGGTCGAGGCGTCCTCGTACACCTGCACCGAATGGCCGTGGGCGCGCAGCAGCACCGCCAGCGAGTGGCCGGCATCGAGGTTGTCGTCGACGATGGTGACCAGCAGCGGCCGGGTTTCGCCGGCGATGCCACCCGCGCGCGGGGTCTCGCCGGCCTGTGCCGAGGCGCGCGGCAGCGTGACCGTCATGGTCGTGCCTTGCTGAGCGCCGGCGCTGTGTGCGGCCACGCTGCCCTCGTGCATGCGCACGATGCTCTTGACCAGGGCCAGGCCGATACCGAGCCCGCCCTGCGAACGGTCGGGCGCGCGGTCGGCCTGGGTGAACAGGTCGAACACGTGGGGCAGCAGCTGGGCGTCGATGCCGCTGCCGTTATCGCGCACGCTCACCGCGCTGGACGCGCCGTCGCGGGTCACGGACAGGGTAATCTGGCCGCCGGCCGGCGTGTACTTGG
>JBJMVU010000455.1:0-16234 GCA_045810485.1 Massilia sp. | reverse complement strand
CTACGTGAAGGCATGCCGTACTACATGCTGCCGGACATGGATTTCGGCGAGAAGGATGCGACCTTCGTCCCGTTCTTCGGCATCCCGGCCGCCACGTTGACGGCGATGGGCCGCCTGGCCGGCGCGACGGGCGCAAAGGTCATCCCGGTCGTCGCCACTTTCCTGCCCGACTACAAGGGATACAGGGTAGAGTTCTATCCTGCATGGGAGGACTTTCCGGGCGACGACATCATCGCCGCCACCCGACGCATGAACGCCTTCATCGAGGACCGCGTGCGCGAACATCCGGCCGAGTATTTCTGGACGCACAAGCGCTTCAAGACCCGCCCGCCCGGCGAGCCCTCGTTCTACGATTAATACGCGAGTACCATCCCAACTACCATGAAACTCAAGTTCACCAAGATGCACGGCGCCGGCAACGATTTCGTCGTCATCGACGCAATCAACCAGGACATCGATCTGGGCCCGGAACAATGGCGCCGCCTGGCCGACCGCCGCTTCGGCGTCGGCGCCGACCAGATCCTGATCGTCGAGCGCCCGGCCACGGCAGGCAGCGATTTCCGCTACCGCATCTATAACAATGACGGCGGCGAGGTCGAGCAATGCGGCAATGGGTCGCGCGCGTTCGTCCGCTTCGTCAGCGACAAGGGCCTGACCGACAAGCGCAGCATCCGCGTCGAAACGATGAGCGGCATCATTACCCCGCGCCTGGAAGACGACGGCAGCATCACGGTGGATATGGGGGCCCCGATCCTGGAACCGGGCCGGGTTCCGTTCGATGCGGCCGGCCTGGACGGCGTCGCCGAGGGCCGCGATACGGTATGGCCGATCACCGTCTCGAACAAGGGCCAGGAACAGACCGTGCTCGTGTCGACGGTGTCGATGGGCAATCCGCACGCGGTGCAGGTCGTCGCCGACGTCGACGCGGCGCCCGTCCTGGAAACCGGTCCGCAAATCGAACACCACCCGCGCTTCCCGCGCCGCGTGAATGCCGGCTTCCTGCAGATCGTGGACCGCGGCCACGTCAAGCTGCGCGTCTACGAACGCGGCGCCGGCGAGACGCTGGCCTGCGGCACCGGCGCCTGCGCCGCCGTCGTGGCCGGCATCCGGCGCGGCCTGCTGGATTCGCCCGTGCAAGTCCAGGCCCGCGGCGGCAAGCTGACCATCAGCTGGGCCGGCGAAGGCCAGCCTGTCTACATGAGCGGCCCGGCCGAGACCGTGTTCGAAGGCGAAATCGAGATCTGATGCTCACGCGGCCAGCGAGTAGTTGCCGTCCGGCGCAGACGTCGGACGGACGTCCGTCGCGGCCTCTTCCGCTTCTTCCATGATCGCCATCTCCGGCAACAGGCTGCGCAACCGGTACAGCCGCTGGCGATAATTCCCCTCCGGTCCGCCCGGACCGCAATCGACGTTCTCGAAGGCGAGCGCCACGCGGTCGAGCAACTGGCGTTCCTGCGCCGTTTCCACCGAGATGAGGCGGCGCCGGCTGCGCCCGTAGCTGGCGCGGATGTCGATCACGAGGCAGTGGCCGCGGTCGGCGCTGCGGATATCAAGCAGCAGCGCCTCGGCCCGGCTCAGGCCGAACGCCACCGCCAGCTCCAGGCGCGCGGCCAGCAGCGGATGGGCCGCCAGGTCGCGCCTGGCCAGCGCATTCAGGTCCCTCCAGGGGCCGGGCTGGCGCGGCGCCAGCTTGCGCAGCGCGGCCGCCGCCCTGGGACAGGCCTGCACCGCCGCCTTCTGCAGCCAGAACAGCGCGCGCACGTCGTTGTTCTCGTTCTCGCGCCGCGCCCGCCACGCCGCGTTGCCACATTCGAGCTGGGCATCGCGGTAGCCCATCTCCGCCGCGCGCTCCAGGTACTTCTGCGCTTCCAGAACATTGCGCTGGGAGAATTCCGGCTTGATATAGATGCGCGACAGCGCATACCAGGCTTCGGCCAGCCCTTGCTCGCCGGCCTGCGTCAGCCAGCGCACGGCCTTTTTGAAGTTGGCCGCGCCGTGGCTGCCGGGAATGCGCTTGCCGTCGACCCGCATGCGCGCGCACCACAGGCCGAGCGCGAACTGCGCATGCCGGTCCTGTTCGGCCGCGGCGATTTCCCAGAACCGCAGCACTTCGTCCTGGCCGACGTCGTGCGGCGCCTCGTCGGCCTCGACGAGCCGGGCGCAGCGCGACAGCAGCAGCACCTCGTCCGGCGCCAGCCGGGCGGCCGTATGGTCCTGGGCGGCATCGGAACCGGCCATGACGCGCGCCAGCGGGAGCGCCCGCTCCAGCCAGGCGGACCAGCGCCCCGCGTTCCAGTCCTGGTCCAGCAGGGCGAACTGCGCGGCGCCGACGCCGCTGTCGGCCGCCTGGCGCAGCCAACGCTGGCCCGCCGGGCTGGCCACGGGCGCGCGGGCGACCGGCTCGTCCGTCTCGGGCGGCGCGGCGCCATGTTCGCGCGCGAGCAGCCATTGCGCTTCCGGGAATCCGGCTCGGGCCGCGTCTTCCAGCGCGCGCAGGGCCTTGGTGCGCTGGACCGGCGTGCACTGGCCGTCGTTCAGCGCGCCCAGCACCAGTTGGGCATAGACGAGTCCGGCCCGAACGAGCCCGCCTTCGTACGCCCGCTCGTACCAGCCGCTGACCGGTTGCGCACTGTCGCGGGCGAGATCGACCGGAATATGGTTTCCAATCAACTGCCATGCTTCATCGCAACCCTGCTGCGCGGCGCGGTCGAGCCAATGGAGGGCCGTGGGCAGGCTCTTCGGCAGCCCGGCGCTGCCGAACAGATAGAGCCGGCCCAGGGCCAGTTGCGATTCGGCGCGCCCGGCGCGTGCGCCGCGGATGACCGCCAGTTCTTCACGATTTGCCATCGTTCTTTTCTGGATGTTAGAGACGTCTAAGAAATGTACGCAGTTACATGTTGCAAGCGCAATACGCGAAGATGCGCACGAGATCGCCTACGTTGCGCTACTGATGAGCTCATGTGGCGCGCACTGCGGTAACAATGGACGTCGGATGGGCCAGAGTCTAAAGCCATGCAGGCGCGATTCGCCTGCGATTCCATAGGCCTTTGAGCCTGCACAAACCCTGCCGTGGTACGGGGAGAGAATGATGATGTTTGGAAACTTAAACGAGGCTTAAGGTGTGGCCGGTTTCCCGGCTCGGCCGTTTCGAAAATACAACAGCACGATTGGATTTATTGGCTTTCGACCAACTGCAACAGTCATAATTAACAAATCAGACAATCTTGACGCATTAAGCATTTAAGGTTCACACATCCGAGTGTTCAGCAACTAATAAAAATCTCAATGCTCTCTGGATTCCTTCGATTTACTTTTTAGGACAAAAATAGATGAAAAAAACCCTCGTGGCAGCCGCTCTGCTGGGCGCATTCGCCGGTGTGGCACAAGCTCAAACCGCCGTGCAAATCTACGGTAACATCGACGTCGGCATGGTCAAGCGCACCGACCAGACCCTGGCCATCGGCAAGCGTGCTTCGAACACCCTGGGCTTCAAAGGCACCGAAGATCTGGGCAACGGCCTGAAGGCACTGTTCCAAGTTGAAATGCGTTACGAGCCGGACACCGGCACCAACGAAAACAACGGCCGTCCGCTGTTCCAGGGCCAGACCCGCGTCGGTCTGCAGGGTGACTTCGGTATGGTCCGTCTGGGCCGTGGCCTGACCCCGTTCCAGGAAATCGTCGGTTCGTTCGAACCGTGGCACGGTCTGCCGACCCCGGCCGGCTTCTACACCGACATCTCGGTCGCCGGCTTCAACTCGGCTCCGCTGGACGTCGGCGGCAGCGGCCCGAACAACAACCGTATCTCGAACGCGATCTTCTATAACTCGCCGGTCGCCAATGGCTTCCAGGTGAACGCTTCGTGGGCCTCGAAAGAAGCCACCGGCGGCGGCGTGACCGGCGTCGGCGCTGGCGCTACCTACGCTGCGGGCGCACAGGCTTCGGCCAACCCGTTCTCGATCGCTGGCACCTACAACAACGGTCCGGCCGCAGCGATGCTGGCTTACGAGCGCAACGCCGTCGAATCGAAAGTCTGGTCGGTCGCAGGTTCGTTCTCGGTGACCCCGGAACTGAAACTGATGGGTACCTACTCGCACCAGAACATGGAGCACACCAACACCCAGCGTCCGACCATCAAGGGCGCGGAAATCGGTGCCACCTACGGCGTCGGCCCGGGCAAGCTGCTGGTCGGTTTCGGCCTGAAGAAGCAGGAAGAAAACGTCCGCCTGCACGACCTGATCACCCGTCAGTACTCGCTGGGCTACGAGTACAGCCTGTCGAAGCGTACGTACCTGTACGTCGACGCATCGCGCAAGACGAACGTCTTCAACCAGGCGACCGGCGCAGCTGCGGCCAGCCCGACCGTCAACCACTACGACGTGGGCCTGAACCACTCGTTCTAAGTTGAGACTGCGGGGGCAACCCCGCCGTATCGCTCAAGCAAGGGCGGATCCGGGCAACCGGGTCCGCCCTTGGCTTTTCCGGCTGCCGGTGATGCAGCGATGGCACAGTGCCAACAGGAAATCTGCGCCGACTCATTGCTGTCGGTTAAAATGAATGGTCTACCCATCTCGCAAGCCGCACATGACCGCCGCAACACTGGATTCCGCCGCCATCGCCCAATACCTGCTCGACCATCCGCAGTTCTTCGTGGAGCACGCCGCTTTGCTGGGCGAGGTGAAACTGTCGAGCCCGCTGATGGGCCGCGCGGTCTCGCTGCAGGAGCGCCAGATGGAAGTCATGCGCGACAAGTACCGCGCGCTGGAACTGCGCATGTCCGAACTGGTACGTCACGCCGAGGAAAACGCCGCCATCGCCAACCGTTTCCACGGCTGGACCCAGCAATTGCTGCGCACCCGCGCGCCCGGCGAGATCCCGGCCGCCGTGGCCGACGGCCTCGTCAAGCATTTCATCGTGCCGCACGCCACGCTGCGCCTGTGGAAGCTGACGCCCGAGCACGCGGACACGTGGTACACGAACGGCGTCTCCGAAGACGTGCGCCTGTTCGCCAGCAGCCTGCGCGCCCCGTACTGCGGCCCGAACAAGGAATTCGAAGCGGTCAGCTGGCTGGCTGGCGCCGAGCTGGCTGAGGCCGACGCGGTGCGTTCGACCGTCCTGCTGCCGCTGCGCGCCGGCGGCAGCGCCTTCGGCCTGCTCGTGCTCGGTTCGCCCGATCCGGAACGCTTCAGCGCCGCGATGGCGACGGATTTCCTCGTTCACATCGGCGAGACGGCCAGCACCGCGCTCGCCCCGCTGCTCGGCTGACATGGACACGCCGGCCGCCGATCACTGGACCGGCCGCTACCTGGCGGAGCTGAAAACGCAGCGCCAGCTGTCCGACCACACGATCGCCGCCTACGGCCGCGACCTGGCCGAACTGGCCCGGCTCACCGGCCACACCGACTGGGCCGCATTGACCCATTTCGACATCCGCCGCGTCACGGCGAAACTGCACGCCGAGGGGCAGAGCGCCGCCTCGATCGCGCGCAAGCTGTCCGGCTGGCGCGGCTTCTTCGACTGGCTGTCGCGCCAGGTCCCGCTGGCCGCCAACCCGGCCGACGGCGTGCGTGCGCCGCGCCGTCCCAGGCGCCTGCCGAAGGCACTGGCCGTCGACGATGCGGTCCAGCTCATGGAAAAGACGACATCCGGCCACCCGGAGCCGGCCGAACTGTGCGACCGCGCCATGTTCGAACTGCTGTACTCGAGCGGCCTGCGGGTGTCCGAGCTCGCCGGGCTCGACGTCCACCACGTCCCGGCCAGGGATGGCCGGCCGGCGTCGCTCGGCTGGCTGGAGCTCGAAGCGCAGGAAGTGGTCGTCACCGGCAAGGGCAACAAGATGCGCCGGGTTCCCGTCGGCGGCCCGGCCCGCGCCGCGCTGGAAGCGTGGCTGGCCGTGCGGCCGCCGGCGCGCGACGGCAGCACCGCCCTGTTCCTGTCGGCCCGCGATACGCGCATCAGCCCGCGCGTCGTGCAATATCGCCTGAAAGCCCATGCGCAAAAGGCCGGCATGCCGGTCCACGTGCACCCGCACGTGCTGCGCCACTCGTTCGCCTCGCACCTGCTGCAGTCCTCGGGCGACCTGCGCGCCGTGCAGGAACTGCTGGGCCACGCCAGCATCACGTCGACCCAGATCTATACGTCGCTCGACTTCCAGCATCTCGCCGCCGTCTACGACAAGGCCCATCCGCGCGCCAAGCGCAAATGAGCGACGCATAAGCGCGTCGCCCGCAGGCAGGCGCGGCATGGCGGGTGGTGACGATCCGCAAATTCCGGCATAATCTTCCGATTCCCTGCGGCCGCAACGGCGCACACCATTGGACAGCGACATATGGAATTGATCCCAAGCACTATCCTGACCGGCTTCCTCGGCGCCGGCAAAACCACGTTGCTCAACCGCATCCTGCAGGAAGAGCACGGCTTGCGCATTGCCGTCATCGAAAACGAGTTTGGACAGGAAAACATCGACAACGAAATCCTCGTGCAGGACCCGAGCGAGCAGATCGTCGAGATGAACAATGGCTGCATCTGCTGCACCGTGCGCGGCGACCTGATCGTCGCCCTGTCGAACCTGGCGCGCAAGCGCGAAGCCGGTGAAATCAACTTCGACCGCGTCGTCATCGAAACGACGGGCCTCGCCAATCCGGGCCCGGTGGCCCAGACGTTCTTCGTCGACGAGGAAGTCGGCGCGCACTACCTGCTGGACGCCGTCGTCACCGTCGTCGATGCACGCCACGCCATGGACCAGCTGGACCGCCACGAGGAAGCCCAGCGCCAGGTCGGTTTCGCCGACAAGATCCTGCTGTCCAAGACCGACCTCGTGGATGCCGCCGCCGTCGAGGAACTGAAGGCGCGCATCCGCCGCATCAATCCCCGTGCGCCGATCAGCACGTCGGACTTCGGCCGCGCCCCGATCAGCGACGTGCTCGACCTGCGCGGGTTTAACCTGAACGACAAGCTGGAACTCGACCCTGCCTTCCTCACGACCGAGGAAGCGCACGATCATGGTCATGATCACGACCACGACCATGTGCACACGGAGGCCTGCGACCACAGCCACGACCACCATCACAGCCACCACAGCGACGACATCGCGGCCTTCGTGTTCAAGAGCGAGCGCGCCTTCGACCCCGAGCGTCTGGATCAATTCCTCGGCAGCATGGTCCAAGTGTTCGGGCCGAACATGCTGCGTTATAAAGGTGTTCTGGCGATGGCCGGCGCGGATCGCAAGGTCGTCTTCCAAGGCGTGCATCAAATCATGGGCAGCGACCTCGGTGCAAAGTGGGCGGATGGCGAGCCGCGTGGCAGCAAGATGGTGTTTATTGGTAAAAATTTACCGAAAGATGTCTTTATTCGCGGATTGGAACAGTGTTTGGTATAAACTACCCCGGTTCTATGGTGCTCTCATGCACCCTGTTGTTGAACGACTGAACAACGGTCACGGCAGCTGGCCTGGCGCGCGCACCGAAGCAATGGTAACCGCTGAGTTAGCTGATAAAATGGAAACTCTGTCGTATCAAAGGTAAGTGAAGTCATGACTAAAACAACGAAACCGAATACCGTTGCGCAGCCCGAAGAACGCCTCCTGACGGAAGAAGAAATTCGGGCCATGAGCGACGAGGACTACATGAACCCGGCCCAGCTGGCGTTCTTCAAGAACCGCCTGCAGGAACTCGAAAAGGAACTGCTGAAAAACGCGGGCGAAACGACGGAACACCTGCGCGAAACGGTACTCGTTCCCGATCCGGCCGACCGCGCCACCATCGAGGAAGAGCACGCGCTGGAGCTGCGTACCCGCGACCGCGAGCGCAAGCTGCTCAAGAAGGTCCAGCAATCGCTGGCCTCGATCGATTCGGGCGAATACGGCTGGTGCGAGGAAACCGGCGAACCGATCGGCATTCCCCGCCTGATCGCCCGTCCGACCGCGACCCTGTCGCTGGAAGCCCAGCAGCGCCGCGAACTGAAGCAAAAGCTGTACGGTGACTGATCGCCGTACGCGCCGATGAAAAAGCATGCGCCCGTCGCATGCTTTTTTGTTTTTGGGGCCGCTGTTGGCTCCGAGTTCGTGCGCACAATTTATTTCTCATGGGATACACTCGTGGGATCGCCAGCGACTTGACGCAGCTCAGGCGTGCGCACCACGCCGTCCGCGCCGCCATGCTAATGTCTCGACCGGCAAACGACGGTGGACAAGGACGGAATGGGGCTCTTCGATTTCCTGAAGAAAAAAGGCGACGCGCCGCTTGCGGCGGCGGACGTCCGCACGCGCCGGGACAATCCGCTCGCAGCCGGCCCCGTCACACGGCTCGCGCTCGATACCGAAGCGGAACGCGAACGCCAGCGTGAGATCGCCCGCGCCACCGCGGCCAAGATCGACGAGATCGAACTGGAGATGACGTCCGCCATCTTCGACGACGACGCGTGGGCCGGCAACCGGCGTCCTCCGGCGGCCGCCGGCGCGCCGCCGCCCGACCAGAACACGGACATCCTGCCGGGTCCGGATGAAATGCCGGACGCGGCCGCCACCCCGTCGAGCGCGCCTGTCGTCGAGGAGGCGGCGATCCTGTACGCCAACGACCAGCTCGACGCCGCGGCTCTCCTCTTGCGCACCAGCGTGCGCGACCAGAGCAGCGGCCAGAGCAGCGAGCGCCTGCCGTGGTGGATGCTGTTCGACCTGTACCAGGTCATGGGCCTGGAACACGAGTTCGAAAGCATCGCGATCGACTATGCCAGCCATTTCGAGACGTCGCCGCCCTCGTATCACCCGGTCGCGGCCACGTCGAGCGCACCGGACCACCAGTTTTCCGGGGCGATCCCGACGGCTACCCTGTCCGGCCAGCTGGACGACGGCGCCCGCGCCCGCGCGCAACTCGCGCGCGCGCAGGCGGCATCGTCCAGCCCGCTGGTCCGCTTCGAATTCCAGGCGATCACGGCAGTGACGCCGCCGGGCGGCGCCCTGCTGCTGGATACCCTGCAGACGCTGCGCAAGGCGGGATGCGAGCTGGTGCTGGCAGGGGCCGACCACCTCGTCGCGGTGCTGCGTCCGATGCTGGCCATCGGCGACCGCGGCGCGGGCGAAGCGCCCTGGCTGCTGTTGCTGGAACTGCTGCTGCTGACGAACCGCGAAAAGGATTTCGAGGAGACCGCGATGGATTATTGCGTCACCTTCGAGGTATCGCCGCCGTCGTTCGAGGCGCCGCAACGCACCGCCGCGCATTTACAGCGGCATCTGGCTGCCGGTCCGGCCACCGCGGGCGACCGCTTCCTGCTGCCGGCCGTGATCCGGGGCGACAGCGCGCCGCTGCTGGCCGCCATCGCCGGCCACGCGGCGCTTCATCCGGTCCTCGTGCTGGACGGCTCCCGGCTGGCGCGCATCGACTACGCGGCCGCGAACGCCCTCGCCGCCCATCTGCGCACCCTGGCCCAGGACGGGCGCGAGGTCGTGCTGCGCGACCTGAACCATCCCGTCGCCGCCCTGCTGCGCCTGCTCGGCGTCGGCGAATCGGTGCGCCTGTACACACACAAGTACTGACGCCGACGCCGTGCCTCCTGGATACGGCTCAGTCTTGCAATTTCATATCGCATCCCCACTTGCGGTGAGCAGATCAACCACGAGGCAAATATGGAACAATTTCACGGCACGACGATCGTCAGCGTACGGCGCGGCAACCAGGTCGCGCTCGGTGGCGACGGACAAGTCACCCTGGGCAACGTCGTCATGAAGGGCTCCGCGCGCAAGGTGCGCAAGCTCTACCAGAACAAGGTGCTGTGCGGGTTTGCCGGCGGCACGGCCGACGCCTTCACGCTGCTCGACCGTTTCGAAGCGAAACTGGAAAAACACCAGGGCAACCTGCTGCGCGCGTCGGTCGAACTGGCCAAGGACTGGCGCACCGACCGCGTGCTGCGCCGCCTGGAGGCCATGCTGCTGGTGGCCGACCGCGAAAAGACCCTGATCATCACCGGCAACGGCGACGTGCTCGAACCGGAAGACGGCATCGGCGCGATCGGTTCGGGCGGCATCTATGCCCAGTCGGCTGCCAAGGCCCTGCAGGAAAACACGGATTTCGCCCCGGCCGACGTGGTCAAGAAAGCGCTGACCATCGCAGGCGAGCTGTGCATCTATACGAACATGTCGCACATCATCGAGACGCTGGAATAACGGCCTCTCCCGCTAGAAAGCATTCATGAGCACACATATGAACATGACTCCGTCCGAAATCGTCTCGGAACTCGACAAACACGTCGTCGGCCAGGCCAAAGCCAAGCGCGCCGTGTCGATCGCGCTGCGTAACCGCTGGCGCCGCCAGCAGGTCGAGGAACCGCTGCGCCACGAGATCACCCCGAAGAACATCCTCATGATCGGCCCGACGGGCGTCGGCAAGACCGAGATCGCGCGCCGCCTGGCCAAGCTGGCCGACGCGCCGTTCATCAAGGTCGAGGCAACCAAGTTCACCGAGGTCGGCTATGTCGGACGCGACGTCGACACCATCATCCGCGACCTGATCGACATCGGCATCAAGCAGACCCGCGCCAGCGAAATGAAGAAGGTGCGCCAGCGCGCCGAGGACGCGGCCGAGGACCGCATCATCGACATCCTCGTGCCGCCGGCGCGCGACTTCGGCTTCAATGTCAGCAGCGACGCCAAGGATGGCGGCGACGCCACGCGCCAGACGTTCCGCAAGCGCCTGCGCGAAGGCGCGCTCGACGACAAGGAAGTCGAGATCGACGTGGCCGAAGCGTCGCCGCAGATGGAAATCATGGCGCCACCGGGCATGGAAGAGATGACGGAACAGATCAAGTCGATGTTCGCCGGCGTCGGCGGTGGCCGCAAGAAGCCCCGCAAGATGAAGGTGAAGGAAGCGATGAAGCTGCTCGTCGACGAGGAAGCCGCCAAGCTCATCAACGAAGACGAGATGAAGCAGAAGGCCATCGCCAACGTCGAGCAGAACGGCATCGTGTTCCTGGACGAGGTCGACAAGATCGCGTCGCGTTCGGAACACGGCGGCGCCGACGTCTCGCGCGCGGGCGTGCAGCGCGACCTGCTGCCGCTCGTCGAAGGCACGACGGTGAACACGAAGTACGGCATGATCAAGACGGACCACATCCTGTTCATCGCCTCGGGCGCGTTCCACCTGTCCAAGCCGTCGGACCTGATCCCCGAGCTGCAGGGCCGCTTCCCGATCCGCGTCGAACTGGAATCGCTGTCGATCGAGGATTTCAAGAGCATCCTGACCTCGACGGACGCGAGCCTCACCAAGCAATACGAGGCCCTGCTGGCGACCGAAGGCGTCAAACTCGAGTTCGCCGACGACGGCATCCATCGCCTGGCCGAGATCGCGTATTCGGTCAACGAACGCACCGAGAACATCGGCGCGCGCCGCCTGTACACGGTGATGGAAAAGCTGCTGGAAGAGATCTCGTACTCGGCCACCGACAGGTCGGGCCAGGCGCTCGTCATCGACGCGGCCTACGTCAACGAACGGCTGGATGCGCTGGCGGTCAACGAAGACCTGTCGCGCTACGTGTTGTAACGCATCGGAAGGAGGCGGCGATGGCAAACAAGGCACTGGCAACCCGGCAAAAGATGCGGCTTCGTGTCGAGCCGGCGCCGCCCACCAAACCCCGCAACCCGTTCGCCGGCTTCGCCAAGGCGCGCGCGGCCGGGGCGCATGCGAAACCGGTGGCCAGCGAACGGCTGGCCGCCAAGCGTGCGCTCAAGAAGGCCAAGCTGGAACCGGACGCGGAGTAAACGGTCCGGCGCGCCGGCGGCTGCTATTTCGCCAGCGTGATCAGCGGCTTCCCTTTTTCCACGAAATAGGTGGCGATGCCCGCCCCGGCACCCGATCCGGGGTTCCTGGCCGCATGCACCGTGCCGGCCGGGATGAAGACGGATTGCCCCGCCTTGAGCATCACCGGCGCCTTCCCGTCGGGCATGTACTCGAGCGTGCCCTCGACAACGTACAGCACTTCATCGCCCGGATGCGTATGCCTGGGCACGCCATGGCCGGGGTCGACCTCGACGCGCACCTCGACGACTTCGCGCCCCTGCACCACGCTGTCGTGCTTCAGCAGGTCGGTGCGATGCACGCCCGCCACTTGCGCCGGCGCCTGCGCCGCCGCTTGCGCAAACGCGGCCGCGCCCAATAACGCCAGAGTGATCACGGTGACCGTTTTCATGTTGCCTCCTTTGGTATCGATTGGACACCGGCGCGGCGGCGACGGCATATGCGTTTGCGCCTGAACTGATGCGTATCATAGCGCTGACCGTGCTCATCGGGCGGTGCCCGTTTCGGACGGGCGGCTGTGGCTGGCCGGACTCGACATTTCTTGAACTGGCCTGCCTTCTTCTGTACATTCGTTAGCGCCGAGTTGACGAACGAAAACAGAGAACCGACCACCCATGAGCTCCCCCGACATGCTGCTGGACGTGCTGCGCGCCGAATTGCGTGCGGCCGGGATCACCTACAAAATGCTGGCCGACCGCATCGCGATGAGCGAATCGAGTATCAAGCGCATGTTCGGCCAGAAAGACATGACCCTGTCGCGCCTGGCCCAGATCTGCCAGGCGGCCGGCATCGCCATGGAAGACGTGCTGCGGCGCGCGGCCGATGCGCGGCCGCAGGCCGACACGCTGACCCTGATCCAGGAAACGGCGCTGGTCGCCAATCCGCGCCTGTTGCTCGTGGCGATCTGCTGCCTGGGGCACTGGAGCCTGGAGCAGATGGTCGAAACCTACCGTTTGAGCGAACCCGAATCCATCGGCTTGCTGGTGGAACTCGACCGCCTCGGCGTGATCGAACTGAAGCCGCTGAACCGCTACACGCTGCGGGTCTCGAATGCCTTCCGCTGGCTGCCGGACGGGCCGGTACAGCGCTTCTTCCGCGCGAACGTCGTCGAGGATTATTTTGCCGGCCGCTTCGACGGTGCCGGCGAAACACTGATGTGCCTGCCCGCACGCCTGTCGCTGGCGAGCGCCGCCGAGCTGGCGGAAAAGATCCATCAACTGGCCGGCGAACTCGCGCGCATGCACCGCAACGACCGCCGCCTGCCGCCGCAGGAACGCGACGGCTTTACGTTGCTGGTCGGCTTCCGTTCGTGGGAATTTTCAGCATTCACCGCGCTGCGGCGCTGATGCTTTTTGCGCGCTTATTGCGTATTGGTCTGTCCGGCCGGATTGTCGCCCCCGCGCATCTGCGGCGGCATTTGTGGTGAGTTCGGCGGCGGATTGATCGGGTTCGGATTCGCCGGCGGCGGATTGTCGTGCGTGCCGACGTCGCCCGGATTCGTCATCGAAGGCGGCTGCTGCGGCTGGACGGCACCCGGCGCCATCGGCGGTTCCGGTACGGCTTGCGCGGGCTGCATGGCAGGTGCGACCGTGACCTGCTGGGGCTGCGGGAAATTCGGCAGGGGATTCTGTGGCGTGCCCGGTGGTGCGCCGGATACGCCGCCGGGCGCCCCTGCGGGCGCCCCCCCTCCCATCGCCGCCGCGGGCTTGGCATCGGTCGCCAGGTCGACGCGCTTCATGACGCCGCCATCGGACAGCATCACGTAGCGCGGATGAACTTCCGCCAGCGTGATGCCAGGCGCCAGCTCCTTGCCGATCCGCAGCGCCTTCGGCGGCGAACCTTCGGCGACGATGATCGCCACGCTGCTGTTCCCGTCCGCCACGACACCCGTCAGCTGGTAATTGGTCGCGCTTGCCACCGAGACCTGACCGCCGAACAGGGTGGCGGCGGCATCGATGGCCGGATCCGGCATCGCGGCCAGCGGCGCGGCGGCGAGCGGACGCTGGGGCGGCTGGTACAGCTGCAGGATCCAGTACGCGAGCGACACCGCCAGCAGGATCACGCCCAGCAGGCTCAGGAATAAAGGCAAGCGCTTGTTCATCAGTTTCCTTGTCACTGCACCAACTGGTTGATTTCGATGATCGGCATCAGCACGGCCAGCACGATCAATAGCACGACGAGGCCCATGGCCAGGATCAGCAGCGGCTCCAGCAGGCCGGCGATGGTCAGCGTGCGCCGTTCGAGGTCGGCCTGCTGCGAATTCGATGCCCGTTCGAGCATGGCCGGCAGCTCACCCGTGATCTCGCCCGCGCGGATCATGTGCACGAGCATGGGCGGGAACAGCTTTTGCGCCGACAGTGCGCGCGCCAGGCTCACGCCTTCGCGCACGCTCGCCGTCGCCTGCTCCACCAGTTCTTTCATCGCCACGTTCGACAGCGTGTCGCGGCTCGTCTCGAGCGCGCGCAGGATGGGCACGCCGGAGCCGGTCGTGATCGCCAGCGTGCTGGCGAAACGGGTCGTGTTCAGGCTGCGCTCGAACTTGCCGTACACGGGCGCGTTCAGCAGCCACGTATGCCAGCGGCGCTTGAGCACGGGGTTGCGCAGGGCACGGCGCCATGCGTACCACGCCGCGATGACGATCAATGCCACATAGATCCCGTAAGCGCGCGTAAAGTTCGACACGCCGAGCATGAGAATCGTCAGGAACGGCAGTTTCTGCTTGGTGTTCGCGAACACCGAGACGATCTGCGGCACGACATACGTCAGCAGGAAGATCACGATCGCGAACGCGACGACGGTGACGATGGCCGGATACGTGAACGCCAGGCGCACCCGCTGCACGAGGGCATTGCGGCGTTCGATGTAGTCGGCCAGGCGCGACAGCACGCGCGACAGCTGGCCGATCTGTTCGCCGGACGCGACGAGGGCGCGGTAGATCTCGGCGAAGTCGCGCGGATGGCGCGCCAGCGCGCTGGAGAACGACGCGCCGCCCATCACTTCCGACCGGATCGACGCGATCAGGTCGCGCACGTAGGCGCGCTCGGCCTGTTCGAGCAGTGCGGTAAAAGCCTGTTCGAGCGGCAGGCCCGCTTCCAGCAGGCTGGCGAGCTGGCGCGTGAACAGCGCGAGTTCGACCTGGGACAGGCGTTCGCCGAAACCGCGCGCGCGCGCCGCCCCGCTCTCGTCGACCTGGGCCGCGATGGCCTCGACGGTGAGCGGCGTCAATCCCTGCAGGCGCAGGTCGGCGCGCGCGGCACGCGGGCTGTCGGCGTTCAGGACGCCCTTGCGGGTGACGCCGCCGGTGTCGACGGCTTCATAGCGGAAGGCGGGCATCGGTCAATCCACCTTCGTCACGCGCAGCAGTTCGGCTTCCGTCGTGATGCCTTCGCGCACCCACCGTTCGCCGTCGTCGTGCATGGTCTTCATGCCGGACTTCAGGGCCGTTTGGCGGATCTCGGCCTCGGCGGTCTGGTTGTGGATCTGCGAACGGATCTGTTCGGTGGTCTCGAGCAGCTCGTACACGCCCACGCGGCCGTGGAAGCCCGTGTGGCCGCAACGGTCGCATCCGACCGCCACCCACTGCCCCGCTTCCTGGCGCTTGCAGTGGGAGCACAGCTTGCGCACGAGACGCTGGGCCATCACGCCCAGCAGCGACGACGACAGCAGGAACGGCTCGATGCCCATGTCCAGCAGACGGGTCACGGCCGAGGCGGCGTCGTTCGTGTGCAGCGTGGCCAGCACCAGGTGGCCCGTCAGCGACGCCTGCACGGCGATCTGGGCCGTTTCGAGGTCGCGGATCTCGCCAATCATGATCACGTCCGGGTCCTGGCGCAGGATCGCGCGCAGGGCCTTGCCGAACGTCATGTCGATGCGGGCGTTGACCTGCGTCTGGCCGATGCCGGGCAGGTCGTATTCGATCGGATCTTCCACCGTCATGATGTTGGTGGTCGTCGAATTCAGGCGCGACAGCGACGCGTACAGGGTCGTCGTCTTGCCCGAACCGGTCGGGCCCGTGACGAGCACGATGCCGTGCGGCAGGTTGATCAGCTTGTCGAACTGCGGCAGCATCTGCTCACTCATGCCCAGGTGGCTGAGATCGAGCCGGCCCGCTTCCTTGTCGAGCAGACGCAGCACGGCGCGCTCGCCGTGGCCGGTCGGCAGGGTCGAGACGCGCACGTCGACCGGCTTGCCGCCGATGCGCAAGGTGATGCGCCCGTCCTGCGGCAGGCGCTTTTCCGCGATGTCGAGCTGCGACATGATCTTGATACGCGAGATCAGCGACGCGTGGATGCCCTTGCGCGGACGCACGATGTCGCGCAGCGCGCCGTCGATGCGAAAGCGCACGACCGAGGTCTGCTCGAAGGGCTCGATGTGGATGTCCGAGGCGCCTTCGCGCAGCGACTGGGTCAGGAGCGCGTTGATCATGCGGATCACCGGGGCGTCGTCGGACGATT
>JBJMVU010000454.1:0-6412 GCA_045810485.1 Massilia sp. | reverse complement strand
TTCGCGCCGCGCCTGGGCATGGCCTACGTCCTCAACGAGCTCGATTCGACCGTCACCGCCTGCACGTATTCGACCCGGACCGGCGCGCTGACGCCGCGCCAGGTCCTGCCCACCCTGCCCGATACCTTCACGGGCAACAGCCGCGCCTCGGAAATCCAGGTCGACGGCGACGGGCATTTCCTGTACGCCTCCAACCGCGGGCACGACAGCATCGCGGTGTTCCGCATCGACCCCGCCACCGGCCTGCTGGCGTTCACGGGCGCCGACGCGTCCCGGGGCAAGACGCCGCGCTTCTTCACGCTGACGCCGAACGGCCGCTTCCTGTTTGCGTTGAACGAGGACAGCGACAGCATCGTCGCCTTCGCGGTCGACCGCGCCAGCGGGCGCCTGACACCGACCGGAGGCACGGTGCAGGCGGGCAGCCCGGTGTGCATGGTGTTCTCCGCTCCGGCCTGACCCAACCTTTAACCAGACGGGGCCGAACACATGTCCGACAACCACACCGGTGCGTCCATCGACGACCGCGCGCTCGTGCACAAGATCACGTGGAGGATCATTCCCTTCGTGTTCATCCTGTACGTGATCTCCTACCTCGACCGCGCCAACATCGGCTACGCGGCACTGCAGATGAACAAGGAGCTGGCGCTGTCCAGCGAGGCCTTCGGCCTGATTTCCGGGATTTTCTTCATCGGCTATTTCGCGTTCGAAGTGCCCAGCAACATCGCGCTGAACCGCTTCGGCGCCCGCGTCTGGATCGCGCGGATCCTGCTGACCTGGGGCGTGATCTCGTTCGGCTGCGGCTTCGTGCAGAACGCCACCCAGCTGTACGTGCTGCGCTTCCTGCTCGGCGTGGCCGAAGCGGGCTTCTTCCCGGGCATCATCGTCTACCTGACCTACTGGTTCCGCCAGAAGGAACTGGCGACGACGGTCGCGCTGTTCACGGCGGCGATCCCGGTGTCGTACATCATCGGCGCGCCGCTCAGCACGTGGATCATGGACAACGTCGACTGGCTCGGCTGGAGCGGCTGGCGCTGGATGCTGATGCTGGAAGCGGCGCCCGCGGTCCTCGGCGGCATCCTGTGCTTCCTCTACCTGCCCGACCGTCCCCAGGACGCCGGCTGGCTGACGTTGGCCGAGAAGCGGTGGCTGCTGTCCGAACAGGACAAAGACCGCGCGGCACGCCCCGCGGCAGCCCACATGGGCCTGAAGCAGACGCTCGCCAATCCGCGCGTGCTGTACCTGTCGTTCATCTATTTCGTGTACCAGTGCGGCAGCCTCGGCACGGGCTACTGGATGCCGCAGATTATCAAGTCGTTTTCGTCCAGGCTGACGCATACCGAAGTCGGCCTCATCGCGATCATTCCCTACCTGTTCGCGACGATCGTCATGATCGCCTGGTCGCGCCGTTCCGACCGCCGCGCCGAACGGCGCCTGCATGCCGCGCTCCCGCTCGGCGTGGCGGCGCTCGCGATGCTGGCGACCGGGCTGGTCGGGGAGCCGGCGCTGGCGATCGCGATGATCAGCCTGGCCCTGGCCGGCCTGTATGCGTTCAAGTCGCCGTTCTGGGCGCTGCCGACGCTGTTCCTGTCGCGTGAATCGGCCTCGGTGTCGATCGCGGTCATCAATTCGATCGGCAACCTCGGCGGCTTCGCGGGCCCGTTCTTCATCGGCTACGTCAAGGAGGCCACGCAGAGTGCGACGACCGGCCTGATGCTGCTGGCCGGGCTGGTCTGCGTGGCCTTCCTGATGACGCTCTTCATCCGCATCGACGAACGGAAGAGGGCGGTCGAGGCCGCGCGCGCCGCCGCCGGCTAGGCGCGGCCGGCTAGGCGGCAGCGCCATCCGGGCGCGCCGCTTTCTCGCGCGCCGCGTCGCGCAGGTGCAGGCGGATGAAGTCGGCGGCCGCTTCCTGGCGCCCGGCCAGCAGCAGGTCGATCAGGTCCAGGTGCTCGCGGCAGCGCCGCGCGGCCGCCGCGCGATCGAACGATTTCCGGTATTCCATCAGGCGCCGCAGGCTGTTCAGGCGCTTGAGCGAATCGAGGATGAACACGTTCCCGGAACACGCGGCGATCGTTTCGTGGAGCAGGGTGTTGGCATCGAAGATGTCCGCCGCCGACACCTCGTGGATGTGCTCGAGCAGCTCGCGCTGCTGCTGCCGGCACCGCTCCAGGGCGACCCTGTCGACGCGGAACGTGGGTTCGAGGATGCCCGCCGCCTCGATCAGGATGCGGAACCGGTAGCCCTGGTCGTACGTGTCCGCCGACGTCAGCACGGGACGGAAGCGCCAGCCATGGCCGGGCAGGCGTTCGATCCAGCCTTCATGCGCCATCCGCCGCAGCACCGCCGCGAGCTGGGCGCGCGTGACGTCGTAGCGGCGCGCGAACTCGTTTTCCGTAACGCGTTCGGGCAGGTTGCCGGCCAGCCGGTCCTCGGCGATCGCAAAATATGCCTGCTCGAGCGGATCCGGCGGCGCGAAACTGTGTTCCGGCTCGCCGGCCAGCAGGGTGGCCGCCTGCGACACGGCATGGCCGCCGTCCGCCTGTTCCTCCAGGATGCCCTCGTCGGCAAGGCGCTTCAGGGCCTCGCGCACGGGCGAGCGCGACACCTGGAACCGTTCCGACAGCGCCCGCTCGGTCAGGCGCGTACCTCCTGGCAGGCGCTCGGCGCCGATGTATTGCTTGATCTGGAGGACGAGGGTGTCGGAAATTCGCCGGGGCATGCTGGGCAACCTGTGCTTGGATGGTTTTTGAATGCGCATAATACCATTTGCGCCATGGCTGGCCCGATGCCTGGTATTTATTTGCTGGGAGATGACGTACTAAAAAACCATTTGACTTGGTTTGTTGTGGCACTAAAATACCAACAACTCATCCAGAAAGATTCGCCATGATCTTGTCCGTCAATCCCGCCACCGGCGCCGTCGTCGCCGAATTCGATGAACACACCGAGCAGCAGGTGGAACACACGCTGCAGCAGGCCGCGGCCGCGCAGAAGCGCTGGGCCCGGGAGCCGATCGAGGCCCGTGCCGCGGTCCTGGCCGCCGTCGCGCGGGTGCTGCGCGCGCGCAAGGCCGAATACGCGCGCCTGATCACCACCGAAATGGGCAAGCCGCTGGCCGAAGCGGAAGCCGAGATCGAGAAATGCGCGTGGACCTGCGACCATTACGCGCAGCACGGCCCCGGCTACCTGGCGGACATGCCGGTCGCCAGCAACGCCGAGAGCTACGTCGTCCACGATCCGCTGGGCGTGGTGCTGGCGATCATGCCGTGGAACTACCCGTTCTGGCAGTTCATCCGCTTCGCCGCGCCGGCGCTCGTGGCCGGCAACGGCGCCATCCTCAAGCACGCGAACAACGTGCCGCAATGCGCGCTCGCGCTGCAGCAGGCGCTGGTCGACGCCGGCGTACCGGCCGGGCTGATGAGCACCGTGCTGATCGGCTCGAGCCGCGTCAAGGCGCTCATCGAGGACGCGCGCATCGCGGCCGTGACGCTGACCGGCTCGACCGCCGTCGGCAAGCAGGTGGCCGTGCAGGCCGGCGGCGTGCTCAAGAAGCAGGTGCTGGAACTGGGCGGCTCCGACCCGTTCATCGTCCTGGCCGACGCCGATGTCGCCGCCGCCGCCAGGACCGCGGTCAAGGCGCGCTTCGGCAACTGCGGCCAGAGCTGCGTGTCGTCGAAGCGCTTCATCGTCGAGGACGCGGTCGCCGACGCCTTCGTCGCCGCGTTCGTCGAGCACACCCGCGAGCTGGTGGTCGGCGATCCGCTCGATCCGCGCACGACGATCGGTCCGCTGGCGCGGCCCAGCCTCGTCGCCGACCTCGACGACCAGGTGCGGCGTACCGTCGCCGCCGGCGCGCGCCTGTTGACGGGAGGCGCGGCGCGCCCCGGCCCCGGCTGCTACTACGCGCCGACCGTCCTCGACCACGTGGCGCCCGGCATGGCCGCCGCGATCGAGGAAACGTTCGGCCCCGCCGCCGCGATCCTCCGCGTCAAGGATGCGGACGCGGCGATCGCCCTGGCCAATGCCACCGAATTCGGCCTCGCCGCGGCGCTGTGGACCGGCGACGTCGTCCGCGCGCGCCGGCTGGCGCGCCAGATCGAGGCCGGCGCCGTCTTCATCAACGGCCAGGTCGTGTCGGACGCGCGCCTGCCGTTCGGCGGCATCAAGCAATCCGGCTACGGCCGCGAGCTGGGCGCCGCCGGCGCGCGCGAATTCACCAACACCAAGACCGTGTGGATCGGTCCTGCCCGCTAATCGCTTCCGAAAGAACGCCATGTATCCCATCAAGACCCCGTCCGACGCCAAACTGCTGCGTCCTTCCGCGCTGCCGAGCCATGACCGCGGCGGCGGCGCGCGTACCGTCTCCCTTGTCTCGCCGGCCCTCGGTGCGACCACGTTCATCTCCGGCATCACCGAGTTCGATCCGGGCACGGCGATTCCCTTCCACAGCCACAACTGCGAAGAAAGCGTCGTGCTGCTGGAAGGCGAGGCGGTCATGGACATCGACGGCCTGGAGTTGCCGCTGCAGCCGCTCGACACCACGTTCATCCCGCCGAACGTCGTGCACCGTTTCCGCAACGTTTCCGGCACCAGGACGATGAAGATCCTGTGGACGTACGCGTCGCCCAACGCCACCCGCACCCTGCGCGATACGGGCGAGACCCGTCCCGTGGCGCTGGAACACGCGAACCGATAACCGACCTTCTGGAACCCACCATGCGCATTCTTGTACTCCCCGGCGACGGGATCGGCCCCGAAATCGTGAGCAGCGCCGTCGACGTGCTGCACGCCGCCAGCCGCGTGTTCGACCTCGATCTCGCGTTCGACCACGACGACATCGGTTTCGCCAGCCTCGCCAGGCACGGCACCACCTTACGCGACGACCTGCTCGAGCGGGCCCGCACCTTCGACGGCATCGTGCTCGGCACGATCTCCCATGCGGACTATCCGAAGCCCGCGCAAGGCGGCATCAACGTCTCGGCCGCATTCCGCGGCAAGCTCGACCTGTACGCCAACGTACGGCCGGCGCGCACCCGCGGCTTTCTCGAGTCGAACCTCAAGCCGGGCAAGACGATGGACCTCGTCATCATGCGCGAAGCCACCGAAGGGTTTTATCCGGACCGGAACATGCACCTGGGCTGGGGCGAGATGATGCCGACGCCCGACCTGGCGCTGTCGGTGCGCAAGATCAGCCGCCATTGCAGCGAACGCATCGCGCGCCGCGCGTTCGAGCTGGCGCTGAAGCGACGCAGGCATGTGACCGCAATCCACAAGGCGAACAGCTTCCACATGACCGATGGCCTGTTCCTCGAGGCCGTGCGCAACGTGGCGCGCGACTTCCCGGAAGTGGCCCTGAACGACCTGCTGGTCGACGCGTCGACCGCCCACCTGGTCCGCACCCCGGAGCGCTTCGACGTCATCGTGACCGAGAACTTCTATGGCGACATCCTGAGCGACCTGGCCAGCGAACTCTCCGGCAGCCTCGGCCTGGCAGGTTCGGTCATGGCGGGCGATCGCCAGTGCTGCGCCCAGGCCCAGCATGGCTCCGCGCCCGACATCCAGGGCCAGGACAAGGCCAATCCGACCTCGATGATCCTGTCCGCCGGCATGCTGATGAGCTGGCTCGGGGAACATCACCACCGCCCGGCGTTCGTGCACGCGGGGGAGGCGATCGAGCAGGCCGTCGATACCGTCCTGCGCGACCCGGCGACCCGGACCGCGGACCTCGGCGGAACGGCCGGGACGCGCGCCTTCAGCCGCGCCGTCGCCGCCGAAGTGAGCAGGGCGCGCCGCACCTGACGCGGGCGCGCACCGCCTTCAGACCTCTTCCATGTCGAATTCGGACTTGGCCAGGCCGCAGTCGGGGCAGGCCCAGTCGTCCGGGATGGCGGACCACGGCGTGCCCGGAGGGACGCCTTCGTCGGGCAGCCCGGCGGCTTCGTCGTACACGAAGCCGCAGACCCTGCACTGCCACGTCTTCATGGCGCCACCTGCGCGTAGTCGTCGTCCTCGAGCAGCATGTCCTCGAAGAAGGCGCCGAAACGGCCCGCGGGATCGGTCAGGTGGATCTCGAGGATCCAGCGCATGCTCGACGGGCTTTCGTCGTACTCGGCCAGGGAGCCGGTGTGGATCGCGGCATGGGGAAAATCCGACACGCGGTGGCCGGGCAGGTATAGGTTGAGGTCCCAGCCCTGCTCGCGCGCGCGCCGGATGGCGAAGTCGTAGAGCTGCTCGCCGGTCAGCTTCGCGTCGCGCCACAACACGCGCGTCTCGTGGAACAGCCGTTCGGCATCGGCGGCGCAGCGCGCGTAGTCGGGGGCGTTGCCGACGACGAAGCTGGCGCCGCCGTCTCCTTCCCATTGCTCGACGCGCGGCGCGATGTCGATGAAGAAGATATCGTTCTCGCCCAGTA
>JBJMVU010000453.1:0-6811 GCA_045810485.1 Massilia sp. | reverse complement strand
TTACCGGGTCGCCGACGATAAGTTAGACTAACGCACGCGCTTGCGCACGCACTCCACGTACGCGTCGGTATCCGGCTGCGTGCCGTGGCGCTGCGCCGACCAGATCATCTCGCCCAGGCATTCCATGATGCCGTGGTGCGCCTCGTGCTCGCCCACGCGCGCGGCCAGCGCCTCGTAGGCGGCGCGGATGCCGCGCGGCTGGTCGATCGACACCTGTTCCGTGATCGACAGATGCATCGACAGGTGCAGGAACGGATTCGGCTTGCCGCCTTCGACGGCATAGTCGCGCGCCACCGCCGCATCCGCGTCCGCCAGCTCGTCGTGGTATTCGGGATGCTGTTCGATCCAGTCGGCGGCGATGGCGTCCATCGGGGTCAGGATCTCGCCGGCGCGGCGCTTGCGGTAGGCCTCGCAAAAGAAGCGGCGGACGTCGTTGGAGGAGGGGGTGAACATGGAGAAAACCGTCGGGAAACCAGGAGGAAGGGCGTCATTGTAGCGCGATGGCGCCGCTGCTGCTGCGGGTGGCGACCGGTGTCATGGCGTGACGCCTGGCGGCGCGGCGCCGCCGGTCGGCAGCGGCGTGGATACCGGCGTCGGCGCCGGCTTCGGGGCGGGCGCACAGTTCGTCCGCAGCGTGGCCTTGAGCGCGCTGGCCTCGGCCGCGTCGCCGCGCGCGCCGTGCCATTCCGCCATGTAGACATGGGCCATGCACGTGCGCGCGTGCGCGAGCTTCGCGTCCTTCCCCGCTTCTTCCAGCAGGCGCGCCGCGTTGGTCTTGCCGAGGTAGAAGTCGGCGATCGGCGCGGGCCAGTCGTCTTCCTTCTGGTGTTTCAGCGCGGCTTCCAGTTCGGTCTTCGCCAGGTCGGCCTCGCCATGGCGCACGCGGGCGATGTACAGCCACAACGGACCGAGACGGTCGGCCGGCAGCTGGTCGAGCGCATGCCGCAGTTGCGGGATGGCCGTGTCGAGCTGGCCGGCCAGCATCTGGCGGCGGCCGCGCAACAGGCTGGCGTTCGGCTGGCCCCCGTTTGCCGCCATGTCCAGCCAGACGCCGGCCTGGAGCGGATCGCGCGGCACGCCGCGGCCGGCGCCATAGATCTGGGCGAGCGCGTACTGGGCGTCCGCATTGCCGCCGTCGGCCTCGGCGCGCATCCAGGGCTCCAGTCCCGTGCCGCGGGTGAACACGTCGCCGCCCAGGTAGGCGATGTACAGCTTTTCCTGGCTCATCGCGAACAGCACGCGGTGCGTGCGCAGGAAATCCTGGCCGAGGTACACGTCGGCCGTGCGCGCACCCTGCGAATCGATGATGCCCAGTTCCACGTTGTTGATGGTCTCCTGGCCGATCTGCAGGGTCTTGACCGGGGCGATCCAGTGCGGCGCGCGGTCGGACCCGACCCCGCCGGCGTCGCGCATGCGGATCGCGCCCGGCCCGCCCACGTCGATGCCGGCCTGCTTGGCGGCGTTCAGCATCATGAAGCTGCGGTGCGCGCCGGAGTCGATCAGGGCGTCCATCTCCTTGCCGTTCACGACGACCGTGAAATGCGGATTCGGGCTGTTGCCGTAGTTGCGCCCGAACGGCAGCACGACGGTGTCTTCCTTCCACAGGAGCAGCTCCGTCTTGCGGCATTCGAGCGGACGGTAGAACTTCATCCGCTTCGCGCGCAGGTCGAGCTCCAGGTCCGTCTGGAACAGGAACGGGGCGCCGACGATGGCGTCGAAGCTCGGCGTGAACGTGGTGCTGCCGATCACGGTCAGTTCGGGACGGTGGCCGGCGTGCGCCGGACCGATGGCGAAATCCTTCAGCCGCACCCCGTACAGGCGCGAGAGACCCCCGATGCCTTCGACATACCGCCCCGTCATGGACAGGTTCAGGTCGCGCCGGGTCGCGGCGTTCATCGTCATGTGGGTCTGGCCGGAGCCGGTGTCGATCAGCATCGTGGCCGGGGTGCCGTTGATCGTGCCGTCGACCGCGGGCGCCAGGCTTTCGCCCACGTAGCGGATGGGCAGGTTCCCGACTTCGACGTAGGTGCATTTGGGCGGCGTGTCCTCGGCGTGGACATGCGTCGAGGCGCACGGCACGGCCAGCAGGAAGGGGAGGGCCCGGAACAGTGGCGAAGGAGAGCTCATCATGACAATGATTCTACTGCGCAATTTTGTAAAAATTACATTACCAAAATGTAAAAAAGGCAAAGACAACCGTTCGCACGGCTGCTTTGCCTTTCTTGTGTTGCTTCCGCGCTACTGGCGGGCATTACTCCTTGCGCGTCGCCCCTTGCTGCGCCAACACCATCTTGGAGCTGCCGGCCGCGTCGGCGATGGCCTTGCTGGCGACCGCCACCGCCTTGCTGCTGGCGTTGGCGTTGTCGACATTGGCCGCCGGCTTGCCGCCGCCGTTGCCACCCTGGCCGCGCCGTTCGTGCGGCTGGCGCAGGTAGCGCGAGCTGTGGCGGCGTTCGCCGTTCGCGGGCCACGTGATGAAACGCGACAGTTCCTGCAGGGCGCGCTGGTACACGTCGCGCTTGAACTCGATGACCACGTCCAGCGGGACCCAGTAATCGTGCCAGCGCCAGGCGTCGAACTCGGGATGGTCGGTCAGGCGCAGGTTGACGTCGTTGTCGCGTGCCACCATGCGCAACAGGAACCAGATCTGCTTCTGGCCGCGGTAGTGACCGCGCACTTCGCGCTTGATGAAGTGGTCGGGCACTTCATAGCGCAACCAGTCGCGGGTCCGGCCCACGATCTTGACGTGTTCCTGGCGCAGGCCGATTTCTTCCTCGAGCTCGCGGTACATCGCCTGTTCCGGCGTCTCGCCGTATTTGATACCCCCTTGCGGAAATTGCCAAGAATGCTCACGCACCCGCTTGCCCCACCACACCTCGTTGTTGGCGTTCAGCAGGATGATGCCGACGTTGGGGCGAAACCCTTCACGATCGAGCATAATTCACCTCGAAACTTTCTGCCGGCCGATCTGTCTCTCTTACGTTTTTACCTAGCAATCCAGATACGTTTGTCGTGCAACCTGCACAGGAACAACAGCTTGCACCACGTGATTCGGACCCATTTGTATAAAGATTGGATGCATCAGCCAGCTAATCCTTTAAAATTAGGTCGATTATAACCCTCTCTTTTTAAAAAGAATTCACCGATATGCGCGCCTCACGATTTTTTATTTCAACGCTCAAAGAAGCGCCCTCCGACGCCGAGATCGTCAGCCATAAACTGATGATGCGCGCCGGGATGATCAAGCGACTCGGCTCCGGCATTTACACGTACATGCCGCTGGGCCTGCGCGTCATCCGCAAGGTCGAGGGCATCATTCGCGAAGAGATGAACAAGGCGGGCGCGATCGAACTCTTGATGCCGCTGGTGCAACCGGCCGAGCTGTGGCAGGAGACGGGCCGCTGGGACAAGATGGGGCCGGAACTGCTGCGCCTGAAGGATCGCCACGGCCGCGACTTCGCGCTGCAGCCGACGTCGGAAGAAGTCGTGACCGACGTCGTGCGCACCGAAGTCAAGTCGTACCGCCAGCTGCCGTTGAACTTTTATCACATCCAGACCAAGTTCCGCGACGAGCGCCGTCCCCGCTTCGGCCTGATGCGCGGCCGCGAATTCACGATGAAGGACGCGTACTCGTTCGACCGTGACGTCGAGGGCATGCAGAAGTCCTACCAGACGATGTTCGACGCCTACGTCAGCATCTTCAACCGCTTCGGCCTCAAGTTCCGCGCGGTCGCGGCCGACAACGGCGCCATCGGCGGCACGGGCTCGCACGAATTCCACGTCATCGCCAGCACGGGCGAGGACGCGCTGGTCTACTGCCCGAACTCCGACTTCGCCGCCAACATGGAAGCGGCCGAGGCGCTGCCGCTGGCCGCCCAGCGCGGCGCGGCCACGCAGCCGCTGACGAAGGTCTCCACGCCGAAGACGACCAAGTGCGAAGACGTGGCCAGGCTGCTCGGCATCGGCCTGGACCAGACCGTCAAGTCGATCGCGCTGACGGTCGAGAAGGACGTCGACGGCAAGCAGGTCAAGGAAAACTGGCTGCTGCTGCTGCGCGGCGACCACGACCTGAACGAAGTCAAGGTCGCCAAAGTGCCGGGCCTGAAGGACTTCCGCTTCGCCAGCGAAGCCGAGATCCAGGAAGCCTACGGCACCGTGCCGGGCTACCTCGGCCCCATCGACACGAAGCAGCAGGTCACCGTCGTGGCCGACCGCACCGTCGCCAACATGGCGGACTTCGTATGCGGCGCCAACGAGGCCGACTACCACCTGACCGGCGCCAACTGGGGCCGCGACGTGGCCGAACCCATCGTCGCCGACCTGCGCAACGTCGTCGAAGGCGATGCGTCGCCGGACGGCAAGGGCGTGCTGGCGATCGAGCGCGGCATCGAAGTGGGCCACGTGTTCCAGCTGGGTACCGCGTATTCCGCCGCGATGAACTGCGTCTACCTGGACGAGAAGGGCCAGCCGGCGCCGATGCAGATGGGCTGCTACGGCATCGGCGTGACCCGCATCCTGGGCGCCGCCATCGAACAGAATTTCGACGACAAGGGCATCATCTGGCCGGACGCCATCGCGCCGTTCGAACTGGTGCTGTGCCCGATGGGCTATGACCGCAGCGATCTGGTAAAGACCGAGACCGATCGCCTGTACGCCGAGCTGCAGGCAGCCGGCGTGGACGTGATCGTCGACGACCGCGGCCTGCGTCCGGGCGCCATGTTCGCCGACTGGGAACTGGTCGGCGTGCCGCACCGCGTCGTGATCGGCGAGCGCGGCCTCAAGGAAGGCAACCTGGAATACCAGGGTCGCCGCGATGCCGAGGCCACCGCCGTTCCCGCTGCGGACATGGTCGGCTTCATCAAAGGCAAGCTGGACAAGTGATGGCGCGACGGTTGATAGTCCGGGCGGCAGCCCGGCTCGGCCCGGTCTTGCTCGCCGCTGCGTTGATGAGCAGCGGCGCGGCGCAGGCCGGCAACCAGAAAGAAGAAGCGCTTGCCGATTCGGTCCGGCTCGCGCTCGAAAATGCCATCCGCGACGGCCGGCCGCCCAGGCCGGCCTTCCGCGACGAGGTCGCGCGCGTCCGTTACCAGCAATGGTTCGACGCGATGTCGGCGCGCCTCAAGCGCCGCCTGCCGGACGACCAGACGCGCACGGAATTCCTCGAGATCGCGTGGTACGAAGCCACGCGCGCGGGTCTCGATCCGGGTCTCGTGCTGGGCCTGATCCAGGTCGAATCGGCGTACCGCAAGTACGCCGTGTCGATGGTCGGCGCGCGCGGCTACATGCAGGTGATGCCGTTCTGGACGAAGGTGATCGGCGATTCGAACCGCCGCGCGCTGTTCGACATGCAGACGAACCTGCGCTACGGCTGCTCGATCCTGCGCATGTACGTCGACATGGAAGGGGGCAACCTGTATCTCGCGCTCGGCCGCTACAACGGCAGCCGCGGCAAACCGGAGTATCCGAATGCGGTGCTGGCGGCGTGGAAGAACTGGGAGTTCAAGCAGGGCTTGATGGTGTCCAGCCGCTGATTCGCAAACGTTCGGTGGGCTCGGGGAGCCCACCCTACGGTAGCGTGACAATTGTAGGGTGGGCACCCCGTGCCCACCAATCACGCGCGGATTTCTTCCACCAGTTGCTGCGCATGCCGCGGCAACCCCTCGAAGCTGCGCATGCACAGCGACAGCTGGCGCACCGCCCACGCGTCGGCCAGCTCCAGTACGGCGATGTCCATCGTGCGGGCGCAGCGCCGCGCGGCCGGTTCGGACACCAGGCCGATCCCGACCCCGCTCTCCACCATCCGGCACACCGCGTCGAAGCTGCGCAGGCGCACGCGCGCGCGCAAGGTGCGGCCGGCGCGTTCGGCCAGCTGGCTCAGGTAGCGGAACAGGGCGCTGTCGCCCGTCAGCGTGACGTGGTCGAAGTCGACGAGCCGCGCGAACGTCACCGCCTGGCCTTCCTGCGTGACGAGCGTGCGCGCCAATGCCGGCTGCGCGACGGCCACGATGCGGTCGGCGCAGAACGGGAAGGTCTCCAGGCCGGACAGGTCGACCGTGTCGGCCACGATGCCGAGGTCCGCGGCGCCTTCGCGCACGGCGCGCGCGATGTCGCTGGAGGTGCGCTCCTCCAGGTCGATGTCGACGTCCGGATGACGCGCCATGAAGCCGGCCAGCCGCTCCGGCAGATACTCCGACAGCGCCGCCGTATTGCACAGCAGCCGGACCTGGCCCTTGAGGCCGGCCGCATGTTCTCCCAGTTCCGCGCGCAGGCGCGCGAGCTGCTGGAACACGAGGCGGGCGTGGCGCTGCAGGGCATGGCCCGCCGCCGTCGGCTGCACGCCGCGCCGGCCGCGCACGAGCAGGGGCACGCCCAGCGTCTCTTCCATGTGCTGGATACGCTCGCTCGCGGACGCCAGCGCCAGGTGCGCGCGCGCTGCGCCGGCCGTGATGCTGCCGGCGTCCAGCACGTGCAGGAACAGCTGCAGGTCCACGAGGTCGAATCGCATCGGATCTCCTTGTCGTTTGCGTTACGCCGGCATCACGCGTGGGCACGTTTCATTGGATTGATGCCCCCGGCATCAATCCCCCCCGGCCTCAAATGCCCACCCTTGTATTATCCTTCTGAGCAATTTGCTTACCTGAGGGGCACCTCAGGTTCTGAGCAGCTGGATGCCGAGCCCACCCTTTGGCACGAGCCAGTTTCGTAGATTTCGCACCAGCTGCTCCCCCTCGTTCGAAGATCGGACAGTATCTTTGGCCCGGCTAGCCGTGAGCCCGTATTTCGCAAGGTGGATCAGAAGAGGATATCGATG
>JBJMVU010000452.1:0-11267 GCA_045810485.1 Massilia sp. | reverse complement strand
TGATGCCGATCAGCGGCGCGAAGGCACGAACAAGACGATCAGCATTGCTGGCGTTCCAATCCAAACCGATCACGCACCGGAAACATATTTGGGCCCCGACGGCAAGACATACAAGGTCGGACAATATGAGAGCCTGCTCGAGCATCGAGACAAGAAAAACGCTGGCGTTACCGCCCTGCTGAACGCGTCGACCACCAAGGAAGCTGCTGATGCTGGTGCCACCAAGGCTGCCGCTGCCGAAGCTTCGGCACAGAGCAATGTCGACTACCTGGACATGTCGACTCAAGAAAAGACCGACCTGACCGCGATCAAGACCCTGATGAAGAACGTGACCGTTGCTGACGGCGCCGTTCCGACCCTGGCACAGATCACCACCGAGCAGTCGATCCTGGACGCCAAGGCAGCCGCTGCCGGCGCAACCCCGGCCGACGTGAACGCAGCTAACAACTTCAAGGCTGCAGTGACCACGTACACCGGCCACGCTGGCACCAACGACTTGGTGGATGCACTGGGCACTGCGAACGGCGGCGTGGACGCAGCAACCGCCAAGATCAAGGCCCTGACCGACGCTGTTGCCGACCTGCAGAAAGCTCAGGGTGCTCAGGCTCAGCTGACTGGCCTGGACGCCGCTGCCAAGGTGACCGCCGACGTGTTCACCGCGCACGACCTGAGCCTGCCGGTCTCGGCTACGGGCGCAGTTCTGGCAAGCGCTAGTTCGGACATTTTCGTCGCGACCAAGGCCGACGCAACCATCAGCCTGTTCGGCCTGCTGGGCACCGATTCGCTGTACATCGGTTCGCAGTACACCCTGAACACCGGCAAACTGTCGACCGGCAACAACTCGGTGCTGGAAGCCTTCGTTGCTCAGTCGGGTGCCGACACCACCATCAAGCTGGAAAAATCGGTCTTCGGTTCGAACGCAGCAACGCCGGAAGTCGTGACCATCACCCTGACCGGTGTGGACGCAACCAAGGTGCACCTGACCAACGGCATCATCACCGTCGCCTAATTCAGGCTGGATCCAGCCCGGGCAACCGGGCTGTTCCCGGAACCCCGCTGCCGCAAGGCAGCGGGGTTTTTCATTTGGCTGACCGGATGTCTGTGACCCCGATGCGACTGTTGTTCAAAATTTGTGACGCACATCACATTTTTGAACGTTTTTGATAGATAATGTGCGCGGACAAATTTCTTTAGATCATGGTGTGCTTCGGTGACGAAACACCGCTGACACACAATCCGCTATGAAAAAACTGTTAGAAAAAAAGAGCGAAATCCAGATGGTGCTCCGGTCGTTCAAGAGCACCTTCTTCACGGTGGGCGCGTTCAGCGCGATCGTCAACCTCTTGATGCTGGCGCCCTCGCTGTACATGCTGCAGGTGTACGACCGCGTGCTGGGCAGCCGTAACGAGATCACGCTGCTGATGCTGACCATGCTGATCGTCGGCGCCTACCTGTTCATGGGCGGCCTCGAACTGATCCGGTCGTTCGTGCTGGTGCGCGTGGGCGCGAAGTTCGACATGCAGCTCAACAAGCGCATCTACACCGCCGCCTTCGAGCAGAATCTCAAGCAGGCCGGCGGCAATGCCGGCCAGGCCCTGGCGGACCTGACGAACCTGCGCCAGTTCCTCACGGGCAGCGCGCTGTTCGCCTTCTTCGACGCGCCCTGGTTCCCGATCTACCTGATCGTGATCTTCATGTTCGAGCCGACGCTGGGCATGTTCGCGCTGGCCGGCACGATCGTCCTGATCATCCTGGCCATCGTCAACGAACGCGTGACCAAGGAACCGCTGGCCGAAGCGAACTCGATGGCGATCCAGGCCAATACCCTGGCCACGAACAACCTGCGCAACGCCGAAGTCATTGAATCGATGGGCATGCTGCCCAACCTGATCGGCCGCTGGTTCAAGCTGCACGGCAAATTCCTCTCGCTGCAGGCGGACGCCAGCCAGAAGGCGGGCCTGATCACCGCCGTGACCAAGTTCGTGCAGGTATCCATGCAGTCGCTGGTGCTGGGCCTGGGCGCGCTGCTGGTCCTGGAACACAAGATCACCCCGGGCATGATGATCGCCGCCTCGATCCTGCTGGGCCGCACGCTGCAGCCGGTGCAGCAGGTCATCGCCGTCTGGAAGAGCGTCAGCGGCGCGCGCAGCTCGTACGAGCGCCTGGAAGCCCTGCTGGAAGCCAATCCGGCGCGCGAGGCGGGCATGGCCCTGCCGGCCCCGCAAGGCACGCTGCTGCTGGATAACGTGACCGCCGCGCCGCCGGGCGTCAAGGTGCCGGTCGTGAAGGGCGTGTCGATCGCGATCACCCCGGGCGACGTGCTGGGCGTGCTCGGCCCGAGCGGTTCCGGCAAGTCGACCCTGGCGCGCCTGCTGGTGGGCGTGTGGCCGGCCATGATCGGCAAGGTGCGCCTGGACGGCGCCGACATCTACCACTGGAACAAGGCCGAGCTGGGCCCGCACGTGGGCTACCTGCCGCAGGACATCGAACTGTTCGCCGGCAGCATCAGCGAGAACATCGCCCGCTTCGGCGAGGTCGACGCGGACAAGGTGGTGCAGGCGGCCAAGCGCGCCGGCGTCCACGAAATGATCCTGCAATTCCCCGAAGGCTACGACACGAAGCTGGGCGACGGCGGCGCGGGCCTGTCGGGCGGCCAGAAGCAGCGTCTCGGCCTGGCGCGCGCCATGTACGGCGATCCGGCCCTGCTGGTGCTGGACGAGCCGAACTCGAACCTCGACGACGTCGGCGAAGCGGCCCTGCTGAACGCCGTGACCGAGCTGCGCCAGCGCGGCAAGACCATCGTGATGATCACCCACCGTCCGAACGTGGTGCAGGTGACCACCAAACTGCTGCTGATGCGCGACGGTACCGTGCACATGTTCGGCCCGACGAACCAGGTGCTCGCCGCCCTGCAGGACGCCAACAAGAAAGCCATGGAAGCGCAGGCCGCCGCGCAGGCCCAGGCCGCGCAGGCGCAAGCCGCCGCCCAGGCCCAGATGGCCGCGGCCCAGGCTGCCGCACAGCGCGCCGAGGAAGCCGCCCAGGCGGCCCAGTCCGCCGGCGCCACCACCGGAGAAGGAAAGTAATGAAGCTGATTGCGAACAAGCCGCAGGACGTCGTCGCGCACGACGTCACGCCGCTCGAAGTGAATACGGATGCCCGCGTGTATGCGCGCCTGGGCTGGATGATCGTGCTGCTGGGCGTCGGCGGCTTCCTGCTGTGGGCGCTGCTGGCGCCGCTCGACAAGGGCGTGCCGATGGGCGGCACCGTCGCCAAGGAATCGAACCGCCAGGCCGTGCAGCACCAGACCGGCGGCACCATCCAGCAGATCCTCGTGCGCGACGGCGACGTCGTCAAGGCCGGCCAGGTGCTGGTGCGCATGAATCCGGTCGTGGCCCAGTCCGCCGTCGAGATGACCGACGGCCAGTACCTGAGCGCACGCGCCGTCGAGGCGCGCCTGATCGCCGAACGCGACGGCGCCAAGGCCATCAAGTTCCCGGCCGCGCTGGAACAGCGCCGCAGCGATCCGCGCGTGGCTGAGCTGATGAGCCTGCAGAACCAGCTGCTGGCGTCGCGCCAGGGCTCGCTGCAGAACGAGCTGGGCGGCGTGGACGAAAGCATCGCCGGCCTGAAGGTGCAGATCCAGGGCCTGCAGGAATCGCGCGAGTCCAAGAAGGAGCAGGTGAACATCCTGAAGGAGCAGCTCGCCGGCATGCGCGACCTGGCCAAGGAAGGCTATGTGGCGCGCAACCGCCTGCTCGACCTGGAGCGCACGTACGCCCAGCTGAATGGCTCGATCTCGGAAGACATCGGCAACATCGGCCGCGCCCAGCGCCAGGTGACCGAGATGGTGCTGCGCAAGGCGCAGCGCGTGCAGGACTACCAGAAGGAAGTCCGCACCCAGCTGACCGACGTGCAGCGCGAAGCCGAAGCCCAGCAGGCCCGCCTGCAGGCGCAGAAGTTCGAGCTGGCCAACGTCGAGGTCAAGGCGCCGGCCGACGGTACCGTCGTCAACCTGGCCGTGTTCACGCCGGGCGGCGTCGTGCCGGCCGGCTTCAAGATGATGGACGTCGTGCCCAGCAACGATCCGCTGGTGGTCGAAGGCCAGTTGCCGGTCAACCTGATCGACCGCGTGCACGCCGGCCTGAAGACCGACCTGATCTTCTCCGCCTTCAACGCCAACCGCACGCCGCACATCGAAGGCGTCGTCGAGCAGGTGGCGGCCGACCGGATCGTGGACGAGCGCACCGGCGCCGCCTACTACAAGGTGCGCGTGAAGGTGACGCCGAAGGGCGCGCAGATGATCGCCGCGCACAAGATGGCCATCCGTCCCGGCATGCCGGTCGAACTGTTCGTGAAGACGGGCGAGCGCACCATGATGAACTACCTGCTCAAGCCGGTACTGGACCGCGCCGGCTCGGCGCTGAGCGAGGAGTGAGCGTGGCGGGTACGATGACGAAACGTGGTGCGCTGGCACTTGCAACCGCGCTGGCGGCCGGCCACGCCGGCGCGGTCACCCTGCAGCAGGCCTACGAGGCCGCGCTGAAGAACGATCCGACCTACCGCATGAGCTTCTACGACAAGGAAGCGTCCAGGGAAAACGCCATCATCGGCCGTTCCTACCTGATGCCGAGCGTGCAGGCCAGTTTGTCGAGCAGCCGCAACGTGGCCGATACCGACACGCTGCAGCAGACGATCATCGGTCTCCAGAAGGTCGTGGATCATCCGCGCTACATCAGCCGCTCGAACGTCGTGCAACTGCGCCAGCCCATCCTGAACCTGGAAGGCATCGCACGCTACCGCCAGGGCAAGGTGCAGACCCGTCAGGGCGAGGCCGCGTTCGAAGCCGGGACCGACGAGGTCACGGTGCGCGTCGTGAGCGCCTACATGGATGCGCTGTTCGCGGACGACCAGGTGGCCCTGTCGAAGGTGTCGCGCGACATGTACGCGGAGATGATGAAGGTGAACCAGCGCCTGTTCGAAAAAGGCGAGGGCACCAAAACCGACGTGCTGGAGACCCAGGCCCGCCTGGACCTGGCCGAGGCCCAGCTCACCGAGGCCCAGGACAATGCCGTGGCCGCGCGCGAGACGCTGGCCGGCATCATCGGCATGGATCCGGGTGCGCTCGACCGGCTCGGCGACGGGTTCAAGCCCACGACGGTCGCGCCCGGCGCCTTCGAGGCATGGGAACAGACCGCGCGCGAGCACAACCACGAACTCGCGGCCGCGCGCCTGGCGGCCGAGAACGCCAGGCTCGACATCGACCGTAACCGCGCCGGCCACTACCCGCGCGTGGATTTCATCGCCGCCTATAGCAAGGGCGACGCGGAATCGATCAACACGTACACGCAGAACTCGGTGAACCGGACCGTCGGCCTGCAGGTCAACATCCCGATCTACCAGGGTGGCGCGATCAACGCGACCACGCGCCAGGCGGCGGCGGTGTACGCCCGTGCCCAGTCGGACGTGGATGCGCGCACGAGCAAGGTGATGGTCGAGTTGCGCAGGGCCCACAGCCTCGTGCTGTCGAGCGTGCGCAAGATCGAGGCGCTGGAAAAGGCGGTCGCCTCTGGCAAGCTGCTGATGACGGCCACCGAGCAAAGCATCAAGGGCGGGGTGCGCATCAACCTCGACCTGCTGAACGCCCAGCAACAGCTGTACACGAGCCAGCGCGACCTGGCCCAGGCCCGCTATTCCTACCTGATCGCGCTGATGCGCCTGCGCGCGGCGGCCGGCACGCTGGACAGCAGTGCCGTGCGCGAAGTCGCCGCTTACTTCCGCTGAGTCGATCCGCGCCTGAAGAAGCCCCGCCGTTGCGAGACGGCGGGGTTTTTTTTATGTGCAATCGGGCGTCCCGGACTGTTCGGTACCTAACCCTTGTCGACCACTAGTTTCCTGAAAAAAATCTTTTTCTATCAATAACTTACGCACGGTACAGATCAGTTGGGTGCGCCCATCTTTAAGCAATTGGGGTATATTTTTTTACCACTTAACCCATCGCAAAGGAGCCCATCATGGCGACAACGACCGAAACAACAGTGCAGAAGCTTTACGTGGCATATTTCAGCCGCCCGGCGGACGTGGCGGGTCTGGCGTACTGGAACAATATCCTGACCAGCAATCCGGATGGCTACCAGATGATTTCGGCGAACTTCGCCTCGTCGGCGGAGTACAAGGCCATGTATGCCGGCCAGGACAACCGCGCTGTCGTCAGCACGGTCTACGAGCACCTGTTCGGTCGTCCTGCGGAAACTGCCGGCGTCGATTACTGGGCCAAGATGCTGGACCAGAACGTGATCACGGTCGACAACGTCGTCACGCAGATCGCGGCCGGCGCCCAGAGCACGGACAAGGTCGCCTACGACGGCAAGGTGGCGGTGGCCGCCGTGTTCACGGAGCACCTGGACCTCACGGCCGAGCAGCAGGCGTATGCGAAGCCGGCCGGCATGAAGGTCGCCTCCGATTACATCGCCAGCATCAAGGACCTGCTGACCGCCGCCATGGCGCGCGATCCGGGCAATATCGACATCACGATCGACAAGATGGTATCGGCCGCCACGACCGGTACCGATGGCCATGCGCAAGTCGTCGGCGTGACCGACGCGGGCTTCACGCCGCTCCACGGCTGAGCGCGGCCGCGCACCGCACACGTTCATTGCACGCACGCCGCGTGAATGACAAAGCAAAAGGCACTGCCGCGGCAGTGCCTTTTGCTTGAGGGGGCGCGTCGCTCAGGCCGCGGCGCCGTTTTCGGACGTGTGCGCCGCGTGCTGCGTGCCGCCCGCGCAGTGGGGGCACGATTTACCCACGACATACTCCGGCGCCAACTGCTGCCGCGGCGTCACGACGGCACGGCACGCGAAGCATTGCACGGTCTCGGTCGGTTCCAGCTTCGGATTGAGGGCGGTACGGTAGTCGAACACGAAGCAGTCGCCCGTGTAGTGGTCGCCGCCCACTTCCTCGAAATACTTCAAAATGCCGCCGTCGAGCTGGTACACGCGGTCGTAGCCGATGTTCTGCATATGGATCGCAGCTTTTTCGCAACGGATGCCGCCCGTGCAGAACGTCACGACGGTCTTGCCCTTGAGCTCTTCCTTGTGTTTCTCGACGACGTCCGGGAATTCGCTGAACTTGTCGATCCGGTAGTCGAGCGTGTTCTCGAACGTGCCGACGTCGACCTCGAACGCGTTGCGGGTTTCCATCATGACGACGGGCACGCCGTCGTCGTCATGGCCCTGGTCGAGCCAGCGCTTGAGCGTCTTCGGCGCCACGGACGGCGCGCGGCCCAGTTCCGGCTTGATCAGCGGCATGCGCATCGTGATGATTTCCTTCTTGATGCGGACCAGCATGCGGCGGTGCGACTGCTCGGTCGACACGCTTTCCTTCCACTCCAGGTCGGCCAGCCGGGCGTCGCTGCGCACCCAGGCGAGATACTGGTCGATCGCTTCGCGCGGGCCGGACACGAACATGTTGATGCCTTCCGGCGTCAGCAGGATGGTGCCTTTCAGGTCCAGCTCGTTGCACAGCGCCTGGTATTGCGGGCGCATGGCTTCGAGGTTGTCGAGGCTGACGAACTTGTAGGCGGCGATATTGACGTGCATGATCGTTAAAGCGGGGAGGCGTGAAATGAAGCCTTCTATTATAAGACAGCAGAGCCCAGAAGACGTCATCTTCGCGGTAATTGGCATTACAATGCTTTTCTTTCATGCAAGCCTTCCGGCCCCCTCATGCAATCGCTGAACCTGCAATACAACCCGCGCATCGACCAGTTGCGCTGGCTGGCCGCCACCATCGTTTTCCTGTTCCACTTTCACCTGGAATACCGTGGGTTGGGCGGCGCGCCGCTGGTCAGCAACTGGGCGGCGCTGATCACGGAAGGGCATACGGGCGTCGGGCTGTTTTTTACCCTGTCGGGCTTTTTGTTCATGCAGATCGCGCTGGCGCAAAAGACCATCGTCTATCGCGACTTCGTGCGCAACCGCGTGCTGCGCATTGTTCCGCTGTTCCTGACGATCTTCCTCGTCGCGACGTCGATCGGCCGCGATTCGTTCCAGCCGCAGGACATCCTGTACCTCTTTGCCACGAACCTGGGCCATGCGCCCACGTCCGGCACGGTGATCACGGGCGCGGCCTGGACCATTTCCCTGGAATTCCTGTTCTACCTCGTGTTCCCGTTCCTCGCGCGCTTCGCGCTGGAGCGGGGCAAGCGCCATCTGCTCGAACTGCTCGCGCTGATGGCGTTCTTTAAACTGGCCGCCTATACCGTCAACGACAACAGCACGCTGATGTATTTCTGCACGTTCGTCGGCCGCTTCGACCAGTTCCTGATCGGCATGCTGGCGGCGATGGTGTATCAACAATACCAGCCGGCGCTGCAGCGCCACGCGCCGTGGCTGCTCGCGGTGGCGAGCGCGCTCGTCGTGTGGGACACGGCCACGATGCACCGCCTCGCCCCGTTCGGCGCGACGCCGAAATCATCGTTCTGGATCTTCTGGTCGATGGCGGAATCGACCGGCTGGGCCCTGTTCATCGTTGCCTGGGTGGGATTCCGCCCGCGCCTGCCGGGCCCCGTCGAACGCGTGCTGTGCCATGGCGGCAAGGTCAGTTTTTCGTTCTACCTGCTGCATATGGGATTGCTGCACCTGCTGGCGCAGCGCGTCGGCCTCGTGCATCCGACCGGGCGCGGCTGGCTCGACGCCGCCATCATGGTGGCCGCCAGCTATGGCGCGACGTGGGCGCTGGCGACGCTCAGCTATAACAGCATCGAGGAACCGTTCCTGCGCATGCGCCGCCGCTACGGCGCCGACAAGCCGGTCCAGGCCGGCGCGGCCGTGCGCTGATCATGCGTGGCGGCTGCGCCACAACTGCCGGCTATGAAAGGCTGCTGGGGGATGCGAAGGACAGCCCGATCGTGGACCGGCGCGGGACCAGTTGGGTGTTCGGCGGGGCCATCCATGATGCGTTCTGAAAGACGGTAGGGTGGGCACCATGTGCCCACGCGTAACGCCAACGTGCCGCAATCGTGCGCGTGGGCTCGGGGAGCCCACCCTACGGGCTGGACTTGGACCGAGATCACAGGTCTGCATCTTGTCAAGAGCGCTACCGTGCCTGTATGCAACCCTCCGTTCCGGCCGTCCGAGGTAAAATGACAGGATGACTTCCCCGATCTTCACCCACCTCCGCGTCCATACCGAATACTCGATCGTCGACGGCCTCGTCCGTATTGACGACCTCGTGGCTGCCGCCGTCAAGGACGGTCAGCCGGCGGTGGGTGTGACCGACCTGGCCAACGCCTTCTGCCTCGTGCGCTTCTATAAAGCGGCGCGCGGCAAGGGCGTCAAGCCGATCGTCGGGGTGGATGCGTGGATCACGAACGACGAGAACCGCGACAAGCCGTTCCGCCTGCTCATCCTGTGCAAGAACAAGACCGGCTACCTGCAGCTGTGCGAACTGGTGTCGAAGGCGTGGCTGACGAACCAGTACAAGGGCCGGGCCGAGATCCGCGTCGAGTGGCTGGAAGCGCTCGCGACGTCCGTCTCCACCCTGGAGCCGGATGTGCCGCAATCGAACGGCCTGATCGTGCTCTCCGGTGCGCAGTTCGGCGACGTCGGCCACGCCATCGACAACGGCGACCTGGACAAGGCCGAGGCCTGCGCGCGGCGCTGGGCCCAGATTTTTCCCGGCCATTTCTACGTGGAGATCCAGCGCGCCGGCCAGGCGAACCAGGAACAGCAGGTGCGGCACTCGGTGGCGCTGGCGAACCGGCTCGGGCTGCCCGTCGTCGCGACGCACCCGGTGCAGTTCATCAGCAAGGACGAGTTCATTGCCCACGAGGCGCGCGTCTGTATCGCCGAGGGCGAGATGCTGGCGAACGCCAAGCGCGTGCGCCGCTTCAACGAAGGCATGTGCTTCAAGTCGCAGGCCGAGATGGCCGAGCTGTTCAAGGACCTGCCGGGCGCATTGGCCAATTCCGTGGAGATCGCCAGGCGCTGCAACGTGACGCTCACGCTCGGCAAGCCGCAGCTGCCGAACTTCCCGACGCCGGGCATGACCATCGACGAATTCCTCGTCGCCGAAACGAAGAAGGGCCTGGAAGAGCGCCTCATCGAGCTGTACCCGAACGAGGAACAGCGCGAGAAGGAGCGCCCGCGCTACGAAGCGCGCCTGGAGTTCGAGAACAACACCATCATCAAGATGAAGTTCCCGGGCTACTTCCTCATCGTGGCGGAGTTCATCCAGTGGGGCAAGAACAACGGCGTGCCGATCGGCCCGGGCCGCGGTTCCGGCGCGGGTTCGCTCGTCGCGTACGCGCTCAAGATCACCGACCTCGATCCGCTGAAATACAACCTGCTGTTCGAACGCTTCCTGAACCCGGAACGCGTCTCGATGCCCGACTTCGACATCGACTTCTGCCAGGAAAAGCGCGAGCTGGTGATCCAGCACGTGAAGGATTTGTACGGCCGCGACGCCGTGTCGCAGATCGCCACGTTCGGTACGATGGCGGCGAAGGGCGCGATCCGCGACGTGGGCCGCGTGCTCGATTTCGGCTATAACTTCTGCGACGGCATCTCGAAGCTGATCCCGTTCAAGCCGGGCAAGCAGGTGTCCATCGCCGAGGCGATCGAAGAAGAGCCGATGCTGAAGGAACGCCTCGAGAACGAGGAAGAAGTGAAGCAGCTGATCGAGCTCGCGCAGCAGGTCGAAGGCATCACCCGCAACATCGGCATGCACGCGGGCGGCGTGCTGATCGCCCCCGGCAAGCTGACGGACTTCTGCCCGCTGTACACGCAGGGCGGCGACACGGGCGTCGTGTCGCAGTACGACAAGGACGATGTGGAGGCGGCCGGCCTGGTGAAGTTCGACTTCCTGGGCCTGACCACGCTGACGATCCTCGACCGCGCCGTCAACTACATCCGCGCGCTCGACCCGGTCGACAAGGATTTCGAGCTGTCCAAGCTGCCGCTGACCGACCGGTCGACGTATAAACTGCTGACGGATGCGAAGACCGTCGCCGTGTTCCAGCTTGAAAGCCGCGGCATGCAGGGCATGCTGAAGGATGCGCGTCCCGACCGCTTCGAAGACATCATCGCGCTGGTGGCGCTCTACCGTCCGGGCCCGATGGACCTGATCCCGGACTTCTGCAAGCGCAAGCACGGCGAGAAGTTCGATTATCCGGACCCGCGCACCGAGTCGATCCTGTCCGAGACCTACGGCATCATGGTCTACCAGGAGCAGGTGATGCAGATGGCGCAGATCGTCGGCGGCTA
>JBJMVU010000451.1:0-18107 GCA_045810485.1 Massilia sp. | reverse complement strand
TACGACCGGTCTAATTCAACGAATATGTCAAGGAATTCAATGTCCATCGCCACCGCCAACCCGTCCGCCACCCTGTTCGACGGTCCCTACCACCTGAGCATCGCCGGCAGGCTCGTCGCCACCGAGGCCGCCTTCGACGTATTCAATCCGGCCACGGGCGGACTGCTGGCACGGGCCCCCGCCGCGAGCATTGCCCAGCTCGACGAAGCGATCGTCGCGGCCCGGACCGCGTTCCCCTCATGGTCCGCGCTCGGCTATGACCAGCGCCAGCGCTACCTCGAGGCGTATGCCGACGCACTCGACGCGCACCGCGACGAACTGGCCCGTTTGCTCGTGCTGGAACAGGGCAAGCCGCTCAAAACGATGGCCGAACCCGAAGTCGACCAGGCGATCTCCTGGATCCGCCAGATCGCCGCGCGCCGCATCCCGGTGGAGATCGTCGAAGAGACCGACAGCCACGTCGTCGAGCTGCACCACACGCCGCTCGGCGTGATCGGCGCCATCACCCCGTGGAATTTCCCGGTGCTGCTGGCCTTGTGGAAGGTCGCGCCCGCGCTCATCACCGGCAATACCATGGTCATCAAGCCGTCGCCGTTCACGCCGCTGACCTCGCTGCGCTTCGGCCAGATCGCGCAATCGGTCCTGCCGCCGGGCGTGCTGTCCGTGGTCTCGGGCAACGACGAGCTGGGACCGCACATGACGGCCCACCCGGACATCGCCAAGATCAGCTTCACGGGCTCGACGGCCACCGGCAAGCACGTCATCCGTTCGGCGGCCGGCACGATGAAGCGCGTCACGCTGGAACTGGGCGGCAACGACGCCGCCATCGTCATGCCGGACGCCGACTGGGAAGCGATCATTCCCCAGCTGTTCTGGGGCGCGGTCGGCAACTCCGGCCAATGGTGCGTCGGCATCAAGCGTCTCTACGTGCACCGTTCTTATTATCCGCAATTCGTCGACGCCTTCGTCGCCTATGCGCGCCGCCAGAAGCTGGGCGATGGACTGGATCCGGACGTCACGGTCGGCCCGGTGCAGAACCGCATGCAGTTCGAGAAGGTCAAGACCTTCCTCGACGACATCAAGGCCAAGGGCTACAAGGTCGTGCTGGGTGGCGACGTCGACCCGGACCGTCCCGGCTATTTCATCCCGGTGACCGTCGTCGACAATCCGCCCGAGGAGTCGATGATCGTGCAGGAAGAGCAGTTCGCGCCGATCGTGCCGATCATCGCCTACGACGACGTGGACGACGTCATCGCGCGCGCCAACGACAGCCCGTTCGGCCTGGGCGGTTCGGTCTGGGGCCGCGACACGCGGGCCGCCGTCGCGGTCGCCAACCGCCTGGAGACCGGCATGGTGTGGGTCAACGAGATCCATACCCAGGGCGTGGACATCCCGTTCGGCGGCCACAAGCAGTCGGGCCTGGGCACCGAGCACGGCAACGAAGGCCGGCAGCTGTTCACCAATCCGAAGACCATCCTCATCCACAAATAAGAGAGAACGCCATGTCCTTCCAGGACCATTCCCTTGTCCGTGCGCGCCCGTCGACGGCCCCGGCAGCCAGCGGTTCCCTGTCGATGGCTGCCGCGATCGTGTGCGTGGTGCTGGTGGCACTGGACCTGCGTCCAGGCATCGTGTCGACGGGGCCCCTGCTGCCGTCGATCATCCGTGAATTCGGTCTGTCGCACACGCAGGCGGCGCTGTTGACGGCGATCCCGACCTTGCTGATGGGTCTGCTGGCGGCGCCGGTACCGTGGTTGACGCGGCGCCATGGACGCGATCGCGTCATGCTGGCGGCCCTGGCGCTGTTGACCTTGTCGACGCTGGTCCGTGCGTGCGCGGATTCGATGGCACTGCTGTTCGCCGCGACCGTCGGCATCGGCGCCGGCATCGCGATCGCCGGGGTCCTGATCGCGGGCTTCGTGAAGGCCGGCTTTCCCAGGCAGGTGGCGCTGTTCATGAGCCTGTACGCGACGGCCCTGGCCCTGGGCAGTACGCTGTCGGCGGCGGCCACGGGGACGATCGCCGCATGGACAGGCGGCTGGCGCTGGGCCTCGGGCGTGTGGGCGGTGCCGGGCGTGGTCGCCCTGCTGGCCTGGCTGTTCGTCGCGCGGCGCAGCCCGGCGCCGCGCGGCGCGGGCGGGACCGCGCAACGCTACGGCATGCCCTGGCGCAACAGGACGGCATGGCTGATCGCCCTCTTTTTCGCCTGCAATAACTTCGTGTTCTACGCCTGCATTTCCTGGCTGGCGCCGATGTATGTGGAAGCGGGCTGGACACCCGCGCATGCCGGCTTGCTGCTGGCCACGTTCACCCTGGCGTTCATGGCGGCCAATCCGGTGTTCGGCTTCCTGAGCCGCGACGACGACCGCCGGCTGCCGCTCGCGCTCGGCGCCGGCACGGCGCTGGCACGGCGCTGGCGGGCATGCTCGCGATGCTGCTCGCGCCCGCCGTCTCGCCGTACCTGACGGTGGCGGTGCTGGCATTCGGCACGGGCGGCTCGTTCACGCTGTCGATGACGCTTCCCCTCGACAATACGCGGCATGCCGACGAAACGGGCGCCTGGAATGCCTTCGTACTGCTCGTCAGCTACACGGTCGCCGCCATCGGTCCGCTGGCGCTGGGCCAGCTGCGCGATGCCAGCGGCACCTTCCAGTCCTCGCTCTGGCTACTCGTCGCGGTGAGCAGCGTCATGGTGGCGGTGACGCCGTTCCTCCGGCCGCGCCACAGGATGGATGCGCGACGTTGAAGCCGTTCGGCCGGCATGCCGGCCATCGTCAGCTGACGCCCGCTTCCAGCAGCGTCACCGTCCGCGCCTCCGTATCCAGCCGCCCCCGCACCCCGACCGGCAGCGTGAACTGGTTGCGGATATGCCCGAACGAATACCCCGTCACGGCCGGCACGCGCAGCGGTTGCAGGTGCACGTCCAGGGTGTCGTCCAGCGCGAGCGACGGCCCGTCGCCCTGCGGCCCGCAGTTCTCGCAGATGCCGACCATGACACCGGCCGCCTTGTCGAAACCGACGGCGAGATCGAGCTGCGTCATCCAGCGGTCGATGCGGTACGGTTCCTCGTTGACCTCTTCGAGGAACAGCAGCCCGCCCGCAAAATCCGCCGCGTACGGCGTGCCGGCCAGCGCGCTCACGAGCGACAGGTTGCCCCCGACGAGCGGACCCTCGGCGACGCCTGCGTGCACGGTGCGCGTCGCGTACCACGGTTCTTCCAGCGCACGGCGGTCGTTATCAAGCGACATCGGGATCGTGTACGTGGGCCGAGGGTCCATCAGCACGGACAGCAAATGCTCCGTCGAGTAATCCGACGGCGTGCTCGATGCGACCGGACCGTGGAAAGTCACGAGGCCCGCGTGGCGGTGGATGGCGAGGTGCAGCGCCGTGATGTCGGAATAGCCCAGCAGGACCTTTGGATGCGTGCGGATCAGGCGATAGTCCAGGTGCCGCAGCAGCGAGATGCAGCCGGAGCCGCCGCGGATCGCCCAGATGGCTTTCACTTCAGGGTCGCGGAACATCGCGTGCAGGTCCGCGATGCGCGCCGCGACCGTGCCGCCGTAGTTGCCCCACACGTCGCGCAGATACGTCCCCTGCTTGACGCGGAAACCCAGCGACTCGATGTGCCGCACGGCCTTCTCGATCGATGCGTCACTCGTGTAGCCGCCCGGCGCGACGAGGCCGACGACGTCGCCGCGACGCAAACGCGGTGGTTTGATCAGTGGTGTCATGGTGGATGCGGACCGGGCGGACGTAAAGGGTAACAGCAGCGCCGCCGCCATCATCGCGTTGAATCTGCGCCTGCCGTTCATGAGATGGGGTTCAAGTTAAACGGCCCGCGCCGCGGAAGCTTGTGGCTTCCATGGTCGCGGGCCGCCGGAGCGCCAAGGATACTGGCAATCCCGGATGATGGGTTAGAAGAAGCGGTACTTGACGTCGAAGCTCAGCGAGCGGCCGCGCGGGTCGGCCACGCGCGGATCCCAGCCGGCGCCCACGACTTCGTCCACGTTGTGCGCCGTGAACGGCGGGTCGCGGTCGAACAGGTTCTGGATGCCGACGGTGATCGTCGTGTTCTTGAGGCCCGTGTACGTCGTCGACAGGCCCCACGTCGTGTAGCTGGCCACGCGCGGGGTGAAGCCGGCCGGCGGCGTGCCCTTGCCGCCGTTCGGCAGCTCGTCCGCGTAGCCGTCGCGGTACAGGTTACTGAGCAGGACGCTCCACGGCCCCTTGGCGACGCTGACGGTGGCGTTGTGCTTCCAGCGCAGGTACAGGTCGCGCGTGTAGAAGTTGCCGACGTATTCGACGTACGGCTGGCCTTCGAACTCGGCGAACTGGTAGCTCTGCGTCCAGGTGCCGTCGAGGGTCGCGTTCCAGCGCCAGCCGTCCGGCAGGTTGCCGCGGCCGCGCAGGCCCACGTCGGCGCCGCGCGTCTTGAGGCCGGCCGCGTTGATCCAGCCGGCGTCGATGTAGTCGATGGTGCCGTCCGGATTGCGGTGGATGTACTGCGGCAGCGACGCTTCGTTGGCCAGCACGACCTGCGGGGTGCGGTTCAGGATGCGGTCCTTGATGTTGATCGCCCAGTAGTCGAGCGACGCCGAGAAGTTCGCGCTCGGCTCGACGATGAAGCCCAGCGTACCCTGCTTCGACGTCTCCGGACGCAGGTTCGGATTGCCGCCGCTGAAGTAGTTCAGGCGCTCGATCGCGCAGAAGCGCGGGTCGCCCGGGTGGGCCGCGCAGCCGACCGGGTCGGACACGCCGTTCGGCAGTTCCTGGTCCAGGCGGCCGGAATACAGCTGCGCGAAGCTCGGCGCCAGGAAGCCTTTGTTTGCCGACCCGCGCAGCATCAGCCAGCTCGTGGGACGGTAGCTGAACGCGATCTTCGGATTCGTCGTCGCGCCGATCACGCTGTAGTCGTCGCGGCGCAGCGCGAGCTGCAGTTCCAGGTTCTTCATGACCGGAACCACGAGCTCGGTGTAGATCGCCTTGATGTTGCGGTTGACCGTGTCCTGGTTCGCATTACCCGGCGCCAGCAGGATCCTGGTGGCGTCGACGTCCTGCGCGAAGCCGTAGCCCTCGCGGCGCAGGTCGGTGCCGATCGCGCCCTGCAGCGGGCCGGCCGGCAGCTGCCAGATCTCGCCCGAGATCGACGCGTTGAACTGCGTGAGCGTCGTCTTGCCGTGCTGGAGGCGGCCATAGAACTTGGCGCCTTCCAGCGCCTGCATCGCGGCCGCGCTCTGGCCCTGCGACGGCGCGGCGAACGGGTTCACGACGCCGCTGCCCAGCACCTGGTACAGCGCGCTGGTGTAGGCATAGCCGTCGACGAGGTCAGTCTTGGTGTGGCTCTCGCTGTGCGACAGGTCGATCTTGTAGTCCCACTTGCTCGCGATGGTGCCCTCGGCGCCCGTCATCAGGCGCACGGTGTCGGTCGTGTAGTTCTGCGTGCGGTTACCCAGCGGCCAGGCGCGCCATTTGTAGATGATCGGCTTGGTCTTGTCGAACGTGGCGATGTACGGCGACAGGTCCTGGTAGTACGGTCCGCCCACCGGATACGCGTTGCCGTTCGCGAGCGACGTGGAGATCTGCGCCGGCGTCAGGATCGCCAGCGAATTCGTGTGCGCGGCGATGGCTTCGGCGAACACGCGGTGCTCCGGCGCGACCTGGAACGTCGCGCGGGCGACGCCGTTCGTGCGCTCCGTCGGCAGCTGCATCACGTAGTCGCCGCCGTAGTCGTACGTGCAGGAATACGTCGTGCGCAGCGGCGACGTCACGTCCTTCCACAGCGGGGTGACGTACTGGTTCATGCCCTGCACGCTGCCGCACTTGCCCTGCAGGCTCAACAGGCCCGCCTGCAGGTATTTGGTCGGATCGCCCGGCATCTGGAAGTTAGCGCCCAGCGCGGTGCCGGCGCCGGTCAGCTGGTTGGCGACCGGGGTGCCGGTGGTGTCCGGCGACAGGCCGCGCGCGGGCTGGTAGCCGTTGGCGAACGGGCGCTGGTGCGAATCGAGTTCGTTGTTCCGGTCGTACCCCATCGCCACCATGATGTTGAAGCGGTCGGTGTCCAGGTTGCCGTGGCCGGCCACGACCTGCAGCCGACGGGTGGCGCCGCCGCCGTGCTCCGTCCAGTTGCCGGTGGCGTTCGCCTGCAGGCCTTCGAAATTCGTCTTGAGGATGAAGTTGATGACGCCGCCGACGGCATCCGTACCGTAGATCGCGGACGCGCCGTCCTTCAGCACTTCGATGCGGGCGACGGCCGCCAGCGGGATCGTGTTCAGGTCGACCGCCTTGCCGGACAGGCCGTAGCCGGAAATGCGGCGGCCGTTGATCAGCACGAGGGTGCCGGTCGGGCCCAGGCCGCGCAGCGAGGCGAACGAGCCGCCGCCACTGACGCGGTCGGCATCCGCGCCGAACACGTTATTACCTGAAGTCATATTGTCCGCGCCCGTGCCGTTGGCCGAAATCAGGCGCATCAGCTGTTCCGCGTTCGTGACGCCCTGCTTGTCCAGCTGGTCCAGCGTGATCGTCTGCACCGGCAGCGCGCCTTCGGTGGCGATGCGCTTGATGCTCGAACCCGTGATTTCGACGCGTGCGATCGGCTTGTCCGTTTGCGCTTCCTGCGCGAACGCCGGGGCGGCGGTACCGATCACGGCGATCATGGTCGCTAGCTTCTTTAACTTCACGTGGCTCTCCTTGGTGCACGATGACGTTGGCATAATGATCAAAGGTAAGCGCACTGACGCGCGCCCATCCAATGAAAATTCCGGCGCTGACTATAACTGCAGGGAATATTTCACATAGTCAATCTAGCAAAAAGTATCACTTCCCTCTTGCAGCACGTGTCCTTTCCGCAACATCGACATCCAGATAACGCCATTGCGTGAATTCGACGGGGTGGCGTTTGTAGTTTTTGAGCCACGGTTGGCGGATATCGGCCGACAGCACGTGCGTCAGCGGCACCCACGGGTTGTAGGCGTGGATCAGCTGGTTCATCTCGATGTACAGCTTCTGGCGCTCGGGTCCGTCCTTGAGCGCGTGCGCCTGCTCGTAGCGTTGGTTATAGGCCGGCAGGTTGAAGCGGGCATAATTGGCGCGGCCCGCGTTCGGACCGTACAGCAGCTGATAAAAATTGTCGCCATCGGGGAAGTCGGCAATCCAGTTACTCTCGAACATCTGCACCTTGCCGAGACGCGACGCCTTGATGATCTCCGTCTTTTTATCCGACTTGAACACGACGCGCAGGCCGACCGCATTCAGGCATTTGCGCCACAGTTCGTCGCGCAGGCGGCCGCCGACCGTTGCTTCGCTGCTCATCTGCAAGGTCAGCGGCTCGCTTTCTCCGTGTTTGCCGCCCGGTTTGGGCTGCCGTCGAAACCCGTCCGGGTCGCGCTTGTCGTAGCCGAAGCGGTCCAGCAAGGCGTTCGCCATGGCCGGATCGTACGGGACGGGACTGCGGTAGTTCGGGTCATAGCCCAGCACGCCCGGCGGCAGCGGCGATTCGGCCTTGATCGCGAACCCTTGTTTCAGCAGGGCGATGTCTTCGGCGCTGTTGTAGCTGAGCGAGATCGCGCGGCGCAGCGCCACCCTTTCCTTCGAATAGCCGCCGAGGACCGGGTCGTCCATGTTCATCCACATGTAGTAGGTCTGCAGCACAGGGAAGCGGTACAGCTGCATGCCGCGCGCGGCCAGATCCGGCTTCAGCTTGCCGCCCTTGATGACCATGTCCGTCATCGATTCCGGCACCTGCTCCAGGTAGTCGTACTCGCCGTTCAGGAAGCCCAGCATGCGGCCCTGGAATTCTTCCGCGATCTTGATGTCGACCTTGTCCACGCGCGGCAGCTTCTGCCCCTCGAGCGCACGCGCGATGGCGCGGTCGGCCGGGTCGGCGGCCGCATCGGTCGCGACGCTGGAGTAGAACACGGACGTCGACGCCGGATTCGCGACGAGGACGATGCGGTCGCTGCGCTTCCAGTCGCCCAGCATGAACGCCCCCGTGCCGACGGGGTGGTTGCCGGCCTGGCCCGGGTACGCCTCGATCACTTCGCGCGCGACCACGCCTGTCGCCGGCGTCGCCAGGTAAAACAGGAAATTGTTGTCCGGCTCCGAAAGACGGATGCGCAGCGTGTACCGGTCGACGGCCTGCAGGCCCGGGATGCCGGTCGCGTAGCTGAAGCGGTCCTTCCACGCCGCGTCACCCAGCAGTTTTCCTTCGAACATGAACGACCACGGCGATTTCAGCGCCGGGTCGTACAGGCGCTGGATGCTGTAGACGTAGTCGGCCGCCGTCACCTCGCGCGGCGGCCCCTTGAACGCCGGGTCGGGCGTAAACCGCATGCCGGGACGGAGGTGGAACGTGTACGTGAGGCCGTCGGCGGAAATCTCGGGCAGGTCCCTCGCGCCATTGCCCTGCAATTTGACGGGGCGCGCGAGATAGTCGTAGCGCAGCAGCGGATCGAACAGGTTTTCCAGCAGCGACAAGGTCGCGATATCGGACGCGACGGCCGGGTCGAGGCCCGTCTCGCTCGTCGACAGGAACATGTGCAACACCTTGGGTTCGGCGCCTTGCGCGACGGTGAATGGAGCGAGAGCGGCGAGCAGCAGGGAGGCGAGAAAGGAACGGCGAGTCGGCATGGCGGGGTCCTGGAAGCGTTGCGTATCATAGGCCCAGGCGTTAGACGCTAGCAATACGCGTCGCGATGACGGAACGCCAGGCTTCCCAGTGGTGCATAACTTTTTTACATATCCCCAGCCCATTCTTTCATCAGCGCAGCTTGCTCAGCGCCTATACTCTCCGCTGCACAATCGAGCTCAGGCGGCCCGAGCCGCCGACACTACGGCACCCATGGCTTTAAATTACATCTGGATCGGCTTTTTCCTCGTCGGCTTCATTGCGGCACTGGCCCAATGGATCTTCCTCGGGGACACCGAGATTTTCAAGCGCATCATCGACGGCACCTTCGACGCCGCCAAGATGGGCGTGATGGACATCGCCCTGCCGCTGGCCGGTGTGATGACCCTGTGGCTCGGCATCATGAACATCGGCGAAAAGGCCGGCGCCGTCGGCTGGCTGGCGAAAATCATCTCGCCATTCTTTTCGCGCATCTTCCCGGAAGTGCCGAAGGACCACCCGGCCACGGGCCATATGGTGATGAATTTTTCCGCCAACCTGCTGGGCCTGGACAATGCCGCGACGCCGTTCGGCCTGAAGGCGATGGAAAGCCTGCAAACGCTGAACCCGAACAAGGACACGGCGAGCAACGCGCAGATCATGTTCCTCGTGCTGCACACGTCCGGCCTCACCCTGATCCCGCTCGCGATCATGGCGCAGCGCGCAATCCTGGGCGCCAGGGACCCGTCCGACATCTTCATCCCGTGCATGATCGCGACTTACGTCGCCACAGTCGCCGGCATCATCGCCGTCTCGATCCGCCAGCGCATCAACCTGCTGAACGGCGTCGTGCTGGGCTGGCTGGGCGGCATGACGGCCGCCATCGCCGGGCTGATCTGGTACTTCACGCAATACCTCACCAAGCCGGAAATCGAGACCGTCTCCAAGGTCGCGAGCAACCTGATCCTGTTTTCCATCATCGTCGTGTTCATCGTCGGCGCGATGGTCAAGCGTGTCAACGTGTACGAGGCGTTCATCGAAGGCGCGAAGGGCGGCATCCAGACGTCGCTCACGATCATCCCCTACCTCGTCGGCATGCTCGTCGCCATCTCCGTGATCCGCAATGCCGGCGTGCTCGGTTTCGTCGTGCAGGGCCTGGAGTGGGTGATCCGCCTGGCCGGCCTCGACACCGCGTTCACGCCGGCCCTGCCCACCGCGCTGATGAAGCCGTTGTCCGGCAGCGGGTCGCGCGCGCTGATGATCGATGCGATGAAGACGTATGGCGTGGACTCGTTCGTCGGCCGCCTGGCCTGCATCTTCCAGGGCTCGGCGGACACCACGTTCTACATCGTCGCGCTGTACTTCGGCTCCGTCGGCGTGCGCAAGACGCGCTATGCGATTTCCTGCGGGCTGATCGCCGACTTTGCCGGCATCGTCGCGGCCATCGCGGTGGCCTACGTGTTCTTCGGATAATCCGTGTTTACAAGGACAGGCATGCTTCGTCGTCACGCACTCTCCCTCCTTTCCGCCGCGCTGCTGGGTATCGGCATGCCGGCCGCGGCCCAGCTGCAACCGTCGCCGCCGGCGTCGATGACGGCGCCGCTGCCGATCCCCGTCACGGACGCCCTGCGCGCGGCGGCGATTCCCGAGGATGCCGTGAGCGTCCTCGTCCTGCGCGGCGACAAGACGGTGCTGTCGCATCTGGCCGACCGTCCGCTGCACCCGGCGTCGACGATGAAACTCGTCACGACCCTGATCGCCCTCGAGCAGCTGGGCCCCGTGTTCCGCGGCCGCACCGAGATGCGCACGACGGGCGAAGTCAGGGGCGACGTGCTGCACGGCGACCTCGTGCTGCGCGGCGGCGCCGACGTCGACCTGTCCACGGAAACACTGACGACCATGCTGCGCGCCCTGCGCTACCAGGGCATCCGGACGATAGCCGGCAACCTCGTTGTCGACCGCACGCTGTTCACCCCGGCCCGCGCCGACCTCGGCGTGCCGCCGTTCGACGAAGCGCCGGAGGCGTACTACAACGCCATCCCGGACGCCCTGTTCGTCAACCGCAACATGCTGCAACTGGACATCCGCTCGACGCCGCGCCCGGACGGCAAACCGGCCACGCGCGTGCGCGTCGCGATGCAGCCCGAGCTCGACGGCGTCACCGTCGACACGGACATGAAACTCGTCGATGCCGATTGCGCCACCTGGGAAGACGGATGGAAGGTGCCCGAAGCCGTGCCGCGCCCGGGCGGCGGCATCAAGGTCGTGCTGCACGGCACCTTCCCGAAAAACTGTGTGGCCAGCAACTCGATCAACGTGATCGACCGCCAGGAATACGTCGCCCGCCTCGTGCGCCGCGTGTGGAAGACGCTGGGCGGCGCCATCAGCGGCACGGCCGTCGAAGGCGCCACGCCGCCGGGCGCGCGCCTGCTGGCCGAGCACGTGTCGCGCCCGCTGCCGGAAGTCATCCGCGACATCAACAAACCGTCCGACAACACGCTCGCCCGCCTGCTCTTCCTGAGCCTCGGCGCGTTCGAGCCCGCGCTCGAACCTAACCCTGTGCTGGGCAGCCATCCGCAGCCGAACACATCCGGCACAGCCCTCACGACGCTCGCGCGCAGCGAGTCCGTCGTGCGCGCCTGGATGCGCACGCACGGCATCGACGACACCGGCCTCGTGCTGGAAAACGGCTCGGGCCTCTCGCGCATCGAACGCATCACGCCCATCCAGATGGCGGGCCTGCTGCAAGCTGCCCTGCACAGCAACTGGGTGCCGGAACTCCAGGCCAGCATGCCGATCGCGGCCGTCGATGGCACGATGCGCCGCCGCCTGCACGACAGCCCGGCCGCCAGCCGCGCGCGCCTGAAGACGGGCACGTTGTCCAACGCCGTCGCGCTGGCCGGCTACGTGCCGGACGCCGAGGGCAGGCAGTGCGTGCTCGTCGCCTTCGTCAACAGCGACCGGGTCGGCAACGGGCGCGGCCGGGCCGTGCTCGATGCGCTCGTCGATTGGGTCGCGCGGCTGGATGGGGCGCCCACCACCAGTAAGGTGGACGGCTCCGCCACGCCGTAAGAATGCCGGCGGCGTATGCGCCGTCCACGCGTCCAATCCAACCGGTCTCCGATCGCGGTCTCGACGGCGCGGCCGTCGCGTATCACCGCGTGGGCGGCGGTGACGTCAACGCGAAGCCAGTATCCGGGTGCAGCCGCCCACCCTACGGCTTGCTGACCTCTCCTGTCGCGGCGAGCGGCGCACCGCCCTCCAGCCACGGCGTGCCCGGCAGGTTCGGCTTCGCTTCCACCAGCGACACCTGCGCCTTCGTGTTCGCGCGGATCGAGCGCACGATGTCCAGCATCGTGGTCTCGGTGAATTTTTCCGGTGTGCCGAGCATCATGCCGCCCACCCGGCGCGGCCAGGACAGCCAGCCGCCTTCGGGTTTCGTGAAGACGGCGTACATGTCGAGGTGGTAGCCGTTCTTGTACGGGAACAGGCAGGCGACCACGTTCATGTTGTCGCCGCCGCGCACGTGCGGAGCGGCCCTGGCGGTCCAGGCAGCGCCTTCGCAGCTCGGGCTCTTGTCGACGGCGGTGCCGGATGCGGCGCTCGTGGGATCGGCCATCTTGAAGTGGCCGGGCAGGTCGGTCGCTTCCGCGCCGCCCGGCGTCGCGATCGACGCTTCCTTCACGTTGCGGTTCATGCCTTCCGTGGCCGCCCGCGCCACGGCGTCCCGCGCGGCGTCGGTCTTGATGTCGAATACGCGGTAGTACTCGACCGTCGTGTCGCGCGCGGCGAACCGGCTGCCGGCGTCGGTGCCGCAGCCGGCCAATGCGGTCATCGTCAGCAGAATAAAACAGGACAACAGCGAGCTCTTCATCTCTCTACTCCTTCGCGTGGGCGTGGGTCAGTGGACCGATTGTCCCGGCAGGGAAATGCAGGAGAATGAGCTTGCTCAAGCGTGCACGGGAGCCGTCAGCGTGGCGCGACAGCACCGTGCGACAGGGTCAGAGCACGCGGCGGAAAGTCTGGCGCACGAGGTTGCGGTCGCCGCAATCGAAGTGCCACCACTCCGTGTTGATGCCGACGAAGCCGGCCTGGAACATGGCGTCGCGCAGCAATTGCCGGTTGGCGATTTGCACGACCGTGATGTCACCGCTGGCCAGGAAGCGGGCTTCCAGTGCGGGATGCGACAGCTCCGTCATGTCGTCGAAACCGGTCCCCATGTCGAGTTCGCGCCCCGCTTCGTCGAGGATCGTGATGTCCAGCGCCATTCCGAACGAGTGGATCGAGCCGCGCTGCGGATGCGCGAGATACATCTGCAGATCGGTGCCGGCCAGCGCGTCCCACAGTTGCTGCTGCACGCGCTGCGGGCGCAGGGCGTCCAGCACGAGCGGCGTGCAGCCGGGGCGCTTGTCCTGCAGCCATGCGACGACGCGCTCCAGCGCAAACGCCGCGTCGCGGTGCAGCCAGGCGCAATCGTAGGGCGAGTACAAATCGCGGCCGATGAAATTGTTCGGCGTCGCGTAGCGCAGGTCGACGGCGATGCCGCCGATGGTCGACAGGTGACGGAACTCCGGGTGGCCGGCGATGTCCTCGCTGGCGATGGTATTCATGAACATCGTTTATCCAACAGATTGCGCGCCGTGGCGCCGATGCACATCGCGAGTTCGCGCGCGCCGTGCGACAGCGGCGCGTGGCTGGCCGTCAGCAGGTACAGCTGGACGGGGATCGTCGGCGCCCACGGGCGGCACTGCACCTTGCCCGGTGCGGCGGACGCGGCCGTGAACGGATCGAGCACGGCCGTGCCCGCCCCCGCCTCGACGAGCGAGCGCGCGATCTGGTACGTCTGCACGACGGTGTGGAAGACCGGGTGCACGTCCTGCGCCTCGCATGCGGCCACGACCATTTCGCCGAGCGGATCGCGGTCGGCCAGGCCGATCAACTCTCCGCTGAGGCCGGACGGCGTGATCGGTTGCGCGCACTCCGCGTCGGTCCACGTGCCGGCCGGCGCCATGACCGTCAGCGCACCCTGCGCGATCGGTTCCGCTTCGATGCCGGGGTGGCGCGGGTCCTGCAGCGACAGCGCCAAGTCGGCCTCGCCGAGGCGCAGCGCGTTCACGATCTCGCTCGTGTGGAACGTCGCCAGCTCACAGCGGGTCTGCGCGAAGTCGCGGCGCCACACGGTCAATGCGGCGGGCAGGACGGAGACGGCGATCGTCGGCGTGGATACGAGCCGCACGGTTTCTTCGGCGCGATTTTTCAGGCTCGCGGCCAGGCGGCGGATGCCCTGCAGGTCGCGGTTCAGCTTTTCCGTCTCGGCAAACAGGCGGTGCGCTTCCGGCTTCGGAATCAGCTTGCCGCGCACGCGCTCGAACAGCGGCATTCCCAGCTGCAGCTCCGCGTGCTGCAGGACCTTCGTCACCGCCGGCTGCGAGATGTGCAGGACCTGCGCGGCGCCGCTGATGGTGCCGACCTGCATGATGGCGTGGAACACTTCGATATGGCGCAGGCGCATCGCTTAATCCCTGATCACTGCTGCACGGGCACTGGCGGCACAGGCGCCGGCGGCGCAGGCGGCTGCGGCGGCGCAGGCGGCACCGGCGTCTCGCCCGGGATGATGACAGGCGTCGTGATCACCGGCGCCGGCAGCGGCTGCGGCAGCGGACCGGTCGGATTCGTCAGCGCTTCCAGCAGCGCCGCCGTCTCGACGTCCGGGTTGCCGTCGATATTGGCCGGGCGGTATTTCATCTGGAATGCCGAGAGCACGCTGCGCGTCTGCTCGTCGAACACGCCCGACTGCACGAGGCCATAGCCCCACGTCGCCAGCTTCTTCTGGTACCAGGCGATGTCCGGCAGCTGGACCTGGAAGATCGGCACGAGCATGGCGACGCGGTTCGCGTCCGGCCACGCGACGAGGCCGGCGGCCGCGAGCTGGGGCCACGGGAACATCGGCCCCGGGTCCTGCTTGCGCAGCGGGGCGATGTCGGAGTGGCCCAGCACGTTTTCCGGCGCAATGTGGTGGCGCGTGACGATGTCGCGCACGAGCGGAATCAGCGCGTCGATCTGCGATTGCGGGAACGGCGTGTAGACGCGGCCGCCCGGCGTGTCTTTCCAGCCCGGGTTGACGATCTCGATGCCGATCGAGCTGTTGTTCAGCTGCGTGAAATTCTTCCAGCTCGAATTGCCCGCATGCCAGGCCGCGTTCTGTTCGTCGACGAGGTTGTAGATGACGGGGACGGGATCGTCCGTGACGAGGTAGTGCGCGCTGACTTCCTGCTGGGTCAGGATCTTGATCGAATCCGCGCGGTTGCTGACGGTGTAGTGCAGCACGAGGAAGCGCGCGCGGCTGCTCTGGCCACGGGCCGTGTACGTGTGGTCGTATTGCGGTCCGGTGGGCGGCGGCGTGGCGCAGCCGGCCAGCAGGGCGAGAAGCAGGGTCGCGACGAGTGTCTTCATGTCGATGTCGTGGAGTGGGATAAATCGGCGGCGAGCGCCATGCGCGCCGCCGCGTGATGGGCCTGGCCCGGCGTTTGGGTGAGTGCGATGCCGGGCAGCGCCGTGCGCATCGTGTCGACGATGAGCGGATGCAGCTCGGCCGCCCGTCCGGACACGGCGACCGGACGCGGCCCGAAGCGCCCCGTCAGCGCCAGCGCGAGCCGCGCGAGTTCGCGGCCGGCCGCGCGCAGGATGTCGGCTGCGACGGCGTCTTTATCGGCCGTCGCGGCCACCGCGAGCGCCAGCTTGCCGACGGCGCCCCGTTCCTGGCCATAGATGAACTGGCGCGAATATGCCCAGTCGGCGCCGCCGACGTAATCGAACACGGCCTGCGCCAACGGCGATTGTTCCCAGTTGCCGGGCCGCTCGTCTTCGAGGCGCCAGATGTGGCGCAGCGCTTCCTTCGCGATCCAGAAGCCGCCGCCGCCATCGTCCAGCACGACGCCGCGTCCGCCCGCGCGGTGGAACTGGCCGCCCGCATCGACAAACGCGCCGATGGAGCCCGTGCCCGCGTACACGAGATAGCCTTCGCCCGGATCGAAGCTGGCGCGGTAGGCGATCTCCATGTCGCTGCGGAAGTGCACGGCTTGCGGGTCGAGATGCAGTTCTTCGGCGAGCCAGCGCTGCAGCAGTTCGCTGTCGCCGCCGAAGCCCGTCAGGCCCGCTTCCACCTTGCCCGGCACACCGTGCACGAGGGCATCCATCGCCAGTTGGGCGAAGGTGGCGCGGACCGTGTCGCGGCCGTGCGGCGTGCCCATCTGCAGGGCGGACAGGCCGGCGACGCGGCCCTCGGCCACGATGGCGCCGCCGGGCGCGGCGAGGGCCCAGCGCGTCTCGGTACCGCCGGCGTCGATGCCGAGTCCCAGGCTGGTTGCCGGACTCGGCGGTATAGGTTCGGGTTGCGAATCGATCATGATCACCCGCCAGTGTACGCCGTCAGCCCGGCCTTGCGCGAATGAATGCTCAAAGTAGATGCATACCTAAATGTTATAGGCCCACTTTCATCATCCGATTATGAACATTGTTAGCGCATCGGGGGCCTCGGAAACCGTAGCGAGCGGCCGCAGGTTTGGCCGGGCCACGCTGGCCGGGCCACGCTGGCCGGGCCACGCTGGCCGGGCCACGCTGGCTGAGAAGCGCAGCTGTACTTACGGTACAGCGAGCATCGCAAGGCTGGGCGCCCCCGCCGAACCTGCAACGCGCAGTAGGTTTACGAGGCTCCCCTCACGCCTTGCGCCAGGCTTCGATGCGCGGGCTTTCGTTGCCGAGGCGGTCGACGGCGCTGACGACGATGGCGTCCGCCACGCCCAGCCTGGCGTCATCCGGCACGGCCCAGTCCACGCGCGACGCCGGGGCGACGGCGAAGCGCCACTGGTTGCCGAAGCGCGACCAGATCGCGTACATCGCATTGGCCTTGCCCGCCGCCAGCTTCAGGTACACGGACGGCCCCTTGCGCACGGCCGCGACGGACGGCGCGCCCGGTCCCTCGTTGCCGAGCCACGGCGTGGCCGGCACGAGCGCGGGGCCGGGGTAGGACACGGTACGCAGCTGGTCGCTGATGCCTTTGCGGTTTTCCATCAGCGGCGCCATGCTGAAGTGCACGTGGCCGTTCGCGTTCGGACGCGCCCGCGTGTGGTCGATCTGGTCGAGGATTTCCTGCGGCGGATACTCCTTGGTCGGCGCGCCGACGCGGCTCGTGAACAGGCCCGGCCACACGTGGCGGCCCTTCGGATTCTGCGTCAGCCAGTAATCGAGCAGCACGTCGTAGGCCTGGCCCGGCTGGCGGATGCCCCAGTACAGCTGCGGCGAGAAATAATCGAGCCAGCCGTTCTGCAGCCACGTCTCGGCGTCCGCGTACAGCTTGTCGTACTGCGAAAAGCCGACGATGCCGCGCGGACGGCGGTCGGGACGGCCCAGGCCGAACGGGCTGATGCCGAAGCGCACCCAGCTCTTTTCGCGGTGGATGCCTTCGTACATGGCCTCGATGAGGCGGTTGACGTTCTGGCGTCGCCACGATGCGCGATCGAGCCTGCCGCCGCTCGCCACGTAGCGCTGCCACGACGGTTCATCGGGAAAATCCAGCTCGGTTTTCGCGGTGCGGCCTTCCAGCGCGGCGGCCTCCGCGCCCGTCGCCTCGATCGGGTAAGGATAGAAATAATCGTCGATGTGGACGCCGTCGATGTCGTAGCGGCGCACGACGTCCAGCACGACGTCCAGCGTCTGCTTGACGGCGGCGTCCTCGCCCGGGTCCATCCACTGGTATTTGCCGTAGGTTTTGACGGCGGCCGGGTTCGTGCGCGTGATGTGGTTAGCCGCGGCCGGCGAGCGGGCGCCGTTGTGGCGCGCGCGGTAAGGGTTGAACCATGCATGCAGCTCGAGCCCGCGCGCGTGCGCCTGCGTGACCCAGAATTTCAGCGGGTCGTACCACGGCTGCGGCGCCTGGCCCTGCAGGCCCGTCAGGTATTCCGACCACGGTTCCAGCTTCGACGGGTAGATGGCGTCCGCGGCCGGACGCACCTGCAGCACGATGGCGTTCAGGTTCAGCGCCTTGGCGCGGTCGAGGATGGCGATGGCTTCGGCCTGCTGCTTCTCGGCCGAGAGGTTCGGCTTGCTCGGCCAGTCGATGTTGGCGACGGTGGACACCCAGGCGGCCCGGAATTCGCGCGGCGCGGGCGGGGGCTGGTCGCCGGCGGGCACGTTGCTCACCAGCGGGGGCGTCGTACCGCAGCCCGACATGAGGCCTCCCATCGCCAGCGCACTGGCGACTCCCGCGAACGCGAATGCGCGTCGTTTCTGATCAGGTTGCAACACCAACTCCTAGACTTTTACGAACCATCGTTTGCGCCACATGCCCCACGCGACCAGGAACATGCACGCATCGAACAACACGGCATGCAGCAGCGACGTATTGACGGCGCCGATCGGCATTGCCGCGATCGGCTCGTACAACACCTGGCCCAGCGTGTGCAGGCTGCCGTCCGGCTGCGCGAATTTTACATAGCCCAGCATTTTC
>JBJMVU010000450.1:0-8058 GCA_045810485.1 Massilia sp. | reverse complement strand
GCCGCGGTGGCCCAAGGTCACGATCAGCGCTTCCAGCGCAAACCGGTCCATCAGCGCGCGGCAGGCCGCGTGCACCTCTTCCGTCGACAGCGCCGCATCGTCCGGACCGATCTGGAAATACCACTGGAACAGCGCCTGCAATTCCTCTTCGTTGACCTTGACGATGTCGGCCGCCGTCAGCGCTTTCGTGACGATGGGTTCGTTCGCCTGGCCGGCGCGCAGGTTGAGGTCGAGGAAGCGCTTGGCCGGCGTCGCATCCAGCACGGCCGCCAGCGCGAGGCGCGAGCGTTCCTCGCGCTGGGCGAGCGTGCCGAAATACAGAATGTCATACGCGCCGCCGGCGACGCTCGCGGCGGCAAGTGCGGGGTCGATGAAATCGTAGGCCTGGCGCGGCGGCAGCGTGAGACGGTGGCTCGCGCCGTGGCGCTCGGCGACGGCGCGGCCGGTTTCTTCCATCGGGTCGATCTGCAGGCCCGTTTCCGGGATCACGAAGCGCTCGAACTCGGCGCGCACGGCGCCGCCGTTGCGGTCGTCGCCGATGCGGGTGATCAGGAGGGGCGGCGCCATGAAGGCGGCCAGGTGGCGCGCCACGTTGAACGGCGCGCCGCCCACGACCGGGGCGCCCGCGCCTTCTTCAACGAGCACCTCGCCGAACACCACCGCCATCCCGTTCCACTTCACCATACGCCATCTCCGTCCGTTCGATCGTACCCGGGGCATTGTAGCGCACCAGCCGCATCGCGAAAGCGGCGCAGACGAGCAGCGCGCCGGCCAGGCGGATCACGTTTTCCGGGTTTCCGTTCAACCAGCTGTGGTAGTACAGCGGCAAGGTGAAGATCTGGATGATCATCGGGATCACGATGAACATGTTGAAGATCCCCATGTAGACCCCCGTGCGTTCCGGCGGCAGGCTGGACGCGAGGATCACGTATGGATTGCCCATGATGCTGGCCCACGCGAGGCCGATGCCCACCATCGGCACGAGCAGCAGCACCGGCGTGTGGATGTGCGGGATCGCGAGCATGCCGGCGCCGGCCAGCAGCAGGCACACGCCGTGCACGACGTGCGGCCCGTGGCGGCGCGCGAACGGCACCAGCGCGAACGCGGCGAGGAAGGCGATGAAATTGTAGAACGCGCCGATCTGGCCGTTCAGCAGGCCCGCGTCGCGAAAGCCGGGCGAGGCCGCGTCGCTCGTGCCGAACAGGGTGCGCGCCAGCGACAGCGTGATGAATTGCCAGTAGCAGAACATCGCATACCACTGGAACAGCTTGACCAGCGCCAGCTGCTTCATCGTCGGCGGCATGTCGCGCACGGCCGCCCCGATTTCCGCCAGCGTATGCCGCCAGCCGCCGGGCGTCGCGCGCAGCGCCGCCAGTACATGCGGCGGCAGCGGATCTTCCGGCGTCGTCTTCACCGACCACAGCACGGAGACGAGCGAGCACACGGCGCCGATCAGGAACGCGGCCACGACCACCTGCGGGATATGGCTGCCGTTGACGGCGTCCTTGTCCATCCCGATCCAGACGAGCAGCGACGGCGTCAGGTAGGCCAGGGTCTGGCCCAGGCCCGTGAACGCGCTCTGCGTGAGGAAGCCGAGCGAGTGCTGGCTCGCGGGCAGCTTGTCGCTGACGAACGCGCGGTACGGCTCCATCGTCACGTTGTTCGCGGAGTCGAGGATCCACAGCAGGCTCGCGGCCATCCACAGCGTGGGGCTGTACGGCATCGCCAGCAGGCCGAGGCTGCACAGGATCGCGCCGATGAGGAAGTAAGGCGTACGCCTGCCCCAGCGGCTGACGGTGCGGTCGCTCATCGCGCCGATCAGCGGCTGCACGAGCAGGCCGGTGACGGGGCCCGCGAGCCACAGGTAGGGCAGGCTCGCCTCGTCGGCGCCGAGGTATTTGTAGATGGGGCTCATGCTGCTCTGCTGCAGCCCGAAGCTGAACTGGATGCCGAAGAATCCGATGTTCATGTTGACGATCTGCCAGAACGTCATGCGCGGCTTGGCCATGGTGTCTCCTCAGGAGGTCCAGCGTTCGATGAATGGACGGTAGAAGGCGCGGTCGTCCGGGACGGCGCCGACGATGCCGCACACGGCGCCGGCGAATTCGTTGGCGCGGGAAAGCGTGGTGTCGAGCGGCCAGCCGCGCGCGCGGCCCAGCAGGAACACGGCGGAGAAGGCGTCGCCGGCGCCCACCGTGTCCGCCAGTCGCACCGGCGCGGATGGCCCAGGCGTGGCGTGATACGCGCCGTCGGCGCCGAACCAGACGGCGCCGCGCGGCCCGAGCGTCACGATCAGGCCCGTCAGGTTGAACACGCGCAGCAGCGTCGCGCAGGCGTGGCGCACGTCGCTGCACGCCATGTCGCCAGTCGGGAGCCGCATGTGGGTGTACCAGCCGAACAAATCCTGCAACTCCTCTTCGTTGACCTTGACGATGTCGGCCGCGTGCAGCGATGCGAACACGCACCGTTCCGTCACCTGCCCTTCCCGCACGTTCAGGTCCAGGTAGCGGCAGGCATCCGTTGCCGCCAGCAGCCGCGCCAGCGTGTCGCGCGATGCGGGCTCGCGCTGGGCCAGCGTGCCGAAATACAGCGTCGCGGGCGCGGCGGCCGTCATGGCCGCCACGGCGCCATCCGCCTCGATCGCATCATAAGCCTGGTGCGGCAGGATCGTGAAGCGGTGGCCGCCGTCGGCGTGGCGTTCCACACTCACCCTGCCCGTCGGCAGCTTGGCGTCCACCTGCAGCCCGGCCATCGACAGGCCGAAGCGCTCGAACTCGGCGCGCATGCGGGCGCCGTTTTCATCCAGGCCCACGCGGGTCAGCATCAGCGCGTCCTGCCCCAGCGCGGCCAGGTGGCGCGCCACGTTGAACGGGGCGCCGCCGATCACCTGGCGGTCGCCGAAGTCGTCGACCAGCGCTTCGCCGAACACGGCGACGGTTCCTTCGGTACGTTGTGTCATGTCGTTCCCCGTCATAGCCAGGCCTGGTCCCACGGCGCCAGCGTCACCGTGCCGGCGCGGCCGTACGCGGCCAGGCCGACCGTCAGTGTGCGGCCGGAAAAGTTGTAGAGTCCCAGGAAATTTTGTCCACGCGCCAGCGCCAGCAGGGCCGGATCGCCGGCGGGCAGCACCGTGCATGGTGCGCCAGCCGCGAGGTCCGGCGTCTCGCGGCGCAGCCGGATCAGGCGGCGCAGGCCCTCGTACGCGCGGCCGGCCGGCGTCGTGGCGTCGTCGCGCTGTGCGTAGCGCGCCTCGTCGAACGGCGCGCGCTGGATCCAGCGGCTGTCGTGCGCCTTGGCCGGATCGGCAAGATAACTGTCGTCGTTGGGCATCGCCAGCTCGTCGCCCATGTAGAGCACGGGCAGGCCGCCGAAGCACAGCGCGAGGCCGTGGACGAGCAGGAGGCGCCGCAAACCCTCGTCGGATCCGTCGGCGCCGCTCAGCGCCGCAGCCGTGCCGTTGGTCGCGAGGCCGCCCTGGAAGCCGATACCCGCCGCATAGCTCACCTCGTCGTTATAAAAACGCGCGACAGCGGCCAGGCGATCGAGATTCCCCGCTTCGGCCAGCAGGTGCTTCCAGCCGATGTCGTCGTGGCAGCGCACATAGGTCAGCCAGCTCGCACCTGGCGGCAGCGGCGGCGTGGCGGCGGCGACGGCGCGCACGAGGCTCGCGTCGCCTTCGGCCAGCGCGGCCCAGCCGGCCGTCATCAGGGTGCTGTGATAGGCCAGATGGCATTCGGGCGCGGCGGCGTCGCCGAAGTAGGCGGGCAGTTCGCGCGTCGGCACGATCGCCTCGGCCTTCAGCAGCACGCCAGGTGCGGCGATGTCGACGATGGCGCGCAGCGCCTGCAGCAGCAGATGCGCTTCCGGCTGGTTCATGCAATCCGTGCCGAGGCGCTTCCACAGGAAGGCGGTGGAGTCCAGGCGGAACACGTCGATGCCGCGGTTCGCGAGGCGCAGCAAGGCCGCCGCCACGGCCTCGAACACGGCCGGGTTGGCATAGTTCAGGTCCCACTGGAACGGATAGAACGTCGTCCACACCCAGCCGCCCATTGCCGGGACGTGCGTGAAATTGCCGGGCGCCGCCTGCGGGAAGACCTGGCCCAGCGTGCGTTCGTACGCCTCCGCATCGTCACGCTCCAGCACGTGGAAGAACGCGCGCAGGTCGGCATCCCCCGCCGCCGCGCCCCGCGCCCACGGATGGTCGTCGGCCACGTGGTTCAGGATCAGGTCGGAGCACAGGCTGATGCCCGCCTCGCGCAGCGATGCCGTCAGGTCTTCCAGGTCGGCCATCGTGCCGAAGCGCGGATCGACCTCGTCGAAGCTGGCGACGGCAAAGCCCCCGTCGCTCTCGCCCGCGCGCGGGCGCAGGAACGGCAGCAGGTGCAAATACGTGACGCCCAGGTCGCGCAGGTGCGGGATGCGCGCCTTCACGCCGCGCAGGTCGCCGCCCAGCTGGTCGACGTAGGCGCTGTAGCCCAGCATCGTCGGTGCGCAGAACCAGCGCGGATCGTCCTCGCGGGCGGCGTCGAGCGCCTGCAGCGCGGCCGGGCGCGCGGCCATCAGCCGCCCGATCCCGGCCATCAGGTTGTCGAACCACGCGGCGTGGCCGGGCAGGTGGCCGTACAGGCGTTGCAGGCGGTCGGCCAGCACGGCCTCGTGGCGCGCGCAACGGCGCTCGGCGTCGGCGTGGCGGCCGGCCGGCAGCACCTCGAGCAGGCGGCGCAGGGAGTTGGACATCGTCATCATGGATTCAAGAATGCGGATGGAGGGCCAGCGACGAGCACCGGCCCGGGGGCGTCAGAACGCGTACTTGACGCTGGCTTTCACGGCGCGGCCCGTGATTGAGCGGGCGGCGTGGCCGTCGCCTTCGATCTCGGTGTAGCCGATGCGGTTGAACAGGTTGTTGGCGTTCAGGGATAGCTGCACCTTCGGCGTCAGCTGGGTGTTCAGGAACGCGTGCACGACGGTGTAGCCGGGCAGGCCGAGCGTGTTGGCGTCGTCGCCCGACGATTCCGAGCGCAGGCCGGGGATCGCGCGCGGCACTTCGGCCGCACCGGTCGGCGCGAGGTTCTGGATGGCGTCCGCTTCCAGCGTGCTGACCGAAACGCTCGACTTCATCTTGCTCGAACCGATCGGCGTGCCGGTGACGACGATGCGTTCCATCTTCAGGCCATCGGTCGATGCTGCCGGCGCGGCGGCTTCCTGCGCCGATGCGGCGCCCAGGTGCAGCAAAGCCAGCGCCACGGCACGCGCCGTCTGCTTCATGCGAACTTCCATGTCTCCCCCGTTGTATTCGACTTATTGGCACCTTGTCAGGCACGCGGCCATTATTTCCTTATTTTTGGAAAATTGCAAACGATTGCAATAACGTTGCAAAAATGCTCCATCCGGTAATTCGCTTTGGCCTTGCAGAAAAATACCACCGAAAATCTTTTATTTTGCAAACGTTTGCAAATCCGCGTGCAACAAGTGTGGTGCGGCCGCCAGGACGCTGCCCGGTCAGGCGCTGCCGCGAACGATCAGTTCGGTGGGAAGCTGGATGGACGGTGCAGCGCGGCCGTCGACGAGGACCAGCAGCGCGTCGACGAGCGCGCGCGCGGCCACGTCGCGCGGCTGGGCGACGGTGGTGAGCGGCGGATGGAAGTAGCTGGACAGCTCGATGTCGTCGTAGCCGACGACGGCCACGTCGGCGGGTATATCCCTGCCCTGTTCGCGCAAGGCGTGGATGGATTTCATCGCGAGCAGGTCGCTGCTGGCGAACAGGCCGTCGTACGTCACGCCACGCCGCGCCAGTTCGGCCACGGCCTGGCCGCCGCTCTCCGGCAGGAACGAGGACGCCACGTGCAGTTGCGCGTCCGGAGAAAGGCCATGCGCGGCCAGCGCTTCCACGTAGCCGCGGTGGCGCTGTTCGACTTCGGGCAGGCTCGTGTCGCCGAAGAAGGCGATGCGGCGCCGGCCCTGCGCCAGCAGGCGTTCCGTCGCGAGGCGGCCGCCCATGACGTTGTCGCCGCCGACCGTCGTGTACAGCTGCTGCGGCAGTTGCGCACCCCAGACGACGAACGGCACGCCGCGCGCTGCCATCTTGTTGAGTTCATCGTGGTGGCGGCCCTGGCCGATCAGGATCACGCCGATGGCGCGGCCGCCGTCGAACGGCGCGGCGGCGGCGTCGACCTGGTCGGCATCCACGCGCGAGACGAGGATGTCGAAGCCCTGGTCGCTGAGCGCGTCCGCGAGGCTGCCCAGCATCGACAGGAAGAACGGGTCGGACAATTGCTGGCGCGTGGCCTGCTCGATCGGGATGACCACGGCCACCGTGCGGTTCTGCTGCAGCCGCAGGTTTTGCGCGCCGATGTTGATGGTGTAATTCAGCGAGCGCGCCAGGTCCAGGATGCGGTCGCGCGTTTCCTGGTTGACGAGGGGGCTGTGGCTGAGCGCACGCGAGACGGTCGACGTCGACACGCCGGCCAGGCGTGCGATGTCGGCCATTTGCAACCGCCGGGACGTTGTCATTGGTGCGGGACGGTGTCCTTGAACGACGGCCGCTCCGACAGCTTGTCGAACAGGCGCGCCAGGTTCGGGTACGGGGTGCGCCAGTCGATGTCCGGGAAGCGGAACGACAGCCAGCCGAGCGTGCAGCCGACGGCGACGTCGGCCAGCGTGTAATGGATCCCCATGCAGAACGGCTGCTCGCCCAGGTTCTCGGACATCACGGCCAGGCCGCCATGCACCTTGCCCATCTGGCGGTCGAACCAGGCCTGGCTCTGCTGCTCGCCCGGGCGCCACGTGCGCTCCAGGAAGGCCAGCACGGCCGCGTCCAGCACACCGTCCGCGAGCGCTTCCCACACCTTGACGTTGGCGCGGTCGCGGCTGTTCGCGGGCAGCAGCTTGCACACGGGCGTGAGCGTGTCGAGGTATTCCGCGATCACGCGCGAGTCGTACATCGTGCTGCCGTCTTCCATCACGAGGCACGGCACCTTGCCCAGCGGGTTCGACGAAGCGATCTTCGTTTCCGGCGCCCAGACGTTTTCCAGCTCGAACTGATAGTCGAGCTTTTTCTCTGCCAAGACGACACGCGCCTTGCGCACGTAGGCACTAGTAAAGGAACCGATGAGTTTCATAGATGCTCAGTCATGTGGATTGGCAGACAGTATAGCATCGGCCTTTCGCCGGCCGAACGCCGGGGAAACGCTTGCAACGGTGGCCAAATGAGACTTGACAAAGCGGCCGGGGGCAGGCTGCCGATGGTAGAATCTCGTTTTTGCAATCACCGCCTCCCTCCTCCCATGACCTCTACCGCATCCTCCTCGACCCTGTCGGCCCTGTCCCCGCTGGACGGCCGCTACGCCGCCAAGACCGACAAGCTGCGCCCGATCCTGTCGGAAGCCGGCTTCATGCACCACCGCGTGAAAGTGGAGATCGCCTGGCTGCAGGCGCTGTCGCAGGCCGGTTTCGCCGAACTGAAACCGTTCTCCGCCGACGCGTCCGCCCTGCTCGACAAGCTGGCCGCCGACTTCTCGGACAGCGACGCCGCCCGCATCAAGGAAATCGAGGCCGTCACCAACCACGACGTGAAAGCCGTCGAGTACTGGCTGAAGGAGCAGGTGAAGGACGTGCCGGAGCTGGTTGCCGCTTCCGAATTCATCCACTTCGCATGCACGTCGGAAGACATCAACAACACGTCGCACGGCATGATGCTGAAGGCGGCCCGCGACGGCGTGCTGCTGCCGTCGCTGCAGGCCGTGATCGCGAAGCTGACCGAGATCGCGCACACGAACGCCGACCTGCCGATGCTGTCGCGCACGCACGGCCAGACCGCCAGCCCGACCACGCTCGGCAAGGAATTCGCCAACGTCGTCGCCCGCCTGCAGCGCGCGGTAAAACGCATCGCCGACGTGGAAATCCTCGGCAAGATGAACGGCGCCGTCGGCAACTACAATGCGCACCTGTCCGCGTACCCGGGCTTCGACTGGCCGGCATTCTCGAAGAACGTCATCGAGCAGCGCCTGGGCCTGACGTTCAACCCGTACACCATCCAGATCGAACCGCACGACTACATGG
>JBJMVU010000449.1:0-15475 GCA_045810485.1 Massilia sp. | reverse complement strand
GCTTCCTCGGAAGACCTAAAACCTGATTGTAGATAAAAAGTGATCGGTCGGTAGAGTACCAGCCTGTTTATCCGGCTCTCGCTCTACTTTAAGCTGGGTTTTTACCCTGATCTCAACCAATAGGAGCATCATGAACGACGAGCAGCTCAAGGGCAAGGCCACGGACATTGACGGCGAAATTCAGAAGAAGGTCGGCGAAGCTGTCGGCAGCGGCGTCCGACCAGAATATAATCTGGACTTCACCGATCCCGCCATCAATCGCAATCCCTGGCCCTATATGGACGAGGTCCGGGCGATTGGCCCGGCGGTGTGGAACGAGCCTTCACAATCTTGGCTGGTGACCGGCTATAAGGAGTCACGCGCGATCCTCATGAACGAGGCGGACTTCCGGCCGGCGGGAGAATTGTATGAGGAGATTTTCGGCGGTCCGACCGTATTGGGCGCCGACAATCCCCGTCACCTCCAGCTTCGGAGCGTCTGGGACAAATATCTGCGTCGCGACGCCATGCAGAACTATGTCGATTTGATCAACGAGATCGCCGACAAGCGGCTGGGTGCGGTCCTGGAGCAGGTTCGCGCCGGGGAAGTGGTGGATTTCGTGCCGCATCTGCGGAAGATTCCCACCGAACTGACCGCTCGGATGATCGGCGTGCCGGTTGAGGATTGCGAAGACTTCATCCGCTGGGGTCATTGTATGGTTGAACAGTTCCATCTTTACAACGCGCCGAATGCGGAGGCGGCGGAGCAGATGCGCAAGGACGCGGTGGACGCGACCAAGGCCCTGCACGACTATAGCGGGCGCGTGCTGGAAGAGCGGCGGCGAGCTGGTAACAGCGATGATCTGCTGGGCGTGCTCGCGACGACCGCGATCCCGATGACGGAGCAGGAGAAGCGCAGTTATATCACCATCTTCATCGAAGGGGCGCAGGATACCTCGACGAAGCTGATGACGTCCGCGCTGGGCAGCCTGGCCCTGCATCCCGACCAGAAAAAGGCGCTCGTCGCCGATCGCGCCCTGATCCCGCAGGCGCTGGAAGAGGTGATGCGCTGGCACGGCCCGGTCAGCCTCGACATCCGCATCGCGCGCCATGCGAACGTCCAGATCGGCGGCATCCATATTCCGGAGGGCGATCATGTATCGCCCGCGCTGGGCGCGGCAAACCGCGACCCGTCGCGCTGGAGCGATCCGCATGCATTCAATATCTTCCGGCCGGCGCAGCCGCATCTGGGATTCGGTTTCGGCATCCACATCTGCATGGGCATGAATGTGGCGAGGATTCTGGGCGAAATCGTCCTGAACAAGATTCTGGACGCGATCCCGGACTACAGGCTGGCGGAAGATGGGCTCGACTACGGCCGGTCGTTCATCATCCGCGGACCTGTCCGCCTGCCGCTGACCCTGTAATCGCGGACATTCCTGCGCGCCGCGCAATGCGGTGCGCAGGCGTCCTGGAATCGATCCTACGTGCGGAAAACTGCCGCTTCTGTCCAGCGGTGCGGCTGAGCGCATGGTGCTTTCCCTTCGGCCTGGCATCGGGTATCTCTGCGGCATTCCGGCAGACCGATCACAGGCGGTTGAGAGGCGGCTGATGTGGTCGCAGCCCGCGCCCATGCCGCTGATGGTGGCGGCAGCGGATGACCCATGGGGGGCCGACATCATCTTCCGCACCTTGTTTTCGGAGGCCTTGGACGAGCGCCGTTCGAACATCCTCCACACCGCTTTCGGCAAGTTCCAGCGCCTGGCCCACAGCGCCTCAATGTTGTGCCTCTACGGTTTTCCCGCGCGCTGGTTCGAAGCCCGATCGCTCAAGCCCGCCAAGGCGATCCACGACGTCTTCCGCCCGATCGTCGAGGCCCGCCACACGGGATCCCACCAACGCGGCAAAGCCCCGCATCGCGACATCCTCCAGTCGCTGATTGAGGTGAAGGATCCCGACACCGGCGAATCCTTCACGCTGCAACAGGCGATGGATCAGGTGTCGACGGTCTTGCTCGGGGACCATGAAACCTCGGTCAGCACCATGACCTGGGCGCCCTACATGCTGGCCGAATGCACCGATATCCAAGCGGCCGCCCGCGCCGAAGTGACGGCAATCGCCGGATACGCTCCGCTCGCCGCGCCGATGCTCAAGGATATGGGCCACGTCCGCAACATCTTCTACGAAACGCTGCGCCTTTATCCGCCGGTGGCTTTCTTCCCGCGCGAAGCGACCTGCCCCATGCAGATGCGCGACAAGCAACTGGAGGAAGGGGCCATGCTGGTCGTCGCGCCCTGGCTCACCCAGCGTAACAAGGACAATTGGGCCTGTCCCCAGAGTTTCGATCCCGGCCGCTTCGACAATGCGGACATGGCGAAGCAGGCATGGTTCACCTTCGGCCGGGGACCGCGTGCCTGTGCCGGCGCAGGCTTCGCCCAGCAGGAGGTGATGACGGTGATCGCCAGCGTGGTGCGGGGTTACCGCCTGGCCGTGCCGCAGGGTTTCAGGCCCGAACCGATCAGCCGCCTGACTATCCGTCCGACGAAAGGCAGGAAGCTGATGTTCGAGAGGGTGGTGAAGGCACGAGCGAAAACGCATGCGGCGTTGATCCGCATGCGTCCCATATGCCCGGAGAAGCCGTTATCGAGTAGCAGCGCTGCAGGTCCGGATCATCGCGCACGCTTCGTCGATGCCCTTTTCCCATGGTACATCGATCACGGTTTCGTCGAAGCCGAGTTCCGCGAGCTTGGCGACCGTTTCAGGCAAATGATGGAAGAGGCTTGGATCAACCTCAGCTTCCAGCTTCATCACCATTTCGAATGGGCCCCCGCCCGCTTCCGCGCGGAGCGAGCGAAGCCGGTCCATCTGCGCGCGGAGCGTTTCGATGTCGAGCGTCGCGACATCGCCGATCGCCAGCCACCCGTCGCCCAGCCTCGCAGCGCGCTGCAGGACGATATCCGCCATGCCGCCAACGATCATGGGCACGCCCGCTTCCTGCGCGGGCCTGGGGAACAGCGTGACCTTGTCGCGGACCTTCACTTCCTGACCATCGAAGGCCTCGGGCGAACCGGTCCAGGCCGTGCGCAATACCTGCATCATCTCGTTCATGCGCTGGCCGCGTTTCGCGAAGGAGTAGCCCAGCGCCTCCATCTCGCCCTTGTTCCACCCGGTCCCCACGCCCAGTACGAAGCGCCCGCCGCTCAGCCGGTCGATCGAGGCGGCGATTTTCGCGAGTTCCAGTACGTTGCGCTGGGGCAGCACAAGGACGCCGATGCCGATGCGGCAGCGTTTCGTCGCCGCAGCGACAAAGGCCGCCGATGCGAGCGAGTCGAAAAAGGGGAAGGTCGCGGGCGTGGGAAAGACGCCGTCCGCCGTGTAAGGATAGCCGGTCATCACCTCGTCGATCATCAGCACATGGTCGGCAAGCCATATGCCATCTGCCCCTGCCGACTCCGCTGCCGACGCCATGACGCCCAATCCGTGCCTGTCGGGAAGATCGCCGAAATTCGGCACGTTGACGCTTAGTCTCATCTTTTATGTCTCCCTCTGTTAACCGAATATCTTCCCGCCGCCGGCCCAGTTGGAGGCCTTCACGTCTTCGAAGATGACGAAGATATATTCGGCATCGGTGCCGGTGTTCTTGACGATGCTTTCGGTGATTTCCTTTGCGACTGCTTCCTTGGCCTGGGCTTCTTTTCCTTCGAACCAGGTGACGCGAACGACTGGCATGATGTTATTCCTTTGGTTGGTGGAGAGGATGAATTGGTGTTACCAGTCGATCGTGTTGCCCTGGTAGTCGACGAAGGCCAGGCCGGGCTGGCCACTGTGTTTGGCGATGGTGTCGGCCAGGCCGGCGGCGCTGTCCTTGACTTCAACGTTCGCATCGGGTCCGCCCATGTCGGTTTTGGCCCAGCCTGGATCCAAGGCCAGGATCGAGCGCTTGCCGCCGGCGCGAACGACATAGCTTCGCAGCAGCATATTCAGCGCGGCCTTGCTGGCACGATAGGCTTCGTAGTCGCCGCTCGTGTTGCCGGAGATACTGCCAACCGCGGAGCTCATGACCGCGAGCGAGCCGTCCGGACGTACGTGCACGGACAGTTGCTCAAGCGCGCGCATCGGGCTTAGGGCGTTGGTCACCATCAGGCGGTTGAATTCTTCGGTGCTGATCTGGCCGATTGGCAGGATTGGGTCATCGCTGACGCCAGCGACGATGAACAACAGATCGAGGGTGGTGCCGGAAAGCTGCTTCGACATGGCGACCAGGTCGTCCGGACGGTTGATGTCGGCATTGATCACGGTCAGCGCGCCATTCGCAGCTTCCATGCGCTGCGCGAGGGCAGACGTGCGGGACAGGCTGCGCTGGGTCGCGATCACGCGCCAGCCGCGGTTCAGGTATTCGTCGACCAGGCCCAGGCCGAGGCCGCGTGATGCGCCCAGCACGAGTACGGTACGGTCTTGTTTTGCGATTGTCATGTGATTCTCCATCAGGGTAAAAACCCAGCTTAAAGTAGAGCGAGAGCCGGATAAACAGGCTGGTACTCTACCGACCGATCACTTTTTATCTACAATCAGGTTTTAGGTCTTCCGAGGAAGCGAATGATCAGTTCCGAATCCCTGATTGGCATCGCCACCCTTTGTCGCCGTTGCCCGCTCCGCCAGCTTTACGCACGCGGGCGAGGTTATTGGGAATCTCAAAATCTGCCGTTGGCAAGTCTGTCGCGCGGATGGAGAAGCGCCTGGGCATCAAGCTGTTTCACCGTACTACACGGCGCCTGAGCCTGACGGCAGACGGCGAGGCCTTCTACGCGGTATGCGCGGCCGCGCTCGACGAAATCGGCGAGGCCGAAAGCAATCTCGGTAAGCGCCAGGTCGAGCCTGCCGGGCGCATGCGGGTGGAGATGCCAGCCGCCTTCGGTCGCCGCGTCGTCTTGCCGGTATTGCTGGACATCGCGGAACGCTACCCAGCCCTGCAGCTGACCCTAACATTCACGGATCGTGTGATCGACCTGGTCGAGGAGGACGTCGATCTCTCGATCCGCTTCGGCCCGATCGAGGACAGCGCCGACCTGGTGGCGCGCAGGCTGACCAGCCATCGCTGGGTGATCTGCGCCACGCCTGGCTACCTGGAGCGCTTCGGCGTGCCGCACACGCTGGACGACGTGGCCGCGCACCGCTGCATCGTCGGGCACCGGCGCGGCTCACCTCTGTCTTGGCATGTGAACGTCGGGGCGCGCAAGGACAGCAAGGCGAATCGCTTCATGCCGCCGGCCACCTACCAGATCGGCGATGCGCACGCGATGGTCGATGCAACGCTGGCAGGCTTCGGCCTGTGCCAGATGCCGCTCCCGCTATTCAGGCGCCATATTGAAGACGGGCGCCTGGTAACGGTGCTGGACGAGTACACCGCGCGCACGATCGATGTCCATGCAGTATGGCTACGCGCGGTGGACCTGCGTCCTAAAGTGCGCTATGTCGTCGATGCCCTGCTGGCGCTCGGACGCGACGGCAAGCTCGATACGGACTTTGGCTGACGCAGTCTTCTCAGGCCGCCTCGAAACGCAGGATCGGCTTGATGGTAAGGCCGGCTTCGCTGTCCGCCATAGCCTGGTTGACCTGGTCGAAGGAGTAGAACTTGCCCAGGCGGTCGAAAGGGAAGCGGCCCTGGCGATACAGTTCGATCAGCTCGGGAATGAAGGTCGGCGACACAGCGTAGTCGCATCGATGCAAAGATGGACCTTGCGCCACTGGCGACGGTAGTGAGCGCCGTGTTTCTTCATCTTCCATTCGCCTTCCCCGAGCATCTTGATGCCGGTGCTGTCGACCAGGAGGTGCAATCCTGTCGTCGTCGGCTCCGTCCCGATCGTTACCGCCAAGTGCTTCTGGCGCCGGCTGACGGTGCTGAAGTCGGGAAACTGCCAGTCCAGACCGGCCAGCTTCAGCAGGCTCTGCGACATCCCCATCGCCTGACGCAGGGGCAGATTGAACAGACCCTTGATCGTCAGGCAGAACTGAATCGCCGCCTCGCTGTACTTTGGGCTTCGACCCCGCTTGTGGGCACTCGCCCTCGCTTGAAGCCCTGCTCAAGCGCCGATCATACAGCGTCGTCGTCGCAGCGCTGGCAAACAAGCTGGCTCGTACGATTTGGGCAGTCCTGTCTCACGGCACACGGTTCAATGCACCAGTACCGGCCTGATCGGGAAATTTGAGCACCTGTTGGCAGTACCATTTTTACCGTCAAGGAGCGCAAGCGATTAGAGATGATGGCGGACAGGTAGGACCGGGACGAGGATAACCTGGTAGGGAAATTGGAGCCGCAAGTGCTCGTTGTTCAGATGAGGACCTCGTCAGCGAATTCCATCAGGGCCAGCAGGTATTCAGCCTGCACATAGAGGCCGGATATAAGACTGCGACCTTACTGTCAACCAGCATCAAAAATCACTTGAACTCCAGGAGGCGTCCATATAAGCGCTTCCCTAAGCCAACATGCCATGTGAATTAGTTCGAGCAGACGAAACTCGATGCTTCGTTCTGAGCGCCGCCGATGTACTTCGGCCACAATGGGTACTCACATAATGGCCGAGTACGACCAGCAGTCGCTGGAGTCAAATCAGTGATCTTGAGGTTCTTCGGCTCTGTACCTTTAGCTACCCAGTTATCCAACGCTGTCAGACCATCATATGAACCATTGAACTGCCCGCCCCCACCGTGGGCCGCCCCTGGCGCGGCATAAAACTTAACGAATTGATTAAGCTGACCCTGTCCGAATCTGGATACCAGACCTTTGTAGTAGTCTATGGCCAATTGATACGGTATAAACTGATCTCCGACAGCGTGCTGAAGAATTAACTTACCTCCACGATTCTGGAATTGTGTCAAATCCGTCGTCGTGCTATCCATTTGGGCGCCTACAGTTTGGATACGTTCGGTCAATGGACCTGGTGATTCCGGATTGAACGCAAGGATGCTCAAGCTTGGATCCCGCGCTATCGCAAACCGGAGCATATCGTTGGAAAACGTATAGAATAACGAAGACTTTTCATATGCTCCCGGCTGAATAACTGCTTCAGTGGCCGATGCACCCCATGGCATGGCGGTCCAGAAATCTAACCCTGAAGAAAGGTTAAATCCTGGGAACGTTCGAATTCCGTTGGCTAGATCAAAATCGGTCCTAAGCGGCGTTCCGGCGATCGTAAGCGTATTAAGCTGGGCATCAGACAAACACGAATTACTGGTATCAGCTCCATCCGGGCAGCGAAGAGACTTTGGATCGAATACGCAAGCTGAGGGGTTACTTACGATGCCGTCAGCTACTCCGTCCAGTGCATCGCATTGCCTCATTACTGCTGATAAAATTGCTTTCCCCTTATCAGCACTAACATAGCCACCTGGGGACAAAAACGCTTTGGAGATTCTCCCCATCTGAAGCCACAGGCCAGTAATCGCTGACGCCGGAAAGGTCGAAATAATGCCGTCATAGTCTTTTGGGTAACGTTGAGCGGCAATCAGACCTTGGCGTCCGCCATTTGATCCGCCGATGAAATAATTAAGTTTAGCATTTGAGCCGTAACGAGCTTTGGTAATGTACGCTGCAAAATCATGAGTCTTTTTAATATGATTTCCTGAATAATTCAAAAGTGCCTCATCGTTAGCGGCAAAATTGCCATCAAAATAAGTTCCTGAATGGCCGCCATCGCTCCCGTATGTTACATAACCTCTGCGCAGTGGAGTGTCAACGCCCGCAGGTTCAGCTTCATAAATGAACCCGTCATAGGGATGGCCGCTGACATTTGGAATAGACCCATCAAAGCCTCCTCCTCCGAAATGCACAGATTTACCATTGAAATTGGTCGGGAGGTCCACCTCCACACGGATGTCTGGAGCATCAAAGTCCACAGGACGGATATTCCCGAGCACTTTGCAATGTTCACCGCTTACATTGCCAGCGTCTGTAGCAGATACCAATTTCGCAGATGCCACGGTCGCCCCGCTTGTAGGCAAACCGATCGCGGAGGCTGGGATAGTCATCCCAATGAATGAACTACACATCTCAGCAGCCGTTTTTACGACTGGTTGAGGAGGCGCGCTGGCCGAGTCAGATTCATTCTTTCCGCTACACACCGCAATCATACCAACAGAGGCTACCGCAATTAAGGTGCCGACGGACTTCGTCGACCAGAAGTCGATTGTTCGAAATAACATTTATGTCTCCAAGATTTCTGCTGGATTGGTGGTCATTGCAATCAACTTTGCGCAGGCTAGCGGATAGCAACCGAACTGCGGAAGAGCGGGCAAACGCTGATGTCATTGAATCGCCACGACGGCCAGCTGATTTGGACTATTCAAGAGCGGCCGACCAGCGCGAAGATGTCATCGCATTTTTCGATCAGATCGCCGGCGAGCCGCATTCGGTACCACGTATTTGCTCGACAACGCGGCAATCCACAAAGGCGAGGCGATGGAGATTTAGCGATGTGATAGCCAAGATCAAGCGCGGATAAAAGTTACACGCTTAGAGATAAATTTACCATGGACGGACGAATTTCGATTCCTGGATGTAAATCATGTTTCCATCCGGATCATGAAAGGCGAAATTGATGTGATATGCCCCGTTTGGGTATCGTACCTCGAATGGCTCACGCCGAATCCAATCGACTTTTCCATCAAGCGCCGCGAAAGCCTCATGGATATTGTCGACGGCAAGAGCGATGGAATCAAACCCAGGCGGGTCTGTGTCGAACTGCATGCTATGGTGTGGTGGAGAAGTTTTGTTATTCGTGTGCATCAGGCACACGACAAGGCCGCCAATATCCAATGAGCAGAGATCTATTTCACCATTCCACGGGATATAGAATGGAATTCCAAGCGTCCCATTGTAGAAATTTGCCATTCTCGGAACGTCTGGCGTGAGAATGTCAAGTGTTTCTATTCCTTTAATTTTTATCATGGCTGCCAAAAAATCCTTATTTTTTCTGTTTCTAGATAGGCAAGGTGCAAATCAGGTCGGATTCTGCTAGCGAATCTAGCCGCTGACAGAACCGTCAAAGCTCGGCCAAAACTTGACCTTGAATCTCGCTCGGAAGCCCGAGATAGCGCTATGTCATATTAATTAAATGCCGGCATAACGTTTCCGTGGAGAAGCTTTACCTGCTCCAACGCGTCAGGTACGCCATCGACATCAATACCGGTCATGTTCTTCACGGCGGCAGAATCGATCAAATTGATGCAGATATGATCGTAACCCTCTTCCTCAACCACACGCAACTGATCGATTACCTCCTCGGGCGAACCGGCCGGCAGAATCTGCGAATCGGCAATATCGTTCGGTGTCATCTCAATTGCCCCTTTGATATCGCCACGCTGGAAAGCCTCACGAATCGGGACCAGCCGGCTCGGATCGATACCATGTTTTACGGCTGCTTCGTCACCGAGCGCCGGAAGATAGAACGCACCAATTTTTCGCGCTACGTTACGGGCTGCGTCACCATTCGACGCGATCGTGCCAACGAGTCCCGCTCCGAGACTCAAAGTTGATCTATCCCGCCCGCCCTTCTCTACACCGATCGCGAAGTGGTCTGCGGCGTACTTGAGCGCCTCGCGGGAATAAAGCAGGCCAGTCAAAAGCCCGTCCGAAACCTCAGCAGCCAATTCAAAGGTTTTCGGGCCTTTAATTCCGCCCATCTGAAGCGGAATAGAATCCTGAACCTTTCGAGCGGAGGTCGACACGCCAGAGTAATTGAAAAACTTTCCTTCGAACGTAACATTTGAAGTATCGAGGAAGGACCTTAATACCTGCTGAGCCTCGCGGAGGTGACCAATAGTTCGCAGGTTTGCCATATCTACGCCAAACTGCTTTAGCATCGATACATTGCCGATAGAGTAAAGCGCCTCAACGCGTCCGTTCGAGAGCATATCCATTGACAAAAGTTGCTGGGCGAGATAAACCGGATCCCTAAGTACAACGTTCGTAACAGCGACCAGGCGAATGTTCTTCGTCCTTAAAGCCGCCTGAGTCATCACGTTAAAAATATCGTAGTGATAAATCTCATCGTTGAAATAGTACGCGTGAAAACCAAGCTTATCTGCCAGCTCAATGACCTCTAGCTGCTTGTCTACGGGATGCGAACCAGGAAGTTGGATACTCCAGCGCATAATATTGACCTTTCAATTTAAGTTGAATATTCATGTTGAAAATTTCGGTGCCATTTAGTTCTGTTTTGTTTTGTTTTGTTTTGTTTTGTTTTGTTTTGTTTTGTTTTGCAAACAGATTGCGCCTCATATCTTTTCCGTGCTTGTTCAGTCAGGTAGACTTGAAGCGCAACGATATCTTCATTAGTAAAATAGGAATATCCAGGCATACCGCCGGGTCCTTGAGATGCTCCAGTTTTTCGAGCATGCGACCAAGCTTGTTGTTCGGCAGCGCCTTGCACATGCAGTGCTTCATCGCCACATGCAAAGTCACCGACTTCCCAAGATTCTCGGCGCGCTTTTCGACACTCTGATAACCGACATAGTCAAGCGATGCTGACTCATCACCGTGCAGCAGAGCACCGGCCTGCGTGACCTCGGAGACGTTTCCGGCGGTGCCGATGACTGTGTCACGGCACTCGACAGCCTATTAGCAAACCGGGTGGGATAATGGTTATTGCGTACAAGGTTGCTAGCGGCATCAATAAACATAACCCGGTGATCAAACGAACCTTAACATCGAGCAGAATTTTTTCTGTAACCAGAGATATTATCCAAAATGCAAGGAACTAGGCTGTCGAAAGCGCACCAATACCGACTCCCTGCAGCTTGGGAACATGCGTGATGGCGTTAACGAAGCTAGGATAAATCGCGCTACTCACATAACCGGCAAAAAACAGCAGACCGATATAAATCGTCGTCGCGTTATTGCGTATCTTTGACCACACGCCAGGACAGATATTGGTTGACTTACACTCCACGAACCCGCTCTTAATAAGTGCTTCTTAATTACTTGTGGCTCGACGAGTAGTAGCCGAGGTTAACACGAGGCTCCGTGAAGACTTCGAAGCCGGCAGCGCAAAACTCCCTTCCATTTCCGGACTTGCGACCACCCGAGGGGACCATCACATCCAGCAGATCCATATCACCGTTGATATAAATGTGTCCGGCTATGATCTGGCTTGCGACCCGTCCGCTCACTCGGGGTCGCTGTTGCCACGGCGGACCAAGGGTTATTGGTCGATCCTATTAACGGTCTCCTAGTCGCTGAAGATTTTCCGGCGTGTAGTAGATTGGACGGAACTTTGGATCGTCGGTCTCGATGTAATTTTTCTTAGTTCCGCCGCCGAACACGAGATTGTCCAGGACATAACGGCCGGTATCGAGGTCATGCACGCGATAGCTCGCTATCTGACACTGTCCACCAATCTGCGCTTCAGGAGTTATGACCGATTCTTTCCAGCGTACCAGCTTGCCTTGCCCATCGTAGTCATCACCACCGGTGGCAATTCCAGAATCCTCATCGAAATAGAACGTGCGCTTAGGGTTGATGTGGCGCGCTCCCGACTTTACCGTTGCCTGGACAACCCACACCCGGCGCAGTTCATAGTGCAATGCGCTGGCATCCACATGGTCGCGCTTCACGACGTCGTCGAACTTCAGGTCCGTATCAGTAAAGGCGAAGCTATTGACGTTGATGTACATCTCTTTCTTTCCGACGATCTTCCAGTCAAAGCGGTTGGGCGAGCCAAGGAAAACAGCACCGGTATCTACAGGTAACAGTCCCTCGAAACCGATGTTCTGGGTGTCGTAGTCATACGCTGGGAGTCGACGCACGCGGCGCTGGCCGGGGAAATAGTAGTACGAGTCGGTAGGCTTGTCGAAATAGATATGTTGTACAGCGATCTGCCCGGACAACGCAGCCGGCGCAGTGTAACCGGATGTGTAGGCGTAGTAGTAGGAACTTCCGATGGGATTTGCTCCTTTCGCCGAGTATGGGTAGAGGTTGTTGTTGTCGTAGACGATACGCGTACCAGAGTCGCTGCCAGGACGGGGGCTGATATAGACAGTCAGGTTCTTCCACTCGACTGCGACGCCTTGATAGCGTGTCAGGTGATTCCAGACAAGTTCAACGCCGCTCGAGGGGATCGGAAAGGGAATGCCGGGAAGGACCGCACCCGTCAACGACCAGCCATCAGCACCAATCTTCGCTTTGCCTACATTTGCTTTCGTATTGGCCGCAATGAAGTCCAACGCATGGCAGGTACGACGGCTTTGATAAACCGGTAGCTTGGTGTTATAGGATTTGATCAGCTTGATCTGCCCCGGTGCCAGCTTGTCCGCGTACTTATCTACATTGCTGGCATCAATTATGAACAGCGGCTTGTCATTGCGATATTTATACAAAGCCGCCTCGCTTTTCCCCGGGGACCAGCCCGGGAAGACGTCCTCGCCCGTCCATGGAGGGATCGTGCCGTCTTTACTTCCTTGCATTTCGCCACCCAAGGGGTTGAGATCTTTGCCAAGTCGGGACGGATCCTCTGCGCCATGCGCCATGCTAACCATTGCACACAGCGATAGGCACGCTGCAGCGGTCAAGGTTTTCTTCATTTCGACTCCAATAATTAAGCTGACGCCATGCTGAGAACATCTTCAGCTACGCCAGGCGATTAGAAACGGATAAAACGAATGCTGATGTGGCGAGAGCAATCCATGTTGAAGTGCTGCCCCGGATTTCGGAAACGCTAGTGCATCATTTGCCCTTTTTGCATGATTTAAAAGAGATTCTCTACCGCAGGAACTTGCGTTAAACTAATACGCGGGTAATAACGTGAGCCCGTAGTACCGCCGTTGGCGATGACCGGCATCGCCAATTCGGGCTTATTCGACGACCCCATTCGCACGTACGCGTGCGAGGACGTCGCTGACTGCTTCTGCAACCTGATCTGCTTCCGATTCACTCATGATCAACGGAGGCGACAAGCAAAGGCTACTGTAGTTACAGATGCGCGCGATCACTGACTTTTCTCTACGGATGTAGTCGGCGATTTGCAGGGCGGCGAGAGGAAGGGATTGGCGCGACGCCTTGTCAGTCACGAGCTCGATACCGATTGCCATACCCGCTTGGCGGATTTCTCCCACGCGCGGGTTGTCATGCAGACGCATCGACAGCTGTTTGGCAAGATAGTCACCGATCACATTCGACCGGTCGACCAGCTTCTCCTCTTCGAGAATGCGGATATTTTCTAGCGCAACGGCGCATGCAACCGGATGGCCACAGTAGGTATAACCCATCGGGAAACCGTGATCGCGGGTCGTAACCTCCCCAATTTCGCGCGACATGAGCACTGCGCCCAAGGGGATATATCCACTCGAGATTCCCTTGGCAGTGACCATGATGTCCGGCGTGACGCCGTAGCGCTCTGCAGCGAACCAGTTACCGGAGCGACCAAACGCCGTCACCACCTCGTCCGAAATCAACAGGATGCCGTGCTTCTTCAACACGGCAGAGACGCGCGGCCAATAATCGATGGGAGGAGGCACCATTCCACCCACGCCCATGATTGGCTCACCGATCATGGCCGCGATATTCTCCGCGCCGATGTCATGAATAGCCTTTTCAAGTTCCGCAATACAGAAATCAGTACAGGCCTTGTCTTCGAACAAATAATTGCGATAGGCGTGCGGGGGCGTCAGGTAAGCCACGTGCGGAAGGTCGGGCCCTGTGCCCACACGTGCTTCCGGAAAGCCCGTTGCCGTACCTCCGCCATAGGCCGCGCCGTGGTAAGCCATCTTGCGCGAAAGGATCCAGGTGCGCATTGGCTGGCCTTTTTGCGCGTGGTAGAAGCGTGCAGCCTTGATTGCCGCATCATCCCCCTCGGAGCCGCCACTGGTAAACAGAACCTTGTCAAGACCTGCTGGCGCAAGCGTGGCCAACTTTTCAGCCAGTTCGATCGCGCGTTCGTGCGAGTACTCCCAGAAACAGGTAGCGTATTCGAGCTCCCTGATTTGGCGTGCTGCGGCTGCCGCGATCTCCTCGCGCCCATGACCAATCTGCGCCAGCCACAACCCGCCAGTGGCGTCGAGGTACCGATTTCCTTCGACGTCCCACAGGTTACAGTCCTTGCCGCGCTTGAAAATGACGCGCGTTTTCTGACTGGCCGGCAAATGAGGGTGAATCATGTGGCGGTAATCCGACTGGATCAGATTTTCAGTACTGTTCATGAATAGCTTTTACCTTGAATGTTGACAACCTTGTTTTCGTCATCCAACTGTCACATTCCGGCGGCAACCAAACAATACCGAGTTAGCAAATCTTATTTTCGCTTTTCAGAACATTGCCAAGCGACAAAAAACCTCCCTCAACCGCTGTGGCTACGAGGTCCGGAGCACCTTGGTTGATGGCGCATGGGCGATGTGATCGGGGAGCTTCCAGCCCGGCGCAGCCTTCCAGGCGGATCGTAGGATATGACCATGGCTCTTACAGTGGAAGATCGTCGCGCCCTCCGCGCCAGCCGGAACTCGTGCGCAGTAGGTTATCGCAAGCAGCTGCGGCCCTCCTCTCCTCTGGCAAGGCTATTTCGATCGGTTCGGTGGCAAAAGCTGCGGTATGAGCAAAGGTGCCGTTCAACACCATATCGGAACTCGAGAACAGCTAATCGCTGCATTGAACGATATCTACCTTCGACAGTTCGAAAAAGCGCTCTCTGCAGCTGATCCTTCGCCCCCGCTGCCCTCTGGTGAACAGTCACCTCGCATGTGCAGACGCACCGGAACATCCAATGAACGCCCTTCAGCGTCAACGGTTCGACAATCTGCGCCTTGCCTTCCCCGGTGTCCGGCGTAGCCTCGCCAACTTTTCCGGCGTGTTCCTCGGTACCGCGTTCCACTATGATCTGCTGCGTCCGGCCGCAACGCTATATGGCATCTATCCACAACCAGGTAAGCCGAATCCCCTCCTGCAGGCCGTGTCTCTCACCGCCCGCATTATCCAGACACGGACGATTCGTGAAGGAGACATCGTAGGATACGGGGCGCGCTTTATCGCGTCAGGCACCCGGCGGATTGCTACCGTTGCAGTCGGATACGCTGACAGATGGCTGCGTGCACACGGTAATAACAGACAAGCCTTCATTGACAGTGCCGCGGTACCGATCGTGGGAGAGTGTCGATGGACAGCATCACGCTCGACGTGACGAACATTGCCCCGGGCCGCGTTGCTTCCGGCATGCAGGCGGATCTTCTCGGGCCCGCCCAGACCGTGGATGAGGTGGCGGCGCACTCAGGCACGATCGCGTACGAATTGTTGACGCGCCTGGGGAGCCGTTTTTATCGATAATACCTTGATGCTTGACCCGGCGGTAAACAGACCGGCCCCGGCAGCACAGGACAAGACCAGCAACAGGCACATGACCTGATGAGTCCGCCCGGCTAGCTGCCCCACATGGGTCAGCGCTTTCCGGAAACGGATAAGAAACGTCAGCCCTTCCATTCCGACTCACTCTGCGCGAGATGCCTGAAATGCGGCCTCT
>JBJMVU010000448.1:0-15595 GCA_045810485.1 Massilia sp. | reverse complement strand
GAGAGCATGGTAGGTTTGTCGATGACGAACCGCTATCGGAATGCGACGAGCGGTGCAAAAGGGACGCTGAACTGCGAAAAATCCGGGGCGGACGTGGAGATGGCAACGCATCGTGGGCACGGGGTGCCCACCCTACGGGCTGCGAAAAATCCGGGGCGGACGCGTACGCACACAACGTCGTCCCCGCGAAAGCGGGGACCCATGCTGAGTATCTGGAATCAGGTATTCAAGAGGCCACCGTGCTTCCGACATACCGAATACGGTGGCTCAGGATGGATTCCCGCCTGCGCGGGAACGACGTATCTTGGTCAACCATCGCCTTCTGGCGTCCCGGCCCCCTCGAACAGCCGCAGCCGCGCCAGCACCTGCCCGTGATCCGACGCCTCCGGCAACCGGAGATCGAGGTGATCGTTCAGGTACACGACGTCGATGACCTCGCCCAGCGCCCCGGGCAGCGCCGCATTGAATTCCGCCGACACGAGGATGTGGTCGATCGTGGAGTGATAGCCGTCGTGCACGTTGGAAAACCCGACGTGCCGCAGATGGTCCTGGCGGCCCTGCAGCTGGCAGGCATCATATAAACGGTCGCCGCTGGGTGCGCCGAGGCCCAGCACGATGCCGGTCGTGACCGCGTCGGCCACGTCGTTGAAGTCGCCCAGCACGACGCGCGGGCGGTGGTGCGTGCGGCCGATGTCGGTCAGCAGCACGCGCAGCGCGGCCGCTTCCGTGCCGCGCCGGATCAGCGAGCGCAGCGACGCCAGCGCGTACAGTTGCGGGTCGTCGCCCGTGTCGCCCGCGCGGTAGTCGGGGCGGCGCGATTTCAGGTGCACGACCACCACGTCGGCGACGAGATCCGGCGTGAGCTGGATCGATGCATGCAGCGGCGCGCGCGTGAAGCGTTCGGGATCGCGGTTGCCGGGCGGCATCGCGATCCCGGGCGGGAAATAGGGCAGCTGCCGCGGTGCATCTGCAAGAGGCAGACGGGAGGCGAGGGCGACGCTGGGCGTGAGCTTCTCGGCATCCGGATCGGGATCGAAGCCGACGTGGACGGCGTCGCGGAAGCGCCGCGTGCGCGACAGCGCTTCGGCCAGCGCGGCCTGGGAGAACACTTCCTGGAAGCCGATCACGTCGGCGCCGAGCATGTCGATCTGGTGCGCGGTCCAGGCGATCTTCGCTTCGTATTCCTCATGGGTGCTCGGTTCCAGGTTGTCGTACAGCCTGGCGCCCGGCGGAGCGAGGTTACACACGTTGAAGGTGGCAAAGCGAATCTCTTGCTGCATAATAAGCAACTCCTCCGTTTGCATTTAGCGTAACACGCATGGCCAAGAAAGAGCATATCTCCGAAACCCCGGCGACACAGTTCCTGCGCAAGCATGGGGTCGCATTCACGGAGCACCCCTACGACTATGAGGAACACGGCGGTACGGCCGTGTCGTCGCGCGAGCTGGGCGTGGAAGAGCACGCCGTCGTGAAGACCCTCGTGATGCAGGACGAGTCGGCCAAGCCGCTGGTCGTGCTGATGCATGGCGACTGCAAGGTCTCGACGAAGAACCTGGCCCGCGCCATCCCCTGCAAATCCGTCGAGCCGTGCAAGCCGGACGTCGCCCAACGCCATTCCGGCTATATGGTGGGCGGCACGTCGCCGTTCGGCGTGCGCAAGGCGATGCCGGTGTATGTCGAGGAAAGCATCCTGCAGCTGGACAAGATCTATATCAATGGCGGACGACGCGGTTTCCTGGTCGGGATCGCACCGGCCGTGCTGGTGGACGTGCTGAAAGCCCGGACCGTGCATTGCGCGCTGGCGGACTGACAAGACCTATCGCCGGGCTCGGCCGATGGTGTATATTTCACGCGCGCCAGCTTCCTGGCCAGGGATTAATAAAAGAGACTCATGTATACAATTCTGTTCACCATCGCAGCCTACCTGATCGGCTCGATTTCCTTCGCCGTCGTGGCGAGCCGCCTGTTCGGCCTGGCCGACCCGCGTACCTATGGCTCGAAGAACCCGGGCGCCACCAACGTCCTGCGCTCGGGCAGCAAGAAGGCCGCCATCGCGACCCTCGTCGGCGACTGCGCCAAGGGCTGGCTGGCCGTGTGGCTGGCGATCCGCTTCGGCGAGCAGTTCGGCGTCGAGGACGGCGGCGTGGCCCTCGTGGCCATCGCGGTCTTCCTGGGGCATTTGTGGCCCGTGTTCTTCCGCTTCGTCGGCGGCAAGGGCGTGGCGACGGCGCTGGGCGTGCTGCTGGGCCTGAACGTCTGGCTCGGCCTGGCGACGCTGGTCACCTGGCTCGTCGTCGCGTACGCGTTCCGCTACTCGTCGCTGGCCGCGCTGGTGGCCGCGGTCTTTGCGCCGTTCTATTACGGCCTGCTGTTCGGCGCGGATGAAAAACTGTTCGCCGTGATCGTGATGAGCTTGTTACTCCTGTACCGCCACGGCGGCAACATCAGCAACCTGATGGCCGGCAAGGAGTCGCGGATCGGCAGCAAGGGCAAGGGCGCTGCGGCCGCCAAGCCGGCAGTCAGGAAGAAGTAAGCACAGGGGCCGCTCGGCCCCTTTTCTTTTGATTTACCGAATTTGTTTGGCGCGCTGCTCCCTTTCGTTCGATGTGTCACCATATGCCATGAGCGTTAGTGAAACCAATTGGAAGGCGGTGAAAAAGTGAGCAAGCAAATGAGAATCGACTTCGTGTCGGACGTGTCGTGCCCGTGGTGCGCGATCGGTCTGAAATCGCTCGAGCAGGCACTGGAGCGGGTGGACGGTGACATTACGGTCGACATGCACTTCCAGCCGTTCGAGCTGAACCCCGGCATGGGGCCGGAAGGCCAGGACATCTTCGAACACATCACCGAGAAATACGGCTCCACGCCCGCCCAGCAGGAACAGTCGCGCGAGATGATCCGCCAGCGCGGCGAGGCCGTCGGCTTCACGTTCGACATGAGCAAACGCGGCCGCATCTACAACACGTTCGACGCGCACCGCCTGCTGCACTGGGCCGAAGGCCAGGGCCGCCAGCAGGCGCTGAAGGAAAAGCTGTTCGAGGCGTATTTCACGCAGGGCGAGAACCCGGGCGCGCACGATGTGCTGCTGCGCGCGGCGGGCGACGCGGGCCTCGACGTGGAGGCCGCGCGCCAGGTGCTGGCATCGAACGCATATGCCGACGAGGTGCGCCAGCTCGAGTACTACTGGCAGCGCGCCGGCATCCGCTCGGTGCCGGCGATCGTGATCAACCAGCGCCACCTGATCTCCGGCGGCCAGCCGCCCGAGGTGTTCGAGCAGGCGCTGCGCCAGATCGCGCAGCAGGACGAGGAACTCGAGCAGGACGAGGAACCGGCCGGCTGAGGCGCGGTTCTTACGTCAGGTCGAGCACGATGGGCTGGTGGTCCGAGGCCGACGTCTCGGACTGCACGCTGATGTCGGCCACGCGCCCGGCCAGGTCTTCCGTGACGAAAAAATAATCGTAGCAGTCGGGCTTTTCCGGCCATTTGAAGCCGTGCAGGCCGGCCGTCGGGGCGCGCGGGGTGTCGCCGTGGCGCACGCGCCAGGCGTCGACGAGGTCCAGCGCGCCGCTTGACGCGGGCGCCAGCAGGGCCCGATAGTCTTCCGAATCCGGACCAAAATTGAAGTCGCCGCAATAGATCGCCGTGCCGGGCCGGAAGCCGAGCTGGAACGGCGGCTCGAGATCGGGCTCGGGCTGGTAGACGGCGGCGCGGGCGCAGGCCTCCTCGTGCAGTTCGCGGATGCGGCGCACCTGCGCGCGGCGCTGCATGGGCGAAAAATACTCGAGATGGGTGGTCAGGAGGCGCAGCTTGCCGCCGGGCGCTTCCAGCACGGTTTCGATTATTCCGCGCGGCATGCCGGACGGGTGTTCCGGATCGACGGGCCAGGGCAGCATGTGCCGCTGCGCCTGGGTGATGCGGAATTTGGACAGCAGGATGTTGCCGAACTGGCGGGGCAGGTTGTTGCGGTAGATTTCGCTCGGCGCCTGTTCGATCATGTGGTACCCGCCGAACGCGCCGGCGAGTTGCTTGAACTGGCTCGCGCTGGCGCTCCCCTCCAGTTCGGGATGGTTGGCGGCGACTTCCTGCAGACAGATCACGTCGGGATTCAGCTTGCGCAGCACATCGATGATTGCGTGGATCCGGATGCGCCCGTCCCTCCCACAGCCCCAGTGAATATTCCAGCTAACCACGCGCATTCGATACCTCCGTAAAACTTAACTGCCAGAGTTTGCCATTCTTTGCGGAATGGCGGTCACACGGTAGGATCGATGTCAAGCTAACAAGTTCACCGGAACGGGGCCCGGTCAGAAGCGGCGCGCGTTGCTGCGCCGGTGTTCCGCGCCTTCTTTCAGCAGCTGGTCCGCTTCCGCGGCGTCCTTCGGCGTGAGCGCGTCGCCCGTCTGCTTGACGAGCGCCAGCTCCTGGATCGCGGCCGGGTATTCGCGGTCGGCGGCGCGCTCCAGCAGGTCGCGCGCGCGGCGCGGGTCAGGCGGCACGCCGTCGCCGTCCGCATACGCGTTCGACAGCAGGAACATCGCATGCGCATCGCCCGCCTGCGCGGCCACGCCCAGCCAGTGCGCGGCGGCCCTCTTGTCGACGGGGATGCCGTCGCCGTGCTTCAGCAGCAGCGCGAGCCCCAGCGCGGCCTTCGCGTGCCCCTGTTGCGCGGCCTGGCGGTACCACTGTGCGGCGCGCCCGTGGTCGCGTTCGAATTCCCCGAGTGCATAAGCCGCTTCCGCATCGCCCTGGCGCGCCGCGCGCAGGAGCAGGGCGCGCGCCTGGTCGTCGCGATGGCGCTTCCGGTACAGCAGGGCGAGCTCGCGCTCGGCCACCGGCAGGCCGTCGGCGGACCAGTCCTGCAGGCGCTGCTCGGCCGCCGCGTCGCCGCGCTGGGACGCTTCCATGGAGACGGCCTCGATCTCGGCCGGCAGCGGGGCGCGCCCGCAGCCGGCGAGCAGGACGGACAGCAGCGCGGACGCGAGTCGGATCTTCATGCCGGCTTACTTCGACAGGTCGATCGCGTACTTCGCGAAGCCGCTCGCGTCCAGCCCGCCCTCGGCCGTGACGCTCGCGAGACCCGCGGCCTTCGCCAGCGCCAGGTGGCCCGGCGCCGAGCGCAGGATCACGGGGCCGGCGGTCGCGGTCTTCACGAAGCTCCAGCTGTTCGCGCCGCCGTTCGCGGCCAGCGTGACCTTGCCGGTGGCCGTCCCGATCTTCTGCAGGTAGTTGCTGACGACGGCCTGGTTCGCGTCCGGCGACTTGATGATCGTCTTGCTGCCGTCGATGCCGGGGAAGTTGCCGCCGCCGCCCGCGCGGTAGTCGTTGGTGGCGACAATGAAGTCGTCCGTGTCCGCCACCGGCTTGCCCTGGTACGTGAGGTTGACGATGCGGCTGCCGGCCGGCTTCGTCACGTCGATCTGGTAGTGCAGCGCGTTGTTCTCGGCGTAGAACACGTCGTAGTTATAGATCGTGCCGTACGACGGGACGAGGTCCTGTTCGCTTGTTGCCGCCGGGTCGATCCGCGCGAACTGCTTCGCGGACGTCTCCAGCCAGTTCTTCAGGTCCGAACCCTTGATCTTCACGGCCTGCAGGTTGTTGTTGCTGTACAGGTAAAGGTCGCCCGGATTGCGCACCTGCAGGCCGACGGGCGCCGCCGGCGTCGCGCCCGGCGCCACGTCCGTGAAGTCCGACGCCCCGTTGCGGCCCGCCTTGAACGGCGCGCTGCACGAGATCACCGGGATGGCCTTGTAGCTCGCCAGCGTGGCGTCGGTGCTCGTCGCGATGGCATTTTTGACGTAGTCGATCTGCGCCTGGTTCACGAGCTGGATGGCCGACACGTCGCCGGCGAGCGCGAAGTACGACGACATCTCGAAGTCCGTCGCCACGCCCAGCGGCTGCTTCGCATACGCGATCGTGGCCTGGTGCTCCGTTTGCACGGCCGCGGCGATGGCCGGGTCGGCGGCCACGCTGGCGGCGCCGTCCTTGTATTTGTAGCCGCGCGATTCGACCGTCGTCCGCGCCGGCTGCACGACCCAATGCCCGGCCTGGTAGGCGAGCGTCATTTTGACGATGCCGAGGCGCCGGCCCCAGCTCTGCGCCATCACGGTCGGCACGCCGTTGACGAAGCCGTTCACCGCATCGACCCCGGCCGCCGCGGGGAGCGCCGCGAACGACGGATCCAGCGCGGCGGCGCCCGGCTCTTTCCCCTTCGGGAAGATGAGGTGCGAGTGGCCGATCAAGAGGGCGTCGATGCCGGTCGTGCTCAGGTGATAGCTCTGGTTTTCCATCTTCGGGCTGTACGCGCTCGTATCGAGGCCCCCGTGCGACAGCGCGACGACGAGGTCCGCGCCCTTGCCGCGCATCGCCGGCACGTACTGCCTGGCCGCTTCCACGGCGCCGCCGACGGCAATCTTGCCGGCCAGGTTCTTCTGGTCCCAGTCGAGGATCTGCGGCGGCACGAAGCTCATCACGCCCACGTTGACGGTGACCGGCATCGTCTCGCCGTTCGGCTTCGTCGCCGTGAAGTTGCGCGCGAGGATGCGGTATGGGTCGTAGATCGACTTGTTCGTGGCGACGGCCGTCACGTTCGACAGCACGAGCGGGAAGTTCGGCCCGCCGCACGTGCCGGCCGGCTTGCTCACGCCCGGGATGCCGAAGTCGGTGTTCGTGACCTGGCTGAGGAACGGCAGGCCGTAGTTGAATTCGTGGTTGCCCAGGCCGCCCGCGTCGTACTTCAGCGCGTTCATCGCCTTGTGCACGGCCAGCGTGTCGGCGCATTTCACCGGCGCCGTGACGGCCTGCAGGTCTGCCAGCAGCGTGCCCTGGATGACGTCGCCGTCGTCGAACAGCAGGTTGTTCGGACTCTCCGCGCGCGCCTGCTGGATCAGCGTCGACGTGCGGTCGAGGCCCAAGGTCGCGTCGTCGGCCAGCGAATAATAGTTGTAGCCCAGGACGTTCGAGTGGATGTCGGTCGTCTCGAGCAGGGAGAGGGGCACGGTCGTGCCTTCGGGGATGACGTTGGCGGGAGTGGACGGCTCGCCGCAGCCGGTGAGGCCGGCGGCGGCCAAAGGGATGGCCAATGCCGCGAGCAATGCGTGGTTGCGTTTCAAGATGGCGGGTCCGTTGTGAGGGAAACGGGCCGAACTCTATCTTGATGGGATGACAACGATGTGACACGCGTCCATGCGCCACGCCGGCGCACACTGCACGGTTCCGGACGCGCGTGCGCCGCGGTCTGGCATGCGTGCCCGCGCGGGCGCACGCAATCGGTGTGTGCGCCTGTTTTTCGTGGTGCGTCGGCACAACGACGGTGCCGGCGCACCGTGTCGCGTGTTGGCACGGCGCTTGCTGTATTGACTGCGAGGGCGCCGGAGCTGGCCACTCCGCCCGCCGCAGCGTTGTCTCTTCTTTCGATTGCCGTCTACAAGGACCAACATGACCGAAACAACCAACCAGACCCGCCGCCGCCTGCTCGCGGCCGGCGCCACGGCCTCGCTCACCGGACTCGTTTCCGGTGGCGTCTTCGCCGCCGGTTCCGACAAGCCGGAGAAGACCGAAGTGAAAGTCGGCTTCATTCCGCTGACCGATTGCGCCTCCGTCGTGATGGCGTCGGTGCTGGGCTTCGACAAGAAGTACGGCATCAAGATCGTGCCGAGCAAGGAATCGTCGTGGGCCAGCGTGCGCGACAAGCTGGTCAACGGCGAACTGGATGCGGCGCACGTGCTGTATGGCCTGATCTACGGTGTGCAGATGGGCATCGGCGGTCCGAAGAAGGACATGGCGGTGCTGATGAACCTGAACCAGAACGGCCAGGCCATCACCTTGTCGAAGAAGCTGGCCGACGCCAGAGCCGTGGACGGCCCGTCGCTGGCGAAGGCGATGAGCACGGACAAGCGCGAGTACAGCTTCGCCCAGACCTTCCCGACCGGTACCCACGCGATGTGGTTGTACTACTGGCTGGCCAGCTACGGCATCAACCCGATGAAGGACGCCAAGGTGATCACGGTGCCGCCGCCGCAGATGGTGGCGAACATGCGGGTCGGGAACATGGACGGCTTCTGCGTGGGCGAACCGTGGAACCACCGCGCCATCGCCGACGGCGTCGGCATCACTGCCGCGACCACGCAGGACATCTGGAAGGACCATCCGGAAAAGACGCTCGGCACGTCGCTCGAATGGGTGAAGAAATACCCGAACACGGCGCGCGCCCTCGTGGCCGCCGTGCTGGAGGCGAGCAAGTGGATCGACGCGAGCCTGTCCAACAAGGTCAAGATGGCCGAGACCATCGCCGACAAATCGTACGTCAACACGTCGGTGGACGTGATCAACCAGCGCATCCTGGGCCGCTACCAGAACGGCCTGGGCAAGACCTGGGACGATCCGAACTACATGAAGTTCTACAACGACGGCACGGTCAACTTCCCGTACCTGTCGGACGGCATGTGGTTCATGACCCAGCACCGCCGCTGGGGCCTGCTCAAGTCCGATCCCGACTATCTCGCTGTGGCCTCGAGCGTCAACCAGATCGGCCTGTACCGCGAGGCGGCCGCGCTGGCCAAGGCCGACGTGCCGAAGTCGCCCATGCGGTCCGCGAAGCTGATCGACGGCACCGTGTGGGATGGGAAGAACCCGGCCGGGTATGCGGCCGGCTTCAAGATCAAGGCCTGAACCGGAGGACATCATGGATACCGTCGTGAACTCGACATCGAAACCGCGCGTCAAACCCGCGGTGCGCCTGCCGCGCGGGCTGGCGCTGCGCATCCCCAACGGCCGCGCGCTGTTGCTGGCGGTGCTGCCGCCCGTGCTGGGCCTGGGCCTGCTGGTGCTGGTGTGGCAACTCGTCTCGGCCGGCAACGCCAACTTCCCATCGCCCTGGGTCACGTGGGAGGCCGCCGTCAAGCTGTTCGCCGACCCGTTCTACAGCAACGGGCCGAACGACCAGGGCATCGGCTGGAACATCCTCGCGTCGCTCGAACGGGTGGCGCTGGGCTTCGGCCTCGCGGCGGCGGCGGGCATCCCGCTCGGCTTCCTGATCGGCCGCTCGCGCTTCCTGGCCGGGATGTGCAATCCCATCGTCAGCCTGCTGCGCCCCGTCTCGCCGCTGGCCTGGCTGCCCATCGGCCTGCTGGTGTTCAAGGCCGCGAATCCGGCCGCCATCTGGGCCATCTTCATCTGCTCGATCTGGCCGATGATCATCAACACGGCCGTCGGCGTGCAGCGCGTGCCGCAGGACTACATGAACGTGGCGCGCGTGCTGAACCTGTCGGAGTGGAAGATCTTCACGAAGATCCTGCTGCCCGCGGTGCTGCCGTACATGCTGACCGGCGTGCGCCTGGCGATCGGCACGGCGTGGCTGGTGATCGTCGCGGCCGAGATGCTGACCGGCGGCGTGGGCATCGGCTTCTGGGTGTGGGACGAGTGGAACAACCTGAACGTGCCGCACATCCTGATCGCCATCGTCGTCATCGGCGTGGTCGGGCTGGTGCTGGAACAGGCGCTGGTCGCACTGGCCCGTGCCGTCACTTACGAAGAGAGTGGATCATGAGCGAATCGAAATTCATCGAAGTCCAGCAGGTCGAGATGCTGTTCGACACCCGCAAGGGCCGCTTCCACGCGCTCACCGACGTCAACCTGAAGGTGGCGCGCGGCGAGTTCATCACGCTGATCGGGCACTCCGGCTGCGGCAAGTCGACGTTACTGAACCTGCTGGCGGGCCTGACGCGCGCCACCGAGGGCGTGCTGATCTGCGCCGGCCGCGAGATCGCCGGGCCGGCGCCGGAGCGCGCGGTGGTGTTCCAGAACCATTCGCTGCTGCCGTGGCTGACCTGCTTCGAGAACGTCTACCTGGCCGTCGAGCGCGTGTTCGGCGACCGCGAGCCGAAGGAGAAGCTGCGTGCGCGCACGGCCGACGCGCTGGCGCTGGTGGGCCTGGCGCACGCGGCGCAGAAGCGGCCCAGCGAGATCTCGGGCGGCATGAAGCAGCGGGTGGGCATCGCCCGCGCGCTGTCGATGGAGCCGAAGGTGCTGTTGATGGACGAGCCGTTCGGCGCCCTCGACGCGCTGACCCGCGCCCATTTGCAGGACGAGCTGCTGCGCATCGTCGCGCAGACCGGCTCCACGGTGGTGATGGTCACGCACGACGTGGACGAGGCGGTGCTGCTGTCGGACCGCATCGTGATGATGACCAACGGTCCGGCGGCGACCATCGGCGAGATCGTGGACGTGCGCCTGGCGCGCCCGCGCGAACGCGTCGCGCTGGCGCACGATGCGCTGTACAACGAGTATCGGACGAGGGTGCTGGAGTTCCTGTATCACCGGCAGGCGAGGCCCGCCAGGGAAGCGGCCTGACAGAGAACGCATGATGGGCACGGGGTGCCCATCCTACGGCTCAATCAAGATACAAGTATCGTAGGGTGGGCGGCCCACCGCCCACGCGGAACGCCGGCACGCCGGCACGCCGCGAAGATTCGCGCGGGCACGGGTGCCCGCCCTACGGGCTGATGACATATCGTAGGGTGGGCACCCCGTGCCCACGGACCATCGAATCAGGCCGGCTCGATTTCGTCCAGCGGCCAGCGCGGGCGCACGTTGAATGCGTAGTCGCGCTGCGCCGCTTCCGGATTGCGCTCCAGCCGCAGCGCGCCCGCGAACGCGATCATCGCGCCGTTGTCGGTGCAGAATTCGAGTTCGGGGTAGTAGACCTTGAAGCGCTTCTTCTCGGCCGCCTCGTTCAGCGACGCGCGCAGCTGGCGGTTCGCGCCCACGCCGCCCGCGATGACGAGGCGCTTGAGGCCCGTGTGCTTCAGCGCCAGCACGCACTTCGCCGTCAGCACGTCGACGATGGCGTCGACGAAGCCGCGCGCGATGTTGGCCTTGTCCTGCTCGCAGACGTTGGCAATGTCGGTTGCGCTGTTCTTCACGACCGTCAGCACGGCCGTCTTGAGGCCCGAGAAGCTGAAGTTGAAATCCTTCGAGTGCAGCATCGGGCGCGGCAATTTATACGCTTCCGGATCGCCGAATTCCGCCAGGCGCGAAATGGCCGGGCCGCCCGGATAGCCGAGGCCCAGCAGCTTGGCCGATTTGTCGAAGGCTTCGCCGGCGGCGTCGTCCAGCGTCTCGCCCAGCAAGGTGTAGCGGCCGACGCCGTCCACGCGCATCAGCTGCGTGTGGCCGCCGGAGACGAGCAGGGCGACGAACGGGAATTCCGGCCGCTCGGTGGCGAGCAGCGGCGACAGCAGGTGACCTTCCAGGTGGTGCACGCCCAGCACGGGCTTGTCGAGTGCGAGCGCCAGGCTGCACGCGACGGACGATCCGACCAGCAGCGCGCCCGCGAGGCCGGGACCCTGCGTGTAGGCGATGGCGTCGATGCGTTCCATCGGCAGGTCGGCCTGCGCGAGCACCTGTTCCAGCAGCGGCAGCGCGCGCCGGATATGGTCGCGCGACGCCAGTTCCGGCACGACGCCGCCGTACTCCTCGTGCATCGCGACCTGCGAGTGCAGTGCGTGGGCCAGCAGGCCGCGCTCCGTGTCGTACAGAGCCAGGCCGGTTTCATCGCAGGAGGATTCGACGCCGAGGACAATCATGGGCAAGCAGGAACAGTGTGAGGAAGACAAGGCCGGCGCGCCGGGGCGGCGCGCAATCCTCCATTGTACCTGCATCGGCTGGAGTCAGGGCATCACGCCCGCTGCAGCAATTCCTTGTGCGCGTTGCGCAGCATGGTCTCGGTGTCGTCCCACGCGATGCAGCCGTCGGTGACGGAGCAGCCGTACTTCAGCTGCGACAGGTCGCTCGGAATCGGCTGGCTGCCGCTGACGATGTTCGACTCGATCATCACGCCGACGAGCGACTGGTTGCCGTGCCTGATCTGCTGGATCACGTCGGACATGACGAGCGGCTGCAGTTCCGGCTTCTTATAGCTGTTGGCGTGCGAGCAGTCGACGACGAGGTTCGCGGGCAGGCCGGCTTTCGTCAGCGCCTGTTCGGCGATCGCGACCGAAACCGAATCGTAGTTCGGACGCCCGCCGCCGCCGCGCAGCACGACGTGGCCGTAGGCGTTGCCGCTCGTGCGCACGATCGACACGCTGCCCTGGTCGTTGATACCGAGGAAGGAGTGCGGGCTGGACGACGACAGCACGGCGTTGACGGCGATGCTGACGTCGCCGTCGGTGCCGTTCTTGAAGCCGACAGGCGTGGAGAGGCCGGACGACATCTCGCGGTGCGTCTGCGATTCGGTGGTGCGCGCGCCGATCGCGGTCCAGGCGATCAGGTCGCCCAGGTATTGCGGCGAAATTGGATCAAGGGCCTCGGTGGCGGTCGGCAGGCCCAGTTCGCACACGTCGAGCAGGAACTGGCGCGCGCGCTCCATGCCGACGTCCACGCGGAACGAGTCGTCCATGAACGGATCGTTGATATAGCCCTTCCAGCCGGTCGTCGTGCGCGGCTTCTCGAAATACACGCGCATCACGAGCACCATCGTGTCTTCCACGTCGGCCTGCAGCGCCTTCAGGCGGCGCGCATAGTCGAGACCCGCGACCGGGTCGTGGATCGAGCAGGGGCCGACGACGACGAACAGGCGCTTGTCCTTGCGGTCGAGGATGTTACGCAGTGTCTCGCGGCCCTTCATCACGGTGGTGAAGGCCTTGTCCGTCAGCGGCAGCTTTTTATGCAGCTCGCTGGGCGTCGGCATGGTCGCGAACGAGGTGACATTGGTGTTTTCGATATCGGGCGTGATCAGCATGGCAATCGTATTTATTCCAGAGGGGTCAATGAGTCTAGCCTTAAATCTTACACCGTGCATGCCCCTGCCCAAAAAAGGCGCATCTGTGAGCGCAGGCGCGGCGGTGGTATCCTCTCATCATGGACACGACCAATACTCTCGAACCGTTCGCGGCCGCCCGCTTCATCAAGGAGATCGGCCGCGGAACGAAAGGCGCGCGCAGCATGACGCGCGAGGATGCGAAACTGCTCTACGGCGCCATGCTCGACGGGCGGGTCTCCGACCTGGAACTGGGCGGCATCCTGCTCGCGATGCGCATCAAGGGCGAATCCGTGGAAGAAATCGCCGGCTTCATGGACGCGGCGGAAAGCTCGTTCGCGCCGCTGCCCGCGCCGCCGGGCGATTTCGCGCCCGTGCTGGTCCCCAGCTACAACGGCGCGCGCAAGCTGGCCAACCTGACACCGCTGCTGGCGCTGCTGCTGGCGCGCGAGGGCGTGCCCGTGCTTGTGCACGGCGTGCAGGAAGACCCCGGCCGCGTGACGACGGCCGAGATCTTCGCCGAGATGGGCATCGGCCCCGTCGGCTCCACGGCCGACATGCTCGACGCTTTCGCCGCCGGTCGCCCGTGCTTCATGCCCATCGAACGCCTGGCGCCGGAACTGGCGCACCAGCTGTCGCTGCGCCGCATCCTCGGCGTACGCAATTCCACGCACACGCTCGTCAAGATCCTGCAGCCGTTCGAGGGCCCGGCGCTGCGCCTCGTGTCGTACACGCACCCGGAATACCTGGCGATGCTGACAGAGTATTTCGAAAACGCCGCCCCGCGCGCGCGCGGCGACGCATTTCTCATGCGCGGCACGGAAGGCGAGACCGTGGCCAATGCCAACCGCGCCCAGGAAATCAACTGGTTCCACGCCGGCCAAAAGACGCTGCTGGTCGAGCGCGACGCCCCAACCGACGAACTGGCGCCCGCGCCCGAAGGCCGTGACGCGGCCGCCACCGCCGACTGGATCACGCGCGCGCTGCGCGGCGAGCAGCCCGTGCCGCCGCCGATCGCGGCGCAGGTGGCGCAGTGCATGCAGGTGGCCCGGGCGTTACGTACCACCGAATAATTCTCCGAATCGCCGTTGGGTGGGCGCCCCGCGCCCACGCTAGGTGCCTGCATCCCGTACAATCACGCCTTTTGCGCGCAGCATTTACGGAAGAGGCATGGCAAAACACTACGACGTGGCGATCATCGGCGCCGGCGCCGCCGGCATGATGTGCGCCGCCACCGCGGCCCAGCGCGGCAAGCGCGTCCTGCTGGTCGACCACGCCGGCAAGCTGGCGGAAAAAATCCGCATCTCCGGTGGCGGCCGCTGCAATTTCACCAACGTCAACGCCGGCCCGCAGAACTTCCTGTCCGAGAATCCGCATTTCTGCCGCAGCGCGCTGTCGCGCTACACGCCGCAGGATTTTCTCGCGCTCGTCAAAAAGCACCGCATCGCGTACCACGAAAAGCACCGCGGCCAGCTGTTCTGCGACGATTCGTCCGAACAGATCATCGCCATGCTCAAGGCCGAGTGCGATGCGGGCGGCGTGCAGTGGCGCATGCCGTGCAAGGTGGCCGGCGTCACGAAGAACGCGGAAGGCTTCCGCATCGACACGGACGGCGAGCCCATCCTCGCGAGCAATGTCGTGGTCGCATCGGGCGGGCTGTCGATCCCGAAGATCGGCGCTACCGACCTCGGCTACCGCATCGCGAAGCATTTTGATATGAAGATCGTCGAGACGCGCCCCGGCCTCGTGCCGCTGACCTTCGACGGCCCCAGCTGGCAACCGTTCGTGCCGCTGGCTGGCGTCGCGCTCGAAGTCGACGTGACGACGGGATCGAAAAAGGGCAAGAACGCGAAGTACGGCTATTTCCGCGAAGACTTGCTGTTCACGCACCGTGGCCTGTCCGGCCCGGCCATCCTGCAAATCTCCAGCTATTGGCAGCCGGGCACGCCCATCGTGCTGAATCTATTGCCAGAAATGGATGTGGCGGAAGAGCTGATCGGCATGAAGACGACGGTGAAAAAGCAACTGGGCAATCTCTTGTCGCAGTGGCTACCCACGCGCCTGGCGGAAGGCCTGCTGACCGGCAATGGCCTGGCACCGGATGCGCGCCTGGCGGACATGGCCGATGCAAAATTGCGCAAGCTGGGCGACGCCATCAACCGCTGGGCCATCGTGCCGACCGGATCGGAAGGCTACAAGAAGGCCGAGGTGACCTTGGGCGGCGTCGACACGCGCGAACTGTCGCAGCAGACGATGATGGCGAACACTGTTCCCGGACTGTATTTCATCGGCGAGACGGTCGACGTCACGGGGTGGCTCGGCGGCTATAACTTCCAGTGGGCATGGGCTTCCGGGGTCGCGGCGGGCAGGGCGATCGAGTGAAAAATGCAGCCTTGTAGCAAATTGCACACTGATGAAAAACTTCGCACAGAACTAGAAAAGCTGTTAGAATTTCGTTCTTCCCTAAATCCAACGGTTTCATTTTTACATGACCACTATCCGCCTTAAAGAAAACGAGCCGTTCGAAGTCGCTATGCGTCGCTTCAAGCGCACTATCGAAAAAACCGGTCTGCTGACGGAACTGCGCGCACGCGAGTTCTACGAGAAGCCGACTGCAGAGCGCAAGCGCAAGCTGGCCGCTGCCGTGAAGCGCCACTACAAGCGCATCCGCAGCCAGCAACTGCCGAAGAAGCTGTACTGATTTCCATTCACGCCTTCCCCGGTGACGGCCACTGCCAGTCCCGGCTTTGCAAGGCCTGAATTCGACGAAGCCCGCTCCGGTTGTGCCGCAGCGGGTTTTGCCTTTTTCCCTTTTCAAAAATAATACCGCGGAGAATCCAT
>JBJMVU010000447.1:0-2662 GCA_045810485.1 Massilia sp. | reverse complement strand
GCCTGCGCGTGCTGGACACGCTGCTCGATCCGGCGGAATTCGGCTTCGACGTGGCGATCGACCTGCTCGATACCGACGCCATCACGCTGGCCCGCGTGAACGGCATCGTGCGCGCGCACCTGGCCGACGGTGCGATCGCGGCGATCGGCATGCGCTACGGCGCCTACCGGCCGCCCGCCGGGCAGCGCTAGAGGGCAGCGCTCACTCAGGATTCCGCGTCCGCGCGTGGCGCCGGCACGCGCTTGCACGCCGCCTCCTTGTGGCCCGCCGTCGCGCATACCCGCGCCCGGCACTGCTCTTCGCCGGCCGCGTTGTAGCGGCGGCACGCCTCCAGCTGTTCCGCCGGCGTGGCCTTGCCCTTCTTCGGATCCATATGGCTCATCAGGGCCGCCAGCAGGACGACGTCGCTGTCCTGCTCGCGCGCGCCCGGCTTCGCCCGCTTTTCCTTGCCGGCTTCACGCGGTTTTTCGCGTGACTTGTCCTGGGCCTTGTCGTGGGCCTTGTCGTGGGCCTTGGCATGCGCGACCTTCGCGTGCGCTTCCTTGCGCTCGGCCTTGTCGGCCTTGTCCGCCTTCGCGCTGCGTTCCTTGTGGCGCGCAGGCGCTGCCGGCGGAGCCATCTCGGCCAGCGGATTGGGCACGGGGCCGGCCGGCGCCGCGGGCTCGTCGCGCAGCACGGCGGGTGCGGGCGCCGCCTGTGCCGGACCCTGTGCCGGCAGCGAGACCGGCGTCACGGGCACGGCCGGTGCGGCCGGTGCCGCCGCCACCTGGACCGGCGCCGCGGCAGGCGCTGCACGGTCTTCGCTCCCGCCGAACAGGAACAACGCGCCGCACACGGCGATCGCGCCCGCGGCCGCGCCGCCCCACGCCAGCGCGCGCGAACGGGGCCGCGGCCCCGGCGCCGCAGCCGCCTGCCCCTGCATCCCGTCCAGCGAACTGAGGATGCCCTGCCGCCCCGGTGCGGCCTGCTCGTCGGGCGTAAGCAGGGTGGGCCGGCCACCCCGGGCCGGGCGATCGCCTTGATGTTGCAAATCAGCTCCTTAAAAAAGTTTGCATTACTTTACAAGAATCAAGACAATTGTGCCTCAAGTTTGCTTTTAATCGTGCGCGATTAACACAATTGGTGAGTTTTTGCGTTTTTTCAATCGTGCGCGGGGTTGTCGCTTACCGGATTTATACTTTCCGGAAATATTTCTTCGACAACAATGTGACCGAATTCCGGAGAGCACGGTGTGGGTGTTGGCAGTAACGGTGTATTTCGTGCTGGCGTGCGCCATCAGCTGGATGGTGCTGTTTCCGGCCGGCCGCGAGTTCGTGATGAACGCGCTGGCGGGGGCCGGGCAGCGGCTCGGCCGGCGCGCGGGGCTGCTGGCGCAGCAGCGCCTGCGCGATGCGGATGCGCTGGCCGCGAACGGCCGCGCCGCGGCGGGCAGCGTGGCCGGCTTCGTGCGGCGTCACTGGATGGCCTGCGCGTTCGGTGCGGCGTTCGTCTGCCTGCCGCCGCTGGCCGCCCTGCTGCTCGCGGCGCGGCCGGTGTTGAACGGCTACGAGTCGGCCGAGCGGCCCGTCAATACGCAGGTGGCCGACCTGCTGCAGGGCGAGCAGCTCGTGCCGCCGCCCCCGCTGCCGCCGCTCGTCTTCACGACGGCCGAGGTGGCGCGGGAACGGCCGCTGCTCGCCTCGGCCAGCCGCGACTGGGCCATGCTGAACGCCGACTACACGCAGCGCCTGCTGACGGTCTTCCGGATCATGAAGGAGCGCCATGGCTACGAGATGGCGATCCTGGAAGGCTACCGCAGCCCCGCGCGCCAGGATGCGCTGGCCGCGCTGGGGCCAGGCGTCACCAACGCGCGCTCATGGCAAAGCTGGCACCAGTACGGCCTCGCCGCCGATTGCGCCTTCGTGCGCGACGGGAAGCTCGTGATCTCGGAAAAGGATCCATGGGCGATGCGGGGCTACCAGTTGTACGGCCAGGTGGCCGAATCCGTCGGCCTCACCTGGGGCGGACGCTGGAAAATGATGGACTTCGGGCATACGGAACTGCGCCTGCCCGGGGTCATGAAGCATTAATCACACTCTCGTAATCATGCAAAAAATCTGGGATTTCCTGACCGCCCGCGCCAGCCTCACCGTTATCGGCTGGGCGGCCTTCGCCGCGCTGCTGTTCGTGGCCGCGCGGCTGCTGCAATGGCCTGCCACGCTGCCGTGGATCGTGCTCGGCATCGCGCTCGCCGTCGGCGCCGCGATCTGGCTGTTCCGCCGCTGGCGCCATGCCCGCAAGGCGACGCAGATCGGCGACATGCTCGAACAGCAAGCCAGTCAACAGGACAATCGACCGGTACCCGACGCCACCCAGCGCCAGGAAACGGAAGTCATCCGCAAGCGCCTGCTGGACGCCATCGCGACGATCAAGGGCTCCAAGCTGGGCCAGTTCTCCGGCAGCGCCGCGCTGTACGAACTGCCGTGGTACATGATCATCGGGAACCCGGCGGCCGGCAAGAGCACGGCCATCGCCAGCTCGGGCCTGCAGTTCCCCTTCGCCGACAGCAAGGTCGTGCAGGGCGTGGGCGGCACGCGCAACTGCGACTGGTTCTTCACGACGGAGGGCATCCTGCTCGACACGGCCGGCCGCTATTCCGTCGTCGACCAGGACCGCGCCGAGT
>JBJMVU010000446.1:0-4235 GCA_045810485.1 Massilia sp. | reverse complement strand
TATAATTCATGGAACGGACGTGCCAGCCGAGGCGACGCCGCATGGCATGACAACCCCGACACCACTCCTGCATGGATAAAGACGAAAACAGAGCGCAACCGGCTGCCGCCGACCATGCCGCGCCGCTGATCCGGCCCTGGTCGCGCCTGGGCCGGCAGCTGGTGCCGCTGATCGGCGAAGGCGGTTTCGTCGCGTTGTTCACGCGTTCGGCGCGCCTGCTGGCGCCGCCGCGGACATGGCTCAGCGTCGACGCCGCGCGCCGCACGAGCACGCTGCTGCTGACCGCCCTCGAGCAGGACCTGGCGGCGGCGGCCCCCCAGGAAGCGGCCGCGACACACGAGGAATTGATGGGCATTTTCGTGCGGCAGCTGGGGACCCTCATCGGCCCTACATTGACGGCACGGCTGCTGACCGAAACCGGTGTGGACGGCGCGGCGCCAACGAATCAGGAGGAGCACAAGCAATGAGCGGAAAAGTAACCCTGGAGAAATTGTGTACCGGCGTGCCAGGGCTCGATGTGCTGCTGGGCGGCGGCCTGACGGAATTTTCGTTCACGCTGATCGCCGGCGCACCCGGCAGCGGCAAGACGACGCTCGCGCACCAGATCATGTTTGCGCTCGCGAACGCGCAGCGGCGCGCGCTGTTCTTTACCGTACTGGGCGAACCGCCGCTGAAGATGCTGCGCTACCAGCAGCAGTTCTCGTTCTTCGACATGGACAAGATCGGCCCGGCGATCCGCTACGTGAACCTGGCCGACGACCTGCGCGCGGGTGATTTCAGCGGCGTGCTGGAACGCATCATGCGCGAAGTGGAGGATTTCGGTCCCAGCCTCGTGTTCGTCGACTCGTTCCGTTCCGTCGTGCAGACGGCGCGCAGCGGCAACGAAGGCCTGTGGGACCTGCAGCAGTTCGTCCAGGAGCTCGGGTCGCGCATGGCCACCTGGCAGGCGACGACGTTCCTGATCGGCGAATACATGCAGACGGACGTCGACGCCAATCCGATCATCACGGTGGCCGACGGCATGATCGCACTGTCGCACAACCTGGATGAAGATTCGGTGGTGCGCAAGGTCCGCGTCGTCAAGATGCGCGGCCAGGCCCACCTGGCGGGCGCGCACACGCTGCGCATCACGGACGACGGCATCCGGGTCTATCCGCGCGTGCTGACGCCCGTGCCGGACGCCTACGAGACCATCGCCGACGGACCGCACCACATCGCGACCGGCGTGGCGGGCCTGGACGACATGCTTCACGGCGGCCTGCCGCAGGGCCACACGATGCTCGTCTCGGGCCCCACGGGGATCGGCAAGACCATCCTCGCCACGCGCTTCCTGCAGGCGGGGGCGGCGCAGGGCGAGAAGGGCGTCGCCGTGTTCTTCGAAAAGCACACGTCCCGCCTGCACAACGCGGAACTCATCAAACTGGTGCAGGCCGGCCAGGTGACGGTGCTGCAGTCGCTGTCGCTGTCGCTCACCGTCGAGGAACTGCTCGACCAGTTGACGGAAGCCATCGAGCGCACGGGCGCGACGCGTGTCGTGATCGATTCGCTGTCGGAGATCGGGTTGTATCTTGCGCCGGAATTCCGCTACGACCTGCGCCTGTCCGTGTTCCGCACGCTGTCGCTGCTGGCGCGGCGCGGCGTCACCGCCGTCGTCACGGTGGGCTTCGAGGAAAACGCGCCGAACTGGCGCTTCTCGATCGACAACCTGTGCTTCCTCGCCGATGCCGTGCTGTCGATGCGCTTCGCCGAAGTGGAAGGCCATATCTGCAAGTTCATGACCGTCATCAAGGTGCGCGGATCGAGCCACAGCAACGAGCTGCGCGAATACCGGATCACGGACGCGGGCATCGAAGTCGCTGGGCACGCGACCAATCTCGACGCCCTGATGACCGGCTTCCCCACGCGGCGCGAGCCGCACAAGTAAAGGACGACGATGGGAACGTACCGACGAGAGCCGCCCGCCCCGGCGCAGCGTTCCCTTGACGATGTCGTGCGCGACGGGGTGCCGGACGAGGATGCCCTGCTGCGCCGCATTGATGGACTGGAAGCCGAACTCGACGCGGCGCACGCGCTGATCCGGCGCCAGGCCGCGGAACGCGACACGCTCGAAACCGACGTCGCGCGGCTGCGCGAAGCCAACGAGCACCTCGTGCTGGCCACTGTCGACGCCCAGTACCAGCGCGAGGACGCCGAGGCGGTCAACCGCCGCCAGAACGAATTCCTCGCCATGCTCGCGCACGAGCTGCGCAATCCGCTGTCGCCGCTCGCGATGGCCGCGTCGCTGCTGGAACGCGACGCCGGCGCCGCGCCACAGCAGCTGCGGCTCGCCGGCGTGATCGGGCGCCAGGTCGACCACATGGCGCGCCTGCTCGACGACCTGCTCGACGCGGCCCGCCTCAGCAGCGGCAAGATCACGCTCGCCGTCGAACTGCTGTCCGTGGCCGACGTGCTGCGCCACGCCGTCGAGACCGTGCAGCCGCGCATCGCGGAGCGCGGCCAGGCCCTCGACATCGAACTGCCCGCGGGGACGATTGCAGTGGAGGGCGACAGGGTGCGCCTCGCGCAGGTGTTCACGAACCTGCTCGGCAATGCGTCCAAGTACACGGGCGACGGCGGACGCCTGCGGCTCGCCGCGCACGCCGGGCCGGACGAGATCGTGGTGACGATTGCCGACAACGGCACCGGCATCGCGCCCGAGGTGCTGCCCTATATCTTCGACCTGTTCACGCAGGGCCCGCGCTCGCTGGCCCGGTCCGAGGGCGGGCTCGGGGTGGGCCTGAACGTCGTGCGCAACCTCGTGGGCATGCACCGCGGGACGGTGGCGGCCCACAGCGACGGCCCCGGCCGCGGCAGCCGCTTCACGGTGCGCCTGCCGCGCGCGGCCGGCCAGCCCGCGGCGCCGGTCCGGCCCGAACGGACGGAGGCCGCGCCGCGCCGCCGCATCCTGCTCGTGGAAGACAACGCGGACGCCAGCGCCACGCTGGCCGACATCCTCGCGGTGGAAGGGCACGACGTCGTGTGCGAAGAGGACGGCCGGGCGGGCCTGGCGCGCGCGCTCGCCGAGCCTTGGGACGTGATCGTGTGCGACATCGGCCTGCCCGGACTCGACGGCCTCGCGCTGATGCAGGCGCTGCGCGCGCAGCAGGAGAGCGCGCGTCCGTACGCGATCGCGCTGACCGGTTACGGCCAGCCGGACGACGAGGCGCGCGGTTTCGCGGCCGGGTTCGACCGCTACCTCGTCAAGCCCGTCGGCGCGGCGGCGCTGCTGGCGGTGGTCGCCGACGCGCCCACGTCCAGCGCAACCTTCAGCGCCTGACCAGTGCCGCCAGGCGGTCCACCGCCTGTTCGATCCGTTCGTATTTCGTCGCGTAGGAAAAGCGTACGTGCTGTTTGGGCGCGGCGAAACCGAAGTCGTCGCCCGGCACGATCGCCACCAGCGCGTCGCGCAGCACGGCCATGCCGAACGCGCTGCTGTCGTGCGCGAGCGGGTGGTCGACCTGCGTGATGTCGGCATACACGTAGAACGCGCCGTCCGGCAGCACGGGCACCTGGAAACCCAGGTCGCGCAGCGCCGGCACGAGGAAATCGCGGCGGCGGCGGAATTCGTGGCGGCGTTCCTCGAAGATGGCGATGGCGTCGTCATGGAAGCAGGCCAGCGCCGCGTGCTGGGCGATCGCGGGCGCGCAGATGAACAGGTTCTGCGCCAGCTTTTCGACGGCCGGCACGAGCGACTCGGGCAGCACGAGCCAGCCCAGGCGCCAGCCCGTCATGCTGAAGTATTTCGAGAAGCTGTTGACAGTGATGACGTCGTCGCCGAAGGAGAGCGCGCTCGTCGCGCGGTCGCCCTCTTTTTCCCCGTAATACAAGCCCTGGTAGATCTCGTCGACGATGGAAAAGCCGCCGCGCGCGCGCACGGCCGCGACGACGCCCTCCGTCTGGTCGGGCGTCATCGACGTGCCGGTCGGGTTCGACGGCGACGCGACGATCACGCCGCGCGTGCGCGTCGTCCACCGCCCGGCCACCTGGGCCGCCGTCAGCTGGTAGCGCTCGGCGGGGCCGGACGGCACGAGGACGGCCTGGCCGCCGAACGCGCTGACGAAGTGGCGGTTGCACGGATAGCTCGGGTCGGGCATCAGGACCTCGTCGCCTTCCGCCACGAGCGCGGCGCAGGCCAGCAGCAGGCCGGCCGACGCGCCCGCCGTCACGACGATGCGCTGCGGAGAAATATCGAGGCC
>JBJMVU010000445.1:0-14790 GCA_045810485.1 Massilia sp. | reverse complement strand
CTCAGGACCTTGTCGATGCCGCGCGATTGCATGAAGGCGCGCGCGTTTTCCAGGCTGCCGAACAGTTCGCGCAGCGGGCCCAGGTGGAAGTCGAACGTCTCGATCGCCTCGAAGCCGAGGGCCGCGACCTGCTTCAGGAAGTCGTCGAAGCGCTGCACGGACGTGTATTGCGACAGCTGGCCCTGCGGCGTGTCGATGCGCCAGTGGTCCATGTAGGCCCAGCGGAGTTTATTGGTCGTCATTTTTTATAATCGTAATTCTAGTTATGTTAAAAGTCCGGATGACGGCCGTAACCGTCACGTCGTTCAGCGCTCCGGCACGAAGCGCAGGTAAGCCAGCATCATGTCGCTCAGGTCTTCCAGCAGCTCGTCCCACGGTCCCGGCTCGCGCTTGCCGCCTACGCTGTCCAGGCCGAGGAAGCGGGCCTGGGTGGCGTAGATCAGCAGCATGCTGGTGCCGATGGCGCGTACCGGGTTCGGATGGCGGATCTCGGCGCTGCATGCCTCGACGAGCCGGCTGAACTTGGCATGGTTCTCGTTCGCCGACTTGCTCCCGGCCGCGCCGATGATTTCGTCCACGGCGCCGCGCAGCATGAAGGAGCGCAGCACGCTGGCGTTCTCCTTCAGCAGGTTGCCGAGGCTCGCCACGACGGCCGGCACGACCTGCGCGAGCCCGTGCGCCTGCGTCGCGATGCGCTGCGCTTCCTCGGTGAACGCCGCGTCCAGGCGCTCGAAGAAGCGCACCTGCACGGCGCGCAGCAGCTCGTCCTTGCCGGTCACGCGGCCGTACAGCGCACCGGTCGAGACGCCGGCCAGCTGGCAGATCTCGGCCAGCGTGATCTGGTCGTAGGGCCGTTCGCGCAGCAGGTCGATGGTCGCCTCGATGATGCGGTCGAACGATTGCCGGCTGCGGCCCTGCTTGGGCGCCCGGGCGTGGGCGGTGGCGGTCTCCATGGGTGTCGTCGTCGTGGTCAGTGATGGTAAAGGCGGATTCTAGCAGGCATCACAGCGCACCCGCCCTCAGTTGTGCGACCGCGTAATCGGCCGCGCGCGCCGTCAGCGCCATGTACGTCAGCGACGGGTTCACCGTGCCGGACGACGCCATCGCGGCGCCGTCCGTGACGAACAGGTTGGGTACGCCGTGCACCTGGTTGTGCGCGTTCAGCACGGATTCGGCCGGGTCGTGGCCCATGCGCGCGCCGCCCATCTCGTGGATGGAGACGCCGGGAATGGCCCGCACCGGGATCGTCACGACGTGCTTCGCGCCGGCCGCGACGAGCATCTCCTCCGCGTGTTTCGCCGCGTCCAGCTTCATGCGCCGCTCGTTCTCGCCGTACGCCACGTCGAAGCTCAGTTGCGGCAGGCCGAAGCCGCCCCGCTTGTTCTCGTTCAGCACGACGCGGTTGTCCTTCTGCGGCAGCTGCTCGCAGAACGCGCCGAGGAACGCGATCCATTTGCCCGGCCGCGCGATCTGGTGCTTCACCTCCGCGCCGAAGCCGTCCGTCTGCGCCGCCGTATTCGTCCAGTCGTCGCGCATGGCGCCGCCCTGGTAACCGTAGCCGCGCGTGAAATCGGCGTCCGCGTCCTGGCCGCCGATGTTGCGGAAGCGCGGCACGAGGATGCCCGTCGGACGGCGGCCGCTGTAGTTGCGGTCGTCGAAGCCGGGGATCTCGGCGAAGGCACCCACGCCGGCATGGTCGACGAGGTAGCGGCCCAGCACGTCGCTGTGGTTGCCGATGCCGTTCGGATGCGCGGCGCTCTTCGACTGCAGCAGGACCTGCAGCGTGCCGTACGTCGACGCGTTCAGGAAGATCAACTTCGCACCGAAGCGCAGGCGCTCGCCCGACTTCGCGTCGATCACGCGCACGCCGGTCGCCTTCTTCGTGACCGGATCGACGTCGATCGCTTCCACGACGCTGTCCGTGCGGATCGTGAGCAGGCCGGTCTTCTGCGCGGCCGGCAGGGTGGAACTGAGCGAGCTGAAATACGCGCCGAACGAGCACCCGCGGTTGCAGATCGCGCGCCGCTGGCACGGGCCGCGGCCGTCCAGCGCTTCCGTCAGGTTGGCCACGCGGCCGATCGTCACGCGCCGGTCCTGCCATTTCCCTTCGACGGTGCGCTTCAGGTGCTTTTCCAGCGCCGTCATCTCGAACGGCGGCAGGTAGTGCCCGTCCGGGAAGTTCTCCAGCCCTTCCGGCGCGCCGCTCACGCCGATGAATTTTTCCACGTGCGTGTACCACGGTTCCAGGTCGGCGTAGCGGATCGGCCAGTCGTTGCCGTGGCCGTCGCGCTTGTTCTGCAGGAAGTCGTCCGGGCCCCAGCGGTAGGACTGGCGGCCCCACGTGAGCGAGCGGCCGCCCAGCACGTCGGTGCGGTGCCAGCGGAACGGCTTCACCTGTTCATATGGATTCTTGCGGTCGTTGATCCAGTACTGGCGGTTGGCCCAGCTGAACGCACCGCGTTCGATCTTGCTCTGGATTTCGTATTCGCGCGCGTCCAGCTCGCGGTCCGGCAAGCCCTGCTTCGGCGCCTGCCACGGCGGCGTGAATTCGTGGACGTAGCCCTTCTGGTGTTCGAGCGGCTTGCCGCGCTCCAGCACGAGGACCTTCAGGCCCTTCCCGGTGAGTTCCTTCGCCGCCCAGCCGCCGGTGATGCCGGAGCCGATCACGATCGCGTCGAATTCGGTCGTTTGATGCATGGTTGTCCTTTCGCGCGGATCAGATGACGTTCTGGTACGGCCACGTCCTGACCTCGACGTCGCCGTCGAACCGGCCCGGCACCGCGACGTAGCGCAGTTCCCTGGTGCTGCCGATCTCGGACGTGAAATAGCCGTAGACGACCAGGTCGCGCAGGCGCAGGTAGAACGGCGCCTTCGGGTCTTCGATGCGGGCGGCCAGTTCGAACGTGCGGCCTTCGTACGGGCTGGAAGTGCGCAGATCTTGCAGGATCGCCGTGGCCTGGGCCGGCGTGCATGCGGCAAAGCCGCGCTGGTAGCGCTGCTGCGCGCGCTTGTCGAGGTCCGCGAGGCCGGCGCGGAACTGCGCCAGCTCGTCCGCATTCATCCAGTGTTGCGCCAGCGCGTCGATGAAGTGCGGCACGCCGGCCGCGACGGCGCCCGGGGTGTCGGTGACGGGCACGATGGCGTCCGCGGCCACCACCAGGATTTTCAGCTCGGGCTTCGTGAGGCCGGCCGTGCGGGCCGCGGTCGCGCCGGCGGCCTGCAGCGCGCCCAGCGCGGCCCGGCGCGATGGGCTCGCCGGCCCGCTCCGTATCGTATGGATCTTCATGCCGCTGTCTCCGCGTGTGTCATTTTTTTAGTCAGGATAGCACAGGTTTTATAACAATAATTCTGATTTTTTATTCCCTCGTGCAAACACACTGGCCGGATTGACGACCTGCTCCGCGAGCACCTTCAGGCTCGCGGCCACCTGGGCGTCCAGGCACTGCCCCTGCGCGTCGAACAGCTTCACACCGGCCGTGTTCAGGGTCACGCCGAGCGGCGTCGGCCAGCCGCGCAGCGCGTGCACGATCGAGCGCATCGCGCCCAAGGTCGTGTTGCAACCCTGCCAGCCCGCGGCCGTGACGATGCAGCCGACCGGCATGCCGTCCAGGTACACACGCTCGTCGCCGCGCAGGTCTTCCAGCAGGTCGATGGCGTTCTTGACGAGGCCCGAGACGCCGCCGTGGTACCCCGGCGACGCGAAGATGACGGCGTCGGCGCGGCGCACGGCGTCGACGATGGCGCGCTGCGCCGGACTGCGTTCGCGCACTTCGGGCGAGAACACGTCGAGCGTGCTGAGGGCTTCGCCGCCGAACAGTTGCGTCTCCGCGCCCAGGTCTTCGGCGTACTGCAGCGCCGAGCGCAGCGCGCTTTCCGTGCTGGAGCCGGGGCGGGTCGTGCCGCCGATGCCGACGATGAAGGGACGGTCGGCGCGGTGGGCGAGGTTGGTGTCCATGGCGTTCATGGTGATCTCCTGATTAATTGGTGTTGACTTGTACGGCGAACGGCAGGTCGGCGCTGGATCGCCCGACCAGCAGGTCGACGGGGCCCGGCAGGTCGGTCCAGCCGCCCTCCCACATCTGCAGCCGGCGGCGGTCGATGGCGATGCGCACCGTGCGCGTCTCGCCCGGCGCCAGATGGACTTTGTCGAAACCGACCAGCGTCAGTTCGGGCGCCGTGCGGTACACCTGCACGACTTCCGCGCCGGCGCGCGTGCCGGTATTGCGCACGTCGACGGTCACCGTCCAGCCATCCGCGCCGCCCGGCCCGGCGGTGGCGCCGTCCAGCGCGAACGTCGTGTAGCCGAAGCCGGCGCCGAACGCCTGGCGCGGGTTGACGCCGCGTGCGGCCAGGCCGCGGTAGCCGACCCGCACACCCTCGTCGTAGCGCAGGTCGCCGGTCGCACCCGGCTGCAGCGACAGCGCCGGGTAATCGGCATCGTCTTGCGCGATCGTCACCGGCATGCGCCCGCCCGGCTCGCGGTCGCCCGCGAGCACCTGCGCCAGCGCGCGGCCAAATTCCTCGCCCGGATACCAGCAATGCAGCACGGCCTTCGCCCTGGTCTCCCAGCGCGTGTCGAACGCGTGCCCCACATTGGTGACGATGATCGTATTCGGGTTCGCCGCGCACACATGCTCGATCAGCGCGACCTGCTCGGCCGGCAGGCGCGTGTCGACGCGGTCCTTGCTTTCCACGCTGGCGTCCGACGTCTCGCCGACGACCAGCACGACGGCATCCGCCGCGCGCGCGGCCGCGACGGCGCGGGCCATCATCGCATCGAAGCTGTCCGGGCCGCGCACGCCGTACCACAGGCCCTGGCAGCGGGCGGCCGTGTAGCGCAGCTCGGCGACGACGTCGGCTTCCTGGCCGGCGCGCAGGTCGACCGTGACGCAATCGGCGTCGCCGCTTTTGAGGCGGCCCATCACGTCGCCGGGCGCCAGTTGTTCGTCGCGGCGGAACACTTCCACGCCGTCCACGACGAGGCGCAGCGCGCCCGTGCCGCCGATATAGAAGCGGTGCGGACCGTCGACCGTGGCCGTGACGACGCCGCTCGCCCGTGTGGCGGCAGGCCGCTGCAGTGCGCCGGCCGCGTGCACGCCGTGGAACCACGTCAGCGAGTTCGTGTCGCGCGTCTCGCTCAGCAGCGGCGTGCCGGCGCAGTCGGGATTGTCGAAGTAGTCGAGCGTCATGCCGTGCGTGCAGCCGTCGACATCGCGCGCGGGACGCGCCGGCATGCGCGGCAGCTTCGGCTGCGGATCGACGCCCGGCTCGTAAGCGACGATTGCGGCGCCGAAGCGGGCGCGCAGCGCGTCCAGCGGCAGCAGCGCGTCCGGACGGACTGCAATCTTGGCGAACGTGCCGCCCTGGAAGCACGGCGCGCTCGCGTTCGGGCCGAGCACCGCGACGCGCGCGAAGCGGCCTGTATCCAGCGGCAGGATCGCGTCGTCGTTGCGCACCAGCGTAAAACCGGCGGCGGCGGCTTCCACGAGAAGTGCGCTCGCCTCCGCGGCGGGCAGCGGCGCGCCTTTGTCCTGGCCGAAGCGGCGGGCGGTCCGCGCCACGCGTTCGGCCGCGTCGCGCACACGTTCGGGGTCGACCTGCCCTTCCACCACCGCGGCCGCGCTCTTCGCGCCGAGGAAGCGCGCGGGGCCCGGCATCTCGAGGTCGAGGCCACCGTTCAGCGACGGCGCCGTCGAATGCGTGCCGAACCAGTCGCTCATGAACACGCCGTCGAATTTCCACTCGCCCTTCGCGACGTCGCGCACGACCTTGCCCGCCTCCGCGCACCACGCGCCATTGACCTTGTTGTACGCGGTGAGCATCCCCGCGCAGCCGGCTTGCGCGGCCATCTCGAACGGCGCCAGGTAGACTTCGCGCAGGGTGCGCTCATCGACGACGGCGTTCATGGAATCACGGGCCGTCTCGCTGTCGTTGCACACGAGGTGTTTCGCGACCGCGCCCGTGCCGACGGACTGGCAGCCCTGGATCCAGGCCGCGCCGAGCCGGCCGCACAGCAGCGGGTCTTCGGAAAAATATTCGAAGGCGCGCCCGGCCAGCGGGCTGCGCGCGAGGTTCAGGTTCGGCGCGAGCATCAGGTCGACCTTGCGGCGGATCGCTTCGCCGCCGACGAGACGGCCGATGCGCTGCACGAGTTCACGGTCCCAGCTCGCGCCCAGCGCGACGGGGGCCGGTGTCAGCAGCGAGACGTCACGCTCGTCCACGCGCGGGCCGGCCACGCCCATCGGGCCGTCCGCCATCGCCAGCGCCGGGATGCCGGCGTGCGGGATGGCGGCCGTGGACCACATCGACGCGCCGGCCGTGAGGCTTGCCATCTCGTCGACGGTCAGTTCGAGCGGGGCTGTCATTGGAACGCCGGGATCACGTGTTGCGCCAGCAGGCGCAGGGTCTGGTCCGCGTACGCGAGGCGCTGTTCCGTCAGCGGACCGGTGACGGTGCCGCACAGGATGTTGCCGATGCCGACCTGCTGGTACGCGCGCAGCTTGTCGATGACGGTGGCCGGGCTGCCGTACAGGCACCACGTGGCCATCCACTCCTCGGTCAGCGCGGCGCCGGTGCGGTCCGTCTTCTTGTTCGCGTCATCGCTTTCCGCCTTGGCGTTGAAGGCGGCTTCGCGGTCGACGGCCTCCTGGTACGACGTCAGGATCTCCAGCACTTCCTTGCGGGCCTGCTCGTCGGTCTCCGCCAGGTGCACGCACTGGTAGCTGTGCGTGGTCCACGACAGCGCGTCGGCCACGGTCTGCTCGTCATGGCCGGCGGCCAGCAGCTGCTCGTGGTATTTGCCGAAGTATTTTTTCACGTGCGTGAGGGGCTCCAGCCCGCCGATCTGCGGCGGCGTGAACGCGGGGATGAACGCGGGCCAGCCGTTGACGGCGGCGCGCGTGATGCTCGCGTCCTTCATCGCCACCGGCATCAGGCGCGCATGTTTCTGGCCGTACGGGCTCGGGGCGATACGCTGCAGCACGCGGCCCTTGTGGAAGCCATCCAGCTCGATCGCGTCGTCTTCGATGCGCTTGTTCCACAGCGCTTCCGCCGCCGCCAGGTTTTCCTCGGCGATGCGGCCGGCGTCCTTGTAGTTCACGCCGAAACCGATCATCTCTTCCGGCGTCGTGCCCGAGCCCACGCCTACCAGCAGCTTGCCCTTCGTGAGGTGGTCGAGGATGTTGATGCGCTCGACGAAACGCACCGGATGGTGCAGCGGCACGGTCGTGACGGAGAAGCCGAAGTGCATGTCCGGCAGCTTGGCGGCCAGGTACGAGGCGAACATATAGCTGTCGCTGGCGACCGCCATGTAGCCGTTGAAGTGGTGGTCCGGCAGGAAGATGGCATCGAAGCCGAGCTCGCCCGCCAGCAGGGCGTGGCGCTCCAGGTCGACGATCAGGTCGCGGTCGGCGTCCGGCGTCATGGTGCGGGCGTTGAGGAAGACGGAAAAGCGCATACAAGTCCCTTCTGGGTGGAGTCGAGGAATCGCCGGGCTGGCTGCCGGCGCCAAATCATAACCGTAATTATGATTATAGTAGTTGCAGATATTCGATGCGTCAATCTCTTTTATTCACCAGGTTGTTGGCTTCGCAGCAGCGAGGTGTTGCAAAAACCGCATATCGTTAGAACCCTCGCCAAGATATGGATATATCAACATATTCGTTCTGCATTCGCGTTTCGGTTCGTAAGATGCACCGACTCATCCATTACGAAAGGGACGCCATGACCGCCACCGCGACGCGCCGCCAGGCCCGCCTCCTCCAACGACAGCAACAGGCCCGCCGCCTGCAAGCCGCCACCCTGCTGGCCCTGTGCATGCTGCCGGTGGCGGCCGCCCTCGCCGCGCCCAGCGTGTTCCCGACGGGCGTCACCCGCTACGAACCGCAAAAGGCGTGGAACGGTTACGTGTTGTTCTCGGGCCAGGACAAGAAGACGCATTTGATCGACATGAACGGCAACGACGTGCACCAGTGGGCGCAGGAAGGCTTCCCGCCCGTGCTGGTGGAACCCGGCAAGGCCGGCGGTGCGCGCGGCCACGTGCTGCTGCAACTGGCGCAGCTACCGGGCGTGCAGGCGGCCGGCAATGGCCTCGGCAATACCGCGATCGGCGAACTGGATTGGGATGGCAACGTCGTCTGGCGCTGGGGCGCCGCGGCGCAGACCGCATACGGCGGCGCCGACACGAACACCAATGCCGCGCCGGGCGGCGCCGCGAAACAGCACCACGACTGGGAACGCCTCGCCAACGGCAACACGCTCGTGCTGGCGAACCTCGTGCATGAAGTGAAAGGCTTCAAGGCGCCGCAAGTGCTGGACGACGTGCTGTACGAAGTCGACCCGCAAGGCAGGATCGTGTGGCGCTGGACGGCATCCGACCACCTCGACGAATTCGGCTTTTCGAAAGCCGCGCTGGACCAGCTGCGCAAAGCCCCGCCGCGCGAAGGCGCGAAGGCCGTCGACTACCTGCACACGAACAGCGCCCGCGCGCTGGGCCCGAACAAATGGTTCGACGGCGGCGACGCGCGCTTTGCGCCGGAGAACGTGATCATCAGTTCGCGCCAGGCGAACATCGTCGCCATCCTCGACAAGAAGACCGGCAAGGTCGTGTGGCGCCTCGGCCCCGATTTCGCGCCGACCGGCGGCAAGCTGCCGCGACCCGTCGACCAGCTGATCGGCCAGCACGACCCGCACCTGATCGCGCCCGGCCTGCCCGGCGCCGGCAACCTGATCGTGTTCGACAACCAGGGCGAGGCCGGCTACCCGATCGTCAGCCCCGGTATCTTCCCGCACTCGCGCGTGCTGGAGATCGACCCGGTCAGGAAAGAAATCGTGTGGGAGTACACGGCCGTGAACTCCCGCCAGACGCAGTGGAGCTTCTACAGCGCCTTCATCAGCAGCGCGCGCCGCCTGCCGAACGGGAACACCCTCATCGACGAAGGCATGAACGGCCGGTTGTTCCAGGTTACGCCACAGGGCGAGATCGTGTGGGAATACGTCAGCCCGTTCTACGGCGACTCGGCAGTCGGCGGCAGCGGCCGCACGGTGCGCACCAACTGGGTATATCGCGCCCAGCCCGTGCCGTACGACTGGGTCCCGGCCAACACGCCGCGCAGCGAGCGTCCGCTCGCCGCGGCGCCCGCGGTGGCCACCGCCCCCTAATCCCTTTTACCCGCTTTGCAGTCCCTGCGGCGCGTCCACGCGCCGCAGCGGCTTCGCTCATCCCGCTTTTTTATCACTACCAGGAGAATGTCGTGTTTTACGCATCCGCAGCACAGCCCAGGACCAGGCGCCACCGCGCGCCGGCCGTTTCACGCACCACCATCGCGGCGGCGGCCATGATGATGTGCGCCGGATGCGTGTGGGCGCAAGAATCGGGACCAAACGCCGGTCCGAATGCGGCCGTCGCGCCGGTGCTGATCGCCGCCGCCGATGTGGGCCCCGATCCGGCCGCCACGCAACCGCTGTCGGACACGATCCAGACGGTGCTCGTGTCCACCCGGCGCCGTGTGGAAAGCGCGCAAAGCGTACCGACGCCGATGACGGTGCTGAACGGCGACGAGCTGGAAGCGAACCGCGTCTACCGCGCGCAAGACCTGCAGCAGCTGCTGCCCAGCACGACGATCAACTACGTCCACGCCCGCCAGATGAGTTTCGCGGTGCGCGGTCTCGGCAACAACCCGGCGAGCGACGGCCTGGAAGGCAGCGTCGGCCTGTACCTCGACAACGTCTATCTCGCCCGTCCCGGCATGGCCGCCTTCGACGCGCTCGACATCGAGCAGCTCGAACTGCTGCGCGGTCCGCAGGGCACGCTGTTCGGCAAGAACACGACGGCGGGCGTGGTGAACATCTCGTCGCGCAAACCGACGCGCAACGAGGAGTCGCAGGCCGAAATCTCGGCCGGCAGCTTCGGCTATGTGCAGGGCAAGCTGGTGCTGAACCGTCCCGTGACGGACAACCTGGCGGCGCGCCTGTCCGTGTACCGCACGCAGGACGACGGCTACATCCGCAACCGCTACAACGGCGCCCGCGTGCAGGGCGGCCTGCGCCAGGGCCTGCGCGCCCAGGCCCTGTATGAGCCAAGCAGGGATTTCAGCCTGCGCGTGATCGCCGACTACAACGAGGAAGACTCGAACAACGGCACGCTGATTTTCTATAACGCGGGCGCCACCGGCAAATACCTCGCGCAGGCGGCCCTCGTCGGCGCGCATCCCGTGACGAATCCGGAAGACCGCGCGGTGAACCTCGACAACGGCTCGCACGTGAACGTGCACCAGGGCGGCTTGTCGGCGGAAGCCAACTGGAATCTCGCCAACGCCAGCCGCATCACCTCGATCAGCGCGTGGCGCACATGGAACTTCGTGCCGCACAACGACGACGGCCTCGATGTGCCGGTGACCTTGAACGTGGGCCAGTCGGCGAAACACCGCCAGTTCACGCAGGAGCTGCGCTGGGCCAGCGCCCCGGGCGCGGTCGACACGGTCGCCGGCGCCTATTATTACTACCAGGAGCTGGAGAACAACGCGTTCACCGTCAACGGTCCCCTCGCCGACCGCTTCAACGGCAATCCGGCCGGCGCGTGGAACGACGTCACGAGCAACTCGCCGGGCACCCTGCGCGTCAACAGCTACGCCCTGTTCGGCCAGGCCACGTGGCACGCGACGGACCGCTGGGACCTGACGGCCGGCCTGCGCGGCACGTACGAGGACAAGCGCGTACGCGTGATCCGTTACGCCCCGGTCGGCCCGGCTGTCACCGGCCCCGCGCTCACGGTGCGCAACGCCCGCTACGGCGCCTACGATTCCGGACCGCTGGCGCTGCACCAGTCGAGCCCCAGCGCGCTGCTGTCGGCCGGCTATAAAGCCTGGGACGACGTCCTGCTGTACGGCAGCCTGTCGCACGGCGAAAAGTCGGGCGGCATCAACCTGCAGGTGCCCGGCGCGGCCGGCGCGGCGTCGCTGCTGGTGGGCGCCGAGCGCGCCAACGCGGCGGAACTGGGTGTGAAGAGCACGCTGCTGAACCGCCGCCTGCAACTGAACGCCAACCTGTTCGCGACCGTCGTCCACGGCTACCAGAGCAATGCGTACGATCCGACGACGCGCACGTCGTACCTGACGAACGCCGGCGACGTGCGCACCCGCGGCATCGAGCTGGAAGCGCTCGCGATCCCGGTGCGCACCCTGCACATCCAGGCCAACGTATCGTTCAACGACCCGCGCTACCTGACTTATAAAAACGCGCCGTGCGCGCCGGAAGTGAACGCGGTATCGTGCGACCTGTCCGGCCGCGACGCCCTCGTCAACGCACCGCGCCGCACGGCGAACGTGGGCGCGCGCTGGGAGCATCCTCTTGACGATACCTGGCGCGCGTACGTGAACGGCAACGTGTCGTACCGCTCGTCGACGTACGGCACGCTGGACGCGTCGACGTATTCGCGCATCCCGGCGTACGGCCTCGCGAACCTGTCGGCCGGCGTGCGCTCGAACGGCGAGCGCGCGTGGGACGTGCAGGTGTGGGCCCGCAACCTGTTCGACCGCCAGTACTATACGAGCATGTGGAACGGCACGTTCGGCTCGTACAACGCCGTCATCGGCACGCCGCGCACGGTCGGCGCGACGGCACGTCTCGATTTCTAAGCAAGGAACCACCATGAGCAAACCAGACCAGAAACGCCGCGCCGTCATCAAAGGCCTTCCCGCCCTCGCCCTCGCCCCGCAGGCGCTGCTCGCGGCCGACAACCGGGAGCAGCAGCCGAACATCGTCTTCATCCTCGCGGACGACCTGGGCTACGCCGACCTGGGCGTCTACGGCAACACGGATTTCGCGACGCCGAACCTCGACCGCTTCGCCGCGCAAGGCGTGCGCTTCACGCAGGCCTATGCCAATTCCGCGGTGTGCTCCGCGACGCGCTTCGGCCTGATCACGGGCCGCTACCAGTACCGCCTGCGCGGCGGGCTGGAAGAGCCGATCGCCGGACCGTCGAAGAGCATCGGCCTGCCGCCGCAGCATCCCACGCTGCCGTCGCTGCTGAAGAAGGCCGGCTACCGCACCGCGCTGTTCGGCAAGTGGCACCTGGGCTACCTGCCCGTGTTCGGTCCCCTCAAGAGCGGCTACGACGTCTTTTTCGGGAACTACGGCGGCGCCATCGACTACTTCACGCACAAGCCGGGCGTCGGCCCGGACGTACCGGAAGATTTATACGAAGGCGAGGTTCCGGTGCACAAGGTCGGCTATTACACCGACCTGATCGCGGAACACGCCACCGACTACATCGGGCAGCAAGATGGCAAGCAGCCGTTCTTCCTGTCGCTGCACTTCACGGCCCCGCACTGGCCGTGGGAAGGTCCGGGCGACGAAGCCGTGTCGCGCCGGATCGGCAACATCTTCCACTACGACGGCGGCGACCTGGTCACGTACGGCAAGATGGTGACGGGACTGGACACCGCCATCGGCCGCGTGCTCGACGCGCTGCAGCGCAAGGGCCTGGCCGACAACACGATCGTCATCTTCACGAGCGACAATGGCGGCGAGCGCTTTTCGAAGACGTGGCCGTTCAGCGGCCAGAAGACGGAACTGCTGGAAGGCGGCATCCGCGTGCCCGCGATCGTCCGCTGGCCACGCCGCGTGGGCGCCGGCAAGGTCACGGAGCAGGTCGCGATCAGCATGGACTGGCTGCCGACGCTGCTCGCCGCGGCCGGCGGGGCGCCCGATCCGGCCTATCCGCCGGACGGCCAGAACCTGCTGCCCGTGCTGACGGGCCAGCGCGCTCCCGGCGAAAGGACGTTGTTCTGGCGCTACAAGGCGAATGCCCAGCGCGCGGTCCGATCCGGCAACTGGAAATACCTGCGCCTCAACGGCAACGAATTCCTGTTCGACGTGACGATCGACCAGCGCGAGCGCGCCAACGTGGCGCAGCGCCATCCGGACGTGTTCGACAGGCTGAAGGGAGAATGGGAGACGTGGAGTGCGAGCATGCTGCCGATCACGCCGGACGTGCGGACGCACGGCGTGAATGGCAAGGTGCAGGCCGACCACTATCACGCGGACGGCACGGACTGACCGCTGTCACTCCTGGGCCGCGTCGTCCTTCTCGTCGCGGCCCAGCAGCTCGCTGGTCCATTCCTGCCACGTGCACCCCGGGCAACGCCACCACAGGAGGATCAGGAAAAACGTCGCGCAGCCCGCCGCCAGCACGACCGCGTGCAGCGCGAGATCCGGTTCGAGGCCGTAAAGTAAATCCAGCATGGCGCACCTACCTTCCCGGCGGAATCATTCATGGCGATACCGCATGATTCCACTGTAGACCAAGCAGGGAGGCGTGTCCAGCGCGCTTCAAATGGGTTTCAGGAAGAGGCCGACGGTGAGCGCAATGCCGATGCAGACGATGGCCACGCGCAACGCCTTTTCATTGACGCGGTGCAGCGCCCACGCACCCAGCAACCCGCCGATGACGCCGCCGGCCGCCAGCACGCCGCACTGCAGCCAGTGCAACTGGGGCGACGTGAGGAACAGCAGGACGGCCGACGCGTTCATCACGCCGGCCAGCACGTTCTTGGTGGCGCCGGCGTTGCGCGCGGCGAGGCCGGCCATCGTCAGCGCGGCCAGCATCAGGATGCCGATGCCGCCGCCGAAATAGCCGCCGTAGACGGCGATCAGGAATTGCGCGCATCCCGTCGCCACGGGCCCGAGATGGACGGCGCCCGCGGCGCCGGGCTTGCGGAAGAAGCTCCCCCACGTGAAGACGGCCGTCGCGAACAGCACGAGCCACGGCACGAGCCGCGCGAACACCGCCGGCGACGTGTGCAGCAGCAGCAGGCCGCCCGCCGCGCCGCCGGCGATGCTCAGCACGAACAGCGCCCAGAACGGCAGGCCGCCCGCGCCGCTCACCAGCTTGCGCCCGGCGTACCCGGACGTGATCTGCGCGGGGAACAGCGCGACCGTCGACGTGATGTTGGCCGCGAGCGGCGACATGCCGGAGACGATCAGCGCCGGCAGGGTGACGAACGAGCCCCCGCCCGCCAGCGCGTTCTGCACGCCGGCCCACAGCCCGGCCAGGAAGACGAGGAGCAGCATCATGCTGCGGCTCCATATGGACGGTCCGGGGTCGGTCGATGGTGTGTCGGCATGGCGCGGCGCTGGGTTGGAGAAAAGCGCATCTTACACCGCGCCACTGCCCCTCGTCAGTGGCCGCCCTTCTCGCCGTTCTTGTGACCGTGGTCGCCGCCCTTGTCGCCGCCGTGGGCGGGCGCCGGGTGCGGTTGCGGCTGCGGCGCAGCGTGTGCCGCCGGTTGCGGATGCGGGGCCGGCCTCGGCGCGGGCTGCGCCGGCGGTTGCGGATGCGGCGCCGGCTTCGGCGCGGCGTGCGCGGCTGGCTGCGGGCGCGGTGCGGGCTGCGGCGCGGCGTGGACTTGAGGCTGCGGACGCGGCGCGGGCTGCTGCTCAGTGTGGACTTGAGGCTGCGGCTGCGGACGCGGTGCCGGCCCACGCACGGCCGGCTGCGGATGCGGCGCCTGCATCGCGGCGTGCTGCGGCGCGGGCGCACGCGGCGCGTCGTGCGCCGCCGGCTGCGGTTGCGCCATCACTTCATGTGCGGCGGCGCGCGGCGGCTCCGACTGTCGGCGCCGGCCGTGTTGCGCCGCAGCGTCGGGCACCGGGACGCGCGACGCCGCCGGCTGCGGCTGCGGCTGCGGCACATCCGGCCGGCCCGCCTGCGCGGCGGTGATGCCGGCACCCGAAGCACCGTGCGCGGCCAGCATGTGCTTTATATGTAGAGGTTGTTGTTGGTTTAGTTTG